>JBBQVX010000061.1:0-20767 GCA_038211115.1 Elusimicrobiota bacterium | reverse complement strand
CGGGTATTTCCACGTGATCGAGGAGCCGGTCTCCACCTGCGTCCACGAGATCTTCGACCGCTTGCCCGCGCACTTCCCACGCTTGGTCACGAAATTGTAGATGCCGCCCTTGCCGTTCTTGTCGCCGGGATACCAGTTCTGGATCGTCGAATACTTGATCGACGCGTCGTCCATCGCGACGAGCTCGACGACGGCCGCGTGCAGCTGATTTTCGTCGCGCATCGGCGCCGTGCAGCCCTCGAGGTACGAGACGCTGGCGCCTTCCTCGGCGACGATCAAGGTGCGCTCGAATTGGCCGGTGTCCTTCGCGTTGATCCGGAAATAGGTCGAAAGCTCCATCGGGCACTTCACGCCCTTGGGGATGTAGCAGAAGGACCCGTCGGAGAACACGGCGGCGTTCAGCGCGGCGAAGAAGTTGTCGGTGTAAGGGACGACGGATCCGAGGTACTTCTCGAGCAGCTCCGGATGCTCCTTCACGGCGTCCGAGAACGAGCAGAAGATCACGCCGGCCTCGGCCAAGGTCTTGCGAAAGGTCGTCGCGACGGACACCGAGTCGAAGACCGCGTCGACGGCGACGTTCGAGAGCATCTTCTGCTCGTCGAGCGGAATGCCGAGCTTGTCGAACGTGGCCCGGATCTCGGGGTCCACCTCGTCCATCGAGTTCAGCTTCTTCTTGGCCTTGGGCGCCGAATAGTAGATGACGTTCTGGTAGTCGATCTTAGGGTAGTGGACGTGGGCCCAGGTCGGCTCGGTCATGGTGAGCCAATGCTTGTAGGCCTTGAGCCGGAACTCGAGCATGAAGGCGGGCTCGTTCTTCTTCGCCGAGATCAGCCGAACGGTGTCTTCGCTCAGGCCGCGGGGGACCTGATCGGCTTCGATCTCCGATTTAAAGCCGTATTTATACTCGCGGTCCGCGAGTTCCTTCATGTCTTGGTTGGCCACGCCTCAGTGTACCATTCCTGACCATTTTAGTCAAGAATGGGCTCCCCGGGGCCCGGGGACCTGGACGCGCCGCGCTCTTCCTGTTATAACCCAATATGGCCTCCGTTCCCTGTCCGCAGTGCGGCAATCCCGTTGGCATCGAGGAAACGGGCTGTTCCCAGTGCCGGCAGGCCAAATGGCGCCGGCGCCGGCCCAAACTCGCCGCGGTCGGCGTCGCGGCCGCCGTCGTAACGGGCCTCGTCTGGCTCGAGCGCGCCCCCCTCAAGGCCTGGGCGCAGGCAAGCTGGCGCGATTTCACCGCCGAAGTCGAGAGGACCCGCGATCCGGCCCATCTCTTCGCCTCGATTCCGGCCGCGTCGCCCGAACCCGCCGGCCTCCTGATCGCCGGAGGCCCGCGCCCCGCCGAAACCGCGGTCTCCTCGTTCGCCTATATCAGCGCGCCGCCGCCGGCGGCGGTAACCCCGCCGGCCGACGCGCCCGCATCGGCCGCCCCGGTTCCGACTCCGCCGATACAGGGCATGCGCCGCTGGTACGGCCTCGTCTACGATCTTTCCACCCTCCTGCCGGTCGACGGCGCGCAGCTCCGGTTCATCAGCAAGGACGGCGGGATCGCCATGTCGGCGACCACGGACGCGGCCGGCCATTACTGGATCGACATGTCCAAGAACTATGCGAACGGCATGGTATCGGCTACAATCTCCGCTCCTGCGGGGTATCGGACGGGACTGCTCGAAGATCGAGATCCTCCGCTGCGCGAACAGTCCCGCGAGGCGCGGCAAATGGTCCTAGACGAGACGACCGACAGCGATTTAGAACCGGTGCCCCTGCGCGTCCGCGAGGGCGCGGAAATCGCCGAGCTCAATTTCGTTCTTCTTCCGTCGGCCAAAAAATAGAATGCCCGAACACGACACCTTGCCGTGCCCCGGCTGCCACACGCCTCTTCCGCTCGAGGCGACGGGCTGCCAAATCTGCATGCGCTCCCGCACCAAGCAGGAGATCATGCGCGGCTATGCCAAGCTCCGCGAGGACAAGGCCCGCAAGAGGCGCCGTCCGTTCCAGATCATAGGAGCCGTCCTCGTCCTGGGCGCGGCCGGCAAGCTGGTTGTCACCTATCACGCTCAGATGGGGAAGGCCGCGAGTGCCGCGAGCGCCAAGGTCGCCAAGTGGGCCGACGACATGCGCAACCCCTCCAACTACGCGGGAAGGACGGAAGGCGCCGTTCCGCCTCCAGACGCTCCCGTGCCCCTCGAAGGGGCCTACATGAACAAGGTCATGACCCCCGATTCCCCGCAGGCGCCCGCGTCCCCCGCCCCCCCTCAAGGCCGGCCCGGAGCGGTCGCCCCGGCGCCGGCGAAGCCGAAGCCCCCCTCGAAAAACGAATGGCGCGTGTCGGGAACGGTGTACGACCTCGGAACTTTGTTGCCCGTGCCGAACGCGGAGATCTCGTTCATCAAGAACGAAAAGGAAGCCGTGACCGCCAGGACCGACGAGAAGGGCGCCTATACGGTCGATCTCGCCAAGGAGACGGGGTGGACCGTGAGCATGAAAGCCCCGAATCACCGCCGCGGCCAGATCCTCGACCTCGATCCTCCCTACCGCATCCGCGACACCGACGAGCGCCGCGCCGTCCTCGAGCACATCACCGACGGCGACCTCACACCGGCGCCGGTCGGCTGGAAGCGCGGTGAATCGACGCCCCGCCTCGACATCATCGCCCTGCCCCTATTTTGGGCCGACGCCCCCCCACCCTGACGCCGCTGCACGGGATTTGGTAGTTTCTCCCGGTGCTGAACATTCCCCTTCTGCTGCTGGCGCTCTGCGCCGCCTCTCCGTCCTCCGCCCAAGAAGCTTCCTCGGCGACCGCCTCCGTGGCGACGTTCCGCGGGGTACACTTCACGGGCTGGGCGGCCGGCTCGACCAAAGCCCGACGCCGCTTCGTCGCCGACATGAAGAACGGCGGCTTCAACGCCGTCGTCATCGCGCTCAAAGACTACGACGGGCACGAGTTCGTGCGCGGCGTGCCGCTGGCCGAGAAGACCGGCGCGTTCACGAACGCGATCCCCGACCTGCCGGGCGCGGTCAAGGATTTCAAGGACGCCGGGATCTACACGATCGCGCGCATCGCGATCTTCAAGGACGACCACCTGGCGCGCGCGCGGCCCGACCTCGCCGTCCACTTTCCCGACGGCCGCATCTGGGCCAACGACAAGGGCACGGCCTGGGTCGATCCGTACAAGAAGGAGGTCTGGGACTACGTGCTCGACATCGCCTCGCGCGCCGTCGTTGCGGGCTTCGACGAGATCCAGTTCGACTACATCCGCTTCCCCTCCGACGGCAAGACCCGTCAGTGCCGCTACTCGCGCAAGGACCATTCCCCCGCGACGGCCTCCGCGAATCTGCGCGAATTCCTGACGGTCGCGTCCGCGCGCCTGAAGCCGCTCGGCGTGAAAATCTCGATCGACACGTTCGGCCTGACGACCAGCGTCGACAACGGCATGGGCATCGGCCAGACCTTGGATCAGATGGCGGACCTCGTCGACTACGTCTCGCCGATGATGTACCCGTCACACTACGCGCACGGCGAGTACGGCCTCAAGAACCCGAACCACGCGCCGTACGAGACGATCCGGCAGGGCATCAAGGACGCTCTCACCCGGCTCGGCGCGCGGCCGGATTCGTTGCGGCCGTATCTGCAGGACTTCTCGATGGGCGTGCGCTACACGCCGGCTCACGTGCGCGCACAGATCCAGGCCGCCGAGGAGCAGGGCGTGCGCGGCTGGATCCTCTGGAACGCCCAGAACCATTATCAATGGTCCGCGATCCAGGCCGGCCCCGTGGTCAAGCTCCCGCCCGAAGCCCCGAAACCGATCAAGAAGCCGGCCCAGACCGAGGAGAAGCCCAAGCTATGAAGATTCTCGCCCCGTGGATCGCCGCCGTGGTACTCGCCGTTCCGGCCGCGGCCAAGCCGAAGGCCTCCGCTTCCCTGGCTCCGTCCGTGCCCGCGGTGCTGGAAACGCCTCGCGTCGACGATCCGATCGGCGTCAGCATCCACCGTCTGCCCAACGGGCTCACGGTGTACTTGAGCCCGAACAAGGGCGAGCCCCGAATCTCGGCCCGCGTCGTCGTGCGCGCCGGCTCCAAGAACGACCCCTCCGACAGCACGGGCATGGCGCACTACCTCGAGCATATGCTCTTCAAGGGCACTTCACGCCTCGGAACGCTCGACTACGAGAAGGAACGCCCGGAGCTCGAGCGCATCCGCGAGCTGTACGAGGACCTGTTCAAGACCAAGGACGAGCAGGCCCGCGCCAAGATCTACAAGGACATCGACGAGACGAACGGCCGCGCGTCCGCGTTCGCGGTGCCCAACGAGTTCGACCGCTTCTACCGGAGCATCGGCGCCGAGGGCCTCAACGCGTTCACGTCCGACGAGCAGACCGTCTACGTCGTGAGCATCCCCGCCAACCGCCTTGAGGCCTGGGCCAAGGTCGAGGCCGAGCGCTTCAAGAGCCCCGTGTTCCGGCTGTTCCAGACCGAGATCGAGACCGTCTACGAGGAGAAGAACCGCTCGCTGGACAACGCGGAGCGCATCCTCGGCGACGAGGTCGAGAACCGGCTCTATAAGAAGCACCCGTACGGCCAGCAGCCGACGCTCGGCAGCATCGAGCACCTGAAGAATCCTTCGCTCGCGAAGATGTACGCGTTCTACGACCGCTGGTACGCGCCGAACAACATGGCGATCGCGCTGTCCGGCGACTTCGACCGCGCGAAGACGCTCGAGCTCATCAAGAGGCACTTCGGCGTCTGGACCGCGCACACGCTCCCCGAGCTGCCGAAATGGGAGCTCCCCAAGCCCAAGGGCGAGGAGAAGTACGAGGTCAAGTACGAGGCCGAGCAGAAGGTCGAGCTCGCGTGGCTGACGGTGCCGGCCTCTCACCCCGACGCCGACGCGCTCGAGGTCATGGACATGATCGTCGACAACTCGGCGGCCGGCCTCCTGAACCTGCGTCTCAACCAGGCGCAGAAGGTCAAGTCCTCCGGCTCGTACCCGTCGATGCGCAACGACGCGGGCTCCTGGAACGTCTGGGCCCTCCCGAAGAAAGGGCAGACCCCCGAGGAAGCCCAAGCGCTCCTTCTCGAGGCCGTCGCGGCGCTGAAGTCCGGCGACTTCAGCGAGGACGACGTCGCCGCCGTCATCGTGAATTTCGAGCTCGGCGAGAAGGCGCGGCTCGAGTCGAACGAGTCGCGCGTCAGCCTCATGGCCGCCTCCTTCATCGCGCTCGAGCCGTGGGAGCGCGCGGCCTCGCGCCTCGACCGGATCCGAAAGGTCACGAAAGCCGACGTCGTGCGCGTCGCCAACAAGTACCTGGGCGCCGACCGGATCGCCGTCTACCGCCGCGACGCCAAGCCCGAGGTGCCGAAGATCTCCAAGCCCGCGTTCACGCACATCGCGATCGACCCCTCCCGCGAGTCGGCGTTCCTGAAGGAGGTCCTCGCGATCCCCGCCCCGCCGCTCGAGCCGAAGTGGCTCGTCTCCGGGCGCGACTACCAGATCACCCCGATCGAGGGCGGACGCCTCTACTCGACGCCGAACCCGTACAACGACCTGTTCGCGCTCTCGTTCATCTACGAGCGCGGCTCGCGCGCCGAGCGCGAGCTGTGCGCCGCCGTCGACCTCCTCGAGCTCTCCGGCGCCGGTCCCTGGTCGGCGGACGAGTTCAAGAAGAAGCTCTTCGCGCTCGGGACGACGCTCTCCTATTCGTGCGGCGACCAGGAGACGGCGATCCACCTGTCCGGGCTCGATCGCAATCTGTGGCCCTCGCTCGAGCTGATGGCCCAGCGCTTCGATTGGCCCAATATCGAGTCCGGAACGTTGCAAAAGATGATCGACGTCGAGCTCGGCGCGCGCGAGGACGAGAAGAAGAACCCCGCCGCGGTGCACTACGCGCTCGGCCAAATCTCTTCGCGCGGACGCGAGAGCAGCGTGCTCCGGCGCCTGACGAACGCCGAGTTCAAGGCGCTCAATGAGGCGCACCTGAAATCTCTGATCCGGGATTTCATGTTCCACCCGTCCCGCATCGCCTACGTGGGCAACCGCGCGCCGCGCGAACTCGGCAAGCTCCTCGAGTCCGGCCGCCGCGCGCGCCCGGTCCCCCCGCATGTCCCGCTCAAGCTGCTGCACCCCGCCGCGCCGCGCGTGCTGTTCACGCACCGCGACATGGTCCAGGCGCAGGTCGGCCTGTTTTCCGCCGACGAGACGTACGATCCCGAGCACGTGACCGACTACCAGTTCTACGCCGAGTACATGGGCGGCGACATGAGCTCCGTGATCTTCCAGGAAGTGCGCGAGTCGCGCGCGCTCGCGTACTCCGCCACGGGCGGCCACACGGTGCTCGCGGAAAAGGGCGACGACACCCAGCTGTGGGGGCGCCTCGGCTGCCAGGCGGACAAGACGGTGGAAGCGGTCAAGCTCATGCAGACTTTGCTCCAGGATTTCACGGGCTCGGAGAAGCGTTTCCACGAGACGGCGAAATCGATCGAGGAGTCCTACCGCACGAGCCCGGTGTCCTTCCGCTCCGTTCCCGGCACGGTGATCGGCTGGGAAGACCAGGGCCTCACGGGCGGAGATCCGGGGCCGAAGCGCTTCGAGCGCGCGCTGAAGTACACCTTGCCGGAGCTCCAGTCATTCGCGCAGCGTTTCAAGACGAAGCCGCTGACCGTCTGGATCCTCGGGCATCGCGACCGCGTGGGCCTCGATCAGCTCAAGACTCTGGGCGAGTTCGAGGAAAAGCCGCTCGACGCGCTGTTCCCTTACTGAGCGGCCGCCGTCGCGGTTTGCGGGCCCTTGAGGGCGTCGTCGAGCTCCTTCTGGAGCTTGGCGCGCTGATCGGCCGGGAGGCCCGCGGCGTCCAACTGGCGCTTGAGCTCGGCGGCCCGCGTCTCGATGTCGTCGCCCATCTTGCCTGAAGCGCCCGCACCGCCTTTGGCGGCGCCGCCCGTGAAATTCAAGACCGGTCCGGCGGCGCGGCCCATCAGCTCGCTGCGGCTGGTCACGCCGTAGTGCACGGACGCGACCGCGGCCGCGACGGCCGCGGCGGCCGGGTCGGCCTTCGTCGCGGCCTTCTTGTCGTCGGCCTTCTCGGCCTGCTGCGTAGCGGGCTCGTTCGCGACGACGGCGGTCGCCGCGGAGCTTCCGTCCGGCTTGCCCAGATGCTGCGCGGACGCGAGCCGGGGAGCGGCGGTCTTCCCAGCCGGCGCCGCGCGCGCGAGCGCCGGAGCGGGAGCGGGGGTGCCGGACGCGGCGGTCGCGTCGGCCGCGGCTTTGGCGTCGGCCGTCGCCTTGAGAACGGACGCGAACGCATTCATGGCCTGGGTCGCCTGAGCCGCGGAAACGGTCACGGTCACGACGGGCGCCGGCTCATGGCGCGCGACCTGCGGCTCGGCCGCGGTTACGGCGGGAGCGGCCGGGCGCGGCGCCGAAGCTCCGAGATCGATCGGCGGGGCCGCGGCGTCGGGCTTCGCGGCTTCTTTCGCCTTATGCGCGGAGTGGAACAGGAGAGCGCCGCCGCCGATCGCCATGACGACGGCGAAGCCGAGAAAACCCGCGCCGAGGGTCTGAAGGTTGGACTGGCCTTGGGGCTGATCGCTCATGACATTCTCCTACGTCCTTCTTGAGTGTAGACCCGGCACTGCCCGGGCGCAAGAGGGAAATCGTGTTTTCACCGAATTTTTACGCGTTTTTCAGTGATTTAATGCGCTGCGGCGGCGGGAGCGAGCTTGGCGCACAGGCCGGCCAAAGTCTCGTCGCCGGGAAAGCGGCGGACGGCCGCCTCCGCGCACCGGAACGCCTCTTCGGGACGACCGACGGCCGTCAAGGCGCGGATGCCGTTGACGTGGAACGAGCGCTCCTCGGGATACTTCGCCAAACCCCGCAAGCACAGCTCCGCGCACTCGTCCATGCGTCCGCAACGTCCGTAGATCGCCGACAGCCCCACCCACGCGTAAGCCTCATGGCCTCGGTGCTCGAACCACTCGCACAGCGCCTCCGCCTCGCCGTACATCTCGAAGGCGAGCAGAGACGTGAAGAGGTCCTCGAGATAGCGGCCGCCCTCGCCGCCGAGCGCCTGCAGGCGGCGGATCATCTGGAGGAAGTGCCGGACCGGCATCCACGCGTGCTTCTGGCCGAGAGGCAGGCGCACGAGCCGGCGGATATCCTCGGGCGCGAACTTCCCCGCGTCCGGCATCAGCATCAGGACCGGCTTCTCTTCTCCAGTCCACGGTTTCATCTTGCCGAAGGACAGGCGCGCGCCGGCCGGGATCACGAGCCGCTCCAGCGGCAGCTCGTAGCGCTTCGGGCCGTCGTCGGCGATCTTGCCCTCGGACAAAGCCCGGACCTCGCTCCAAGGCACGGCCACGGACACGCCGGGATCGAGAAAGAGGCGGATGCCCGCGAAGCGGCGGACGCCGCGAAGCAGGCTGAACACCTGCCCAGGCATGTGACCCATCCACAGGAATTCCTTGCCCTTCGGCGTCTTGAGGCGCCGCGCGGCGACGAAGTCGCGCACGCGGTCGCGCGCGGGGAACACGGGCACCCACACGCCGCCGAGCTCGGGATCCTTGTCGGCCCAGACCGGGAATGACGCGTCGGACTTCGTGACGCGCTTCACCTCGCCTTCCTCGAGCGGCGTATCGACGGTCAGGAGATAGGTCTCCGAGCGCAGAAGTTCCTTATATAGAGCCGTGCGCGGGAGACGCGGATCGACGGCGGCGCGCCGAATGAGGTGCTCGAGATTTTCGACCATCTTACCCTCACTTTAACCCCGAATCTTGGGGGCGTCAAGGCCCAAAAACGTCAGGGTTTTGGAGCGGGCGGAGCGCGTCTCAGGTCGAACGCCGGATCTGGCCGCGACCGCGCACCGTGAACTTCTCGCACGTGAGCCCCTCGAGCCCGACGGGTCCGCGCGCGTGGAGCTTCTGCGTGCTGATCCCCATCTCCGCGCCGAGCCCGAACTCTCCGCCGTCCGTGAAGCGGGTGGACGCGTTGACGTACACGGCTCCGGCGTCCACTTCGCGCAGGAATCGCGCCGCGCGCTTCTCGTCCTTCGTGACGATCGCCTCGGCCAGGCCCGAGCCGTGCCGCGCGATGTGCGCGATCGCCTCGTCGAGGCTCGAAACGACCTTCACGGAGAGAATCAGGGCCAGGTACTCCGCGTCCCAATCCTTTCCCGTCGCCGCCGTGATTCCCGGCAGTATTTTTTTCGTCTTGGCGTCGCCGCGCAGCTCGACTCCGGCCGCGGCGTACTTCGCGGCCATGGCCGGAAGGAAGCGCCGCGCGATCTTCTCGTGCACGAGCAAGGTCTCCATCGCGTTGCACACGCCGGGCCGTTCCGCCTTGGCGTTCAGCGCGATGCGCGCCGCCATGGCGAGATCCGCCTTCTCGTCCACGTAGGTATGGCACAGGCCTTTGTCGTGCGCGAGGACCGGGATCAGGGACTCATGGCGCACCGCCATGGTGAGCTCCGGGCCGCCGCGCGGAATCACGAGATCGATCAGCGCGTCGAGGCGGAGCAGCTCCCGCACCGCCGCGCGGTCCGGATCGTTCACGAAGCCGACGGAGCCGGCGGGCAGCCCGGCCGCGCGCAGGCCCGCACGCAGAGCCTCCGCGATCTCACGGTTCGTCGCGACCGTCTCCTTTCCGCCGCGCAGGATCGCGGCGTTGCCGGACTTCACGCACAAGCCGGCGGCGTCCGCGGTCACGCCGGGGCGCGATTCGTAGATGATCGCCACGACGCCGAGCGGCACGCGCATCTTCTCGATCCGCAGCCCGTTCGGCCGCAGCGCGAAAGGCGTCGTTCGACCGACCGGATCGGGAAGCCTCGCCACGTGCTCCAGCGCGCGCGCGATGTTCTCGATGCGTTCGCTATTCAGGGTCATCCGCTCGATGAAAGCGGCGGTCCGGGACATTTTTCGGACGGCCGCCAACTCGCGGCGGTTCGCCGACAATATTTTTCCCGCGCGGCGACGCAGGGCCGCGGCCATCTCGCGCAGCGCCCTGTTCTTCAGCGCCGTGGACGCTTTCGCGAGCGCCCGCGAGGCGGCTTTCGCCTCGAGCGCCATCTTCTTCACGTTCATTTCTTGAGCACCGCCATGTTGTCGCGGTGCACGACCTCGTCCGCGGGCTTGTGCCCGAGCACGGCCTCGATCTGGGAGGTCTTCAGCCCCTTGATCTTCTCGAGGTCCCGCGAACCGAAGTTCGTGAGGCCGCGCGCGAACTCGGCGCCGCCCTCCACCAGGCTGACGACGTCCCCGGCCTCGAAGGCCCCGTGCAGCCCTTTGACGCCGGAAGCGAGCAGGCTGCGGGCCTTCGACGTCAGAGCCTCGCGCGCGCCGGCGTCGACGACGACGCGGCCTTTCGGGTGCGACGCGAAAGCGAGCCATTGCCGCCGCTTCGCGAGAGGCTTGTCCTCGGGCGGGAAGCGCGTGCCGACGCGCTCGCCGGCCAGCACCGCCGACAAGGTCCCGGACTTGGCGCCGTTGGCCACGACCGCGAGCACGCCGCCTTCGGCCGCTTGGCGGGCGGCGCGCACCTTGGACTCCATGCCGCCGGTGCCCCACGGCCCGGCCTTCCCGACGCGCGCGGGCCGCTCGCCCGGCCGCACCTCGGAAATCAGGGTCGCCTCGGGGTTTTTGCGCGGGTCGTCGGTGTACAAGCCGTCCTGGTCGGTCAGCAGGACGAGCATGTTCGCGTCGACGAGGCCCGCCACGAGCGCCGAGAGCCCGTCGTTGTCGCCGAATTTGATCTCCTCGACGGCGACCGTGTCGTTCTCGTTGACGACCGGCACGACGCCGAGCCGCAGGAGCGTCAGCAAGGTGTTCCGCGCGTTCAGGTAGCGCTCGCGGTGGTGCAGGTCGTCGCCGGAGAGCAGCACCTGCGCGACCGTGATCTTGGGCCGGGCGAACGCCGCCTCCCACGCCCGCATGAGCCGGCTCTGGCCGACGGCGGCGGCCGCCTGCTTGAGCTGGACGCTGGGACGCTTCTCGAGCTTGAGCCGCTCCCGGCCCGCGAGGATCGCGCCCGACGAAACGACGAGGATCTCGTCGCCGCACGCGCGCGCGCGCGCGATCTCCCCCGCGAGGCGCCGCAGAACCGAGGGATCGAGACCGTCGCGCCCTCCCGAGAGGACGCCGGAGCCGACCTTGACGACGATGCGCTTACCCATCCGTCAACGAGAGTATCAAAATCCCATTAAGGCCAGCGCAGGCCTTTGCGCGCCGCGAGCACGGCCGCGCGCATCGGGTCGCGGGAGTCGGCGGTTCTCGACAGCGCCTCGTCGTAGACCTTGGCCGCCTCCGCGGTCCTGCCCGCCGCCGCGTGGATGGCGCCCGCCGTCAGGTACGCGGGCAGGAACTTCGGCTCGAGCCGGATCGCCGCCGCCAAATCCGCGAGCGCCGCGGCGTCGTCCCCCTTCAAGTGCTCGCAAAGGCCCATGTCGCTGCGAAACGCGGCGACGGCCGGATATTCCCGCGCCAGGCTCGAGAACAGCTCGAGCGCGCGGCCGTATTCCTTCCGGTCCTGGTAGCCGAGCCCGACCCTCTGCCGGCGCTCGATCTCGCTCTCCGGCGCCGCGACGCGCGGCGCGGCGGCGGAGGGCGGAGCGGCGGCGTCTTTCCCCTTCGGCGCCGCGCGCCCGGCCCGCTCGGCGCGCAGTTGCGCGTCCTCGGGGAAGAGGCGGATGAGCTCGTCGAGGAGCGCCGCGACCCGTTCGCCGTTCCCGAACCGCCGGTGCAGCGCGAGGGCGCGGCGAAGCTCCCCGCCGCCGGGATGCAGCGCCTCCGCGCCCGCCAGGAATTCAAGCGCCTCCGCGCGCCGGCCGCGCTCCGCGGCGAGCTCGGCGCGCTCGAAGCGGGGCCGCGAGTCCGCCGGGAAATCGCGGATGAGCGCGTCGAGAAGCGCCGCCGCGGCGCCGTAGTCCTTCAGCTCCCGGTACGCGGCGGCCGTCCTCAGCTTGGCCTCGGCGTCCTGCGCGAGTGAGCGCGCGTGCGCGAGGGCCGCCAGCGCTTCGGCGCGCCGGCCCGCGCGCGCCGCGATCCCGGCCCGGTCCATCCAGACCTCGCTCGAGCCCGGCACGATGGCCTCGAGCGCGTCGTTGAGCGCCCGCTTCTCCGCGTCCGGCCTCGGCCCCTGCAGATCGCCGCAGTAGCGAACGAAGCCCCAATCGGACGCGTTGAGCTTGTCGATCACGCGCTTTTCGCGCTCGCCCTGCGGGCCGCGCACGACGATGTTCCGGGCCCGGTAGACGGCCCAGGCCGCCTTCAGCCGCTCGAGCGCCTCGGTCTTCCGGCCGAGCCGGAGGTAGGCGCACCCCTTCAAAATCTCCGCATCGAGCTGAAGCTGGCTCTCGCGTCCGAACGGCGACGAATCGTTCCAGGCGAGCAGGCGGGCGGGCTCGCCGCGGATCGCCTCGGCCCGGGCCAACAGCAGGCGCGACGGCGCGCTCTCGGGCTCGCGCGCGGCGGCCCCGGCGAAGTCGTCGGCTGCGCCGGCGAAGTCGCCCCGCCGGAACCGCTCGGCTGCGCGCTCGCGAAGCAGCCACGCGTCTCCGGGACTCTCGTTGAGCGCGGCGCTCAACTGCCGCTCGACGTCTCCGCGGCCGAGGAGCGCGCCCCGCGCGAAGGAAAGCACGGTCCACTCCGCGTGGACGCTGAGCGCCATGACGAGCGCCAGCGCGCCCATCAGCGTCGCGGAGGCGAAGCGGGCCTCCGGCGCGCCGTCGAGCGGCCGCTCGCCCGCGCGCAGGCCCGCGGGCAGGGAGAACGCGAGCAGCGCCAGCACGGGCCACAACGGCCAGAAATAGCGTTCCTCGACGGTCATGAAGCAGTGGATCGCCAGAAAATACGCCGCGAGCAGCGCGAGCTCCCGATACTCGCGCCGTTTGCGGAAGACCCAGACTCCGGCTCCCGCGAACAGCGCGATCCACGGGTGAAACGAAAGCGCGTACTTCATCCGCAGCGCGTACGCGCGCGCGAAGTTCAGCGGATGCCGCACCACCTGCCTGACGGCCCAGCCGACGACGGCCCCGCCGTTCGTCTCGTCGAACGGCTCGTCGACGAGCGTGGTCAGATCGCCCTCGATGTTCTGCACGAGCCCGAGAGCGCCGGTCACGATGTTGGAGCTCGCCGAGCGCAGCTCGAGGATCACGACGCGCCGATGGACGGCCCAGTTCATCGCGATCCACGGAATCAGGAATAGGTACGGCGCGAGGCCGAGGATCAGGAGCCGGCGCCGGTTCTCCTTCCAGGAAAAGCGGAGCTCGGCGGCCCACTCGTAGAGGGCGAGCACGGGGCCGAAGAACACGAGCGGCGACCGCCACAGCATGGTCGCCCCGAGGGCGGCCGCGAGCAAAGCGCTACGCGCCGCGGAGGGCGCCCGCGCGCGCCAAACGACGAGGCCCGCGGTCAACAGGACGAGCAGGAGGTACCCCGAATCCGGATACAGATTGAGGTTGTGAGCCGAATACGCCAGGAAGGCGGCGGCCGCCGCCGCGATGAAGCCTCCGTACGGGTGCAGCAGGAAGCCGGCCGCGAAGAGAAGAAGAACGAGGATGACGCGGTCGACGGCGAGCAGGACGCCGTAGGGCGCCGCCGCGTGAAAATCGACCTTCGCCGACGCGATCGTCGCGAGCGGCATGCGATCCGAGACGAGGGGCGCCATGGCCTGGATGCGGTGCGTGAGTATCTCGCCCATCGGCGAATGCGAGATGAGATTCCTCTCGGCCGGCCGCTCGCGCGCGAAGCGCAGGGCCGAACCGACGCTGCGCACGAGTACCAGCGCCAGGCACGCGGCGCTCAGCAACGTGATCGCTTGCCGGCGCCGGCGGCCGCTCAGGTTTGGGCCCTCGAGCCGCATAAGGCAGTATATCGAGCCGGGCGCGATATTACAAGGAAGCGACCAATATGGCAAAATGGCCCCATGAGCGCGAGAATCGTCGGCATCGGCGTCCGAAAAGTCACCCAACTCGGCAATCCCGTCCTGCGCAAGGTCCTGCGCAAGCTCAAGCCCGAGGAGATTCGCTCCGAGGACATCCATCGCCTCGTCCAGGAGATGGCCGTCACGATGGAGGAGTACGACGGCGTCGGCATCGCCGGCAACCAGGTCGGCGAGGATCTCTCGATCTTCCTGATGGGCCTGCCGAAAGGCACGAAGCGCCATCCCGACGGCATCGCGCTGACCGTCGTCTGCAACCCCGTCATCAAGCCGATCGGCGACGAGTACGAGGAGGATTGGGAAGGCTGCCTCTCGGTGCCCGAGCTGCGCGGCATGGTTCGCCGCCACAAGAAGCTCGAGCTGTCCGGCCACGGCCTCGACGGCAAGCCCTTCAAGCGGATCTATGAGGGCTTTCCCGCCCGCGTCGTCCAGCACGAGACCGACCACTTGAACGGCCTCGTCTACCTCGACCGCATGGAAGGACTCAAGACTTTGGCGTACATGAGCGAGATGGGCAGGGGCTAACGCCCCAATGGCCCTCGCGATCGAGACGAAAGGTCTCACGAAGGACTACCGCTCCCCCCTCAAGGAGCCGGGGCTGCTGGGCGGGATCAAATCCCTGTTCGACCGGAAATACAAGGACACGCGCGCCGTCGACGGCGTGTCTTTCGCGATCGAGGAAGGCGAGCTCGTCGGCTTCCTCGGCGCGAACGGCGCGGGCAAGACGACCACGCTCAAGATGCTGTCGGGCCTGCTGACCCCCACCTCCGGAACGGCGATCGCGCTGGGCCGCGTCCCGTGGAAGCGCGAGCCGGCCTTCCAGCGCTCGATCTCGCTCGTCATGGGCCAGCGCTCCCAGCTGTGGTGGGAGATTCCCGCCTACGAGACGTTCAAGCTCAACCAGGCGATCTACGGCTTGTCCGACGCGGACTTCAAGAAGCACCTCGACGAGCTCGTCGACCTTCTCGAGCTCGGCGAGCACCTGTCGGTGCCGGTCAAGAAGCTGTCGCTCGGGCAGCGCATGCGCTGCGAGCTGGCGGCGGCGCTCCTGCACCGGCCCAGGCTTCTTCTCCTCGACGAGCCCACGATCGGCCTCGACGTCGTCATGCAGAAGAACGTACGCGAGTTCATCAAGGCGTACAACAAGCGCTCCGGCTCCACGATCATGCTCACGAGCCACAACATGACCGACGTCGTCGAGCTCTGCAAGCGCGTCATCGTCATCGAGAAGGGCCGACTGCTGTACGACGGCCCGCTCGACCGCCTCGTCGAGCGCTACGCCGATCATAAAATCCTGCGCGCGCGCTTCACGACTCCGATCGACCCCGCCGGCCTCAAGAGCCTCGGCACCGTCGTCAAATACGAGGACTCGACCGTCACGCTCGAGGTCCCGCGCGCGAAGATGGCGGCGAGCGCGGCGACGCTCCTGGGCTCCTACCCCGTCGCCGACCTCAACGTCGAGGAAGTCGCCATCGACGACATCGTTCGGCGCCTGTTCACGCACGCGTGAAGACGTACTGGACGGCGTACAAGATCGCGCTCCAGGAGACGCTCCAGCGCCGCTCGACCTTGATCATGGACCGGCTCGGCGGCTTCGCGGTCGTCGTGAGCCTGTACTCGTTCTGGACCGCGCTGATCGGAGATAAGGCGACCTTCCTCGGCTACACGCGCGCCGAGATGCTGACCTACGTGCTCGCGCTGAACATCCTGCGCTCGTTCGTGTTCACGGGCCGGGGCTGGCAGCTCGTCGGCGAGATCTCCAGCGGGAAGATCTCCTCCTATTTGATCCGTCCCCTTCACTACTACGGATACGCGCTTTCCCTCGACATGGCGCAGAAAACCGTCCACGTGGCCGCGTCCGTCCTCGAGGTCGGCTTCCTCGCGCTGTGCGTCCGCGGCGGCCTGTTCCTGCCGCGTGATCCCGCGACCTGGCTCCTGTTCGGGACCTCCGTCCTCCTCTCCTCGCTGCTGTTCTTCTTTCTCGAGTTCATGGTGAGCTGCCTCGCGTTCTGGACCTCGGAATCCGGCGGGCCGTTGTTCTGCTTCGAGCTGTTCCTGCAGTTCGCGGCCGGCGCCTTTTTTCCGCTCGACGTGCTGCCCCTGGCCCTGCGCCGGCTCATCGAGATGACCCCGTTTCCGTACATGGTCTTCTTCCCGGTCCGGATTTTTCTCGAGAAGATGCCGCCCGCCGAGGCCCTGCGCATGATCGGCATGGAATCGCTGTGGCTTGCGGCGGTGTTCACGGCGTCGATGGCGGTCTGGAGGCGCGGCGTGAGCTCATACGCCGCGGAAGGGGGCTGAGCTTCGTGTTGAGGAAGTATTGGCGCATCTGGCTGCGCACCGCCTCGATGGCGATGCAGGCGCAGCTGACCTACCGCTTAGGCTCCTTCGGCTTCCTCCTCGGCAAGATGATCCGGCTCGTCTTCTTCTTCGCGTTCATGGCGGCCGTGTTCAACCATGTCGAGACCGTGGCCGGCTACAACCTCGTCGAGACCGCGCTCTTCTTCATGACCTTCAACCTCGTCGACATGACCGCGCAGATATTCTTCCGCGGCGTGTACGGCGCGCGCCGCACGGTCAGCGAGGGCGACTTCGACTTCTATCTCGTGCAGCCGTGCTCCCCGCTGTTTCGCATGACGTGCTCGAGCGTGGACTTCCTCGACATCGTCACGATCATCCCGGTCATCGGGATGACGGGGATGGTCTTCGCGCGTCTGCCGCCGATCGGCTGGCACGGCTACGCGACCTACGCGCTGCTCATGGTCAACGGTGTGGCCCTCATCTACGCGATCCACGTTCTCGTCGCGGCGCTCGCCGTGCGCACCCAGGAGCTCGAGAGCGCGATCTGGATCTACCGCGACATCATGTTCATGGGCAAGTTCCCGGTCGACGTGTACGCGCCCGGCGTGCGCTGGGCGCTGACCGTCGGCATCCCGATCGCGGTCATGACGACGTTCCCCGCGAAAGCGCTTCTGGGCCGTCTCTCCCCGGCGTGGATCATCTACTCGTTCGCCCTGACGGCCGCGGCGCTGCCGCTGTCCTGGCTGTTCTGGCGCGACTCCGTTTCCCGCTACACGTCGAGCTCCAGCTAAGGCGTCTGGCCTCCCGTTTTCCCATTACTTTGAAATGACGCCGTAACCGCGGAGTTCTATTCTAACACCGATGGACCAATCCAAGCGCGTCCACGCCAGATGGCCGAGCGACCTCAAAGTCGAGGTCTTCAGCGGTCCCGTGGGCGGCGTACGCATCGGCGACGGCGTCGTGCTGGACCTGAGCCTCAGCGGCTGCCTCCTGCGCGTGCGCGGCACGCTCAAGCTCGGCTCGACGTACCGGATCAGCCTCGCGTGGAAGGAGGGCGTGCTCGACCTGCCCGGGCGCATGGCCCGGGACGCCGGGCGGTCGGGCAGCGATCCCGCCGCACGTCACTACGGGATCGCCTTCAACCTCACGGGCGGCCAGGAGAAGGCGCTGATGCGCCTGATCGACCTCGTCCGGCGCAACGAGAAGCCCGAGGAAAAGGGCTTTCTGCGCTCGTACTGGGGGTGACCTAGGCGACGTCGAGTGACGAGACGCGGAACGTCGGTGAGCCGAGGGAGCCCTGGAAGGTCAGGTCGTTCGCTACGCCGTCGACGCGGGACAGGAGGTCGAGCAGGTTGCCGGAGATCATGGCACCCTTGACGGGCGACCCGGTCTTGCCGCGCGAGATCGCGAGGCCCGTGACGCCGACGGAGAAGGCGCCGGAGACCGGATCGACCATGTGCATGCCGAGGACCTCGGAGACGAGCAAGCCCGATTTCGTGTCGGCGATCAGATCGGCGCGGGTCGCTTTGCCGGGCGCCAGGTAGAAGTTCGACGCGCCGGGGCCCGGAAGGCCCGCGTACGAGTCGCGGTAAGCGCACCCGTTGGACGCCTGGCCCTCGCGAGCCGCCGAGGCGCAGTCGTGGAAGAACTCGCGCAGGACGCCCTTCTCGATCATGGCCTTGTCGCGCGTCAGCACGCCCTCGTCGTCGAAGCGGCTCGAGCCCAGGCCCCCCGGACGGCGCGGGTCGTCACGCAAGGTGACGAACGGCGAGGCGACGGCTTGGCCCAGCCTGCCGGCCAGGAGCGAGCGCCCGCTCTGGACCTCGTCCGCGGAGAGCAGTTCCGCGAGCAGCTCGAGGAACTCGCCCGCGACCCACGGCTCGAAGAGCACCGCGCGCTTGCCGCCCTTGCCGCGGCGGCCGCCGAGGAGCGAGGACGCCCGCGTGCCCGCCTCGCGGCCCGCGGCGGCGAAGTCGAGGTCCGCGGCGCGGCGCTCGGCGCGGTAGCCCTCGCCGAGCTGCACCTCGGTCCCGTTTTCGGCGGAGGCGACGATCGAGACGCTCGCCGAGCCGCCGCGCTCGCTCGCGAACAGGCCGCTCGTGCCGGCGACGACGACGGTCCCGCGGCTCTCCGCGTATTCGACGCGCATGATCCGGGCGACGAGAGGCCGAGCTCGCGCCGCGGCCTCCGCTTCCTCGAGGCGCTTCTCGATCTTTTCCCAGGGTGCGGTGAACAAGGACTCGTCCCACAAAGTCCCGGCCAGCGCGTCGTCGCCGGCCGGCGCCTGCGGACCCGGCAGGACGCGGCGCGGATCCGGCTCGGCGTGCGGGAGTTGCTCCTCGGCGCGCACGTAGAGGGCCTTGATCGCGTCCAGATCGGCGCCGCCCGCAGCGGCGAAGCCGACGCGTCCGCCGCGCGCGAGGCGTACGCCCGCGCCGACGGTCTCGGATGCCGACACCCCGTCGCGCTCGCCTTCGCGCCGCGACAGCGAGCGGTCCTCGCCGCTCGAGAGATAGACCTCGGCCTGCGTTTGCGACGAGCGAGCCTTCATCCAGGCGACGGCCTCGCGCGCCAGGGCCTCGAGCTCTTTCATCGGAGCCTCAGTGAGGCAGCGCCGACCAGCCCATGTACAGGAACAGGAAGGAGACGAGCAGGAAGAACATACCCCACTTCTTGCGCTCGAGGGCGATGTAGGCGTCGTTGAGGACGTAATCGCGCAGGACGGCGTTCATGCGTTCGATCAAGTCCGGGCGGTACAGATAGCCGAGCCCGAGCAAGCCGCTGAGGAGGCCGATGATGATCTTAAGGGCGGGGGTCATGGCGTGGCGGGATTATAGCGGTTCATCGCGTGATCGATATCATGGTCGACCATGACCTGGACCGCTTCCGCCGCGCGGCTCAGAACGTCGTCCAATTCCGCTTCTTCCGATTGGGTGAACTTCCCCAACACGAAGTTGGACGCATTGACCTTCTCCGGCTGCGGCCCGATCCCGATGCGAAGCCTCGTGACGTTTTCCGTTCCGAAGTGCTGAATGATCGACTTCATGCCGTTCTGCCCGCCCGACGATCCGTTTTTACGGATGCGGATCTTGCCGAGCGGAATCGCGAGCTCGTCATAGACGATCAATATACTCTCAAGCGCGATGTTGTGGTATGCGGCGAATTTCTGCACGAACTCGCCGGACAGGTTCATGAAAGTCATCGGCTTCGCGATCCACAAGCCGCCGGCCTTAGCCGCCACGCCGAGTCCCTTGAAGTTCGAAAAAGAATCCGCCTCGCCGACCATGCGGTCGGCGAGGCGGAAGCCCACATTGTGGCGCGTCTTCTCGTATTCCGGGCCCGGGTTGCCGAGACCGACGACGAGCTTGAGCGCCATGTGCGGAAAGGCTTACTTCTTGGGTTCCTTCTTGGCGTCCTTCGCGTCCGCGGCCGGAGCGGCGCCGGGCTTCGCGATGACCTTGCCTTCCTCGTCCTTCTTGCCCTTCGTGGAGGCGGATTCGGGCTCGGCGACGACGGTGCCTTCGGCGGGGACGACGCCGGCGACAGGCTCGGCGACGACCTCGACCTTAGCGAGGACGATGCGGATGACCGCGGCGTCCGCGGCGTCGAGAACTTCGACGCCCTCGGCGAGCGCCAGGTCCTTGACGTGAATGCTCTGGTGCAGCTCGAGCTTGGACACATCGACGTCGATGTGCTGCGGGATGGCCGTGGGGAGAGCCTTGATGCGCAACTCGCGCATGTCGATGGACATCATGCCGCCGGAAGTCTTGACGCCGGGCGCCTCGCCGACGATGTTCAGCGGGACCTTGGCCTCGATCTTCTTGGTCAGCGAGATGCGCTGGAAGTCGGCGTGCACCGGCCGGTCGGTGACCGGATGCCGCTGCAGCTCCTTGACGATCACGGTCTCCTCGCCTTTGGCGTGCTTCAGGCGGAGGATGGCGTTGGCGCCTCCCTTCTTGCGGGCGGCCATCAGCTCTTTCTCGGACAGCGAAAGCATGATCGGACCTTTCTCGCCGCCGTACACGACGGCGGGGATGGTGGACGACGCACGCAAGGTGCTCAGGGCCTTTTTGGTTCCCTTCGCGGCGCGGACTTCGACGTTCAACGTGATTTCCATGACTGATTACTCTCCTATATCTTAAACGAACAAAGCGCTGATGGACTTGCCCTGGTGATTACGAGCGATCGCCTCGCCCATGAGGGGCGCGATCGACAGAACCGTCAGTTTCCCCCCGGCCAGCGCGTGGACCGGGATCGAATCGGTGAGGATCATCTCCTCGAGCGACGACTTGGCGATCAAGTCGTGGGCGGCGCCGGACAGCACGCCGTGGACGCAGGCGGCGTAGACCTTCAGCGCGCCGTTCTCGCGGATCTTGTCGGCGACCTTGCAGAGCGTGCCGCCTGTGTCCACCATGTCGTCGAGGATGAAGCAGTTCTTTCCCTTGACGTCGCCTATGATGTTGTAGACGGAGGCCTCGTTCGGGCGCGGGCGCCGCTTGTCGATGATGCAGAGCTGCGCGTTGAGGCGCTTGGCGAACG
>JBBQVX010000060.1:0-21236 GCA_038211115.1 Elusimicrobiota bacterium | reverse complement strand
GTTCGCCGATATCCTCCTGATCCTCGAGCCCATGGGCCTCAAGCTCAAGTTCGCGCCTGGGCCGACCATCTCGAACCCGGTGAGGACGGAGGCCGACATCAAGCGCCTGAAGGTTGCGGGCGCCGCGGCCGAGCTCGAGTGCGTGTTCGAGTCCGTGCGCCTGATTCGCCGCGAGATCGACGGCAAACAGGCGCTGATCGGCTTCGCGGGCGCCCCGTTCACCGTCGCGAGCTACATGATTGAAGGCGGGCCCGCGGCCCATTATCAATACACGAAGAGCATGATGGTGGATCGTCCGGATTTGTGGGACATGCTCATGAGGAAAGTCCGGACCGTCACCGCCGAGTATCTGGAGGCGCAGATCGACGCCGGTGCGCAGGCCGTCCAGCTGTTCGACTCGTGGATCGGAGCGCTCTCGCCCGACCAGTTCCGGCGCAGCGTGCGGCCGCACACGAAATGGGTGCTCGACCGCGTCGCGAAGCGCGGCGTGCCCGTGATCTCGTTCGGCACGGGCACCAACGGCTTCCTGGAGGACTTCGCCTCGGCCGGCGGCTCGGTGATCGGCGTGGACTGGCGCATCGATCTCGACGAGGCGCGGCGGCGGATCGGCAAAAAAGCGGTTCAGGGCAACCTCGATCCGATCCTTCTCTTCTCGGATAAAAAAGCGCTGCGCGCCGCCGTGAAGGACATCATCGACCGCAACGGCGGGCGGAAGGGCCATATTTTCAACCTCGGGCACGGCATTCTGCCGACGACGCCCGTCGACAACGTCAAACGAGTCGCGGAATGGGTGCATGCGATGAGCGCTTCATGAGGCCCGGGCAGCGCCCGCCGGCGACGAAGAAGGTCGTCGTCCTCGGCGGAGGCATCTCCGGACTCGTCGCCGCCTACGAGCTCGTCAAGCGCGGTTCTCCGATCGAGGTGACGGTGCTCGAGGCCGGCAAGACCCTCGGAGGCAAGATCCGTACGGAGACGATCGACGGTCAGGTCGTCGAGACGGGCCCCGACAGCTTCCTCACGACCAAGCCCGAGATGCTCGAGCTCGTGCGCGAGCTCGGCCTCGAAAACGAGCTCATCGGCACCGGGCCCGACGCCGGGGTCGGCATCCTGCTCGGCGGTCGCCTCGTGCCGATGCCCGCAGGCATGAACCTCGTGGCGCCGACTCGCGTGCTGCCGTTCGCGTTCTCGCCGCTGTTTTCCGCCGGGGCGAAGCTGCACATGGCCCTCGAGCCTTTCCGGAAGACGCGCAGGGACGGTGTCGACGAGTCGCTGGCCGACTTCACGCGCCGCCGCCTCGGGCCCGAGGCGCTCGAACGCCTCGTGGCGCCGATGCTCGCCGGCATTTACGCGGGCGATCCGGAGCGCATGAGCGTGGGCAGCACTTTCCCGCAACTGCTCGAGATGGAGAAGCGGGGCGGTCTCATGCGCTCGATGTACCTCGGCGGGGGCGCGCCGAAGCCGCGCGCCGGCCTGACGACCTTCATGACGCTCAAGGGCGGCCTCTCGAAGGTCGTCGATGCGCTGCAGCGCCGTCTGCCGCCGCGCTCCGTACGCGTCGACTGCCCCGCGCAGGCCCTGCGCCGTCGCGATGGGCGCTGGGAGGTCGTCACGCCGAACGCCGTGCTCGACGCCGATGCCGTGATCTCCGCCATGCCCGCGTACGCGTTCGCCGACTGCGTCGAGGGCGTCGACCCCGAGCTCGCGATGCGCCTGCGCGAGATCCCGTTCTCGTCCACCGCGACTTCGGTCCTTCTCTACGACGAGAAGGACGTGCCGCGCCGGCCGCGGGGCTTCGGCTTCCTGGCGCCGCGCGGCGAGGGGCTGACCGTGACGGCCGCGACGTATTCCTCGAGCAAGTTCCCGGCCCGGGCGGTCGCGGGACGGACGACGGTCCGCGCGTTCGTCGGCGGGGCCGGCCGCGATCAGGACGCCGAGGGCGCCATCACCCGGCTCGAGTCGCGCGTGCGCGCCGACATCGAAAAAACGCTGGGCTTGAAGGGCGCGCAGCCGCTGGCCCAGCTCACGACGCGCTGGATCAGGGCCAACCCGCAGTATGAGGTCGGCCATGCGCGGCGGCTCGACCGCATCGGGTCGTGCCTCAAAGGACATCAGGGCCTCGTTCTCGCCGGCGCCTCGTACGGCGGCGTGGGATTGCCCGACTGCGTGCGCTCCGGAAAGCGCGCCGCGGAGCTCGTTTTCGCCGGTTCACGGAGGAGCCATGACGCCGTTCGCCCAGGACTTGCTTAGCCTTTCCGTCGCCCTTGTTCTCGGAGCTTTTATCGGTCTCGAGCGCGAGCTCAGCGACAAGGCCGCCGGCCTTCGTACCAACATCCTGATCTGCGTGGGCTCGTGCTTATTCGCGATCATCTCGCGCGAGCTCGCCTCGATCGCTGGCACCGACGTCACGCGCATCGCCGCGCAGATCGTCTCGGGCATCGGCTTCCTCGGCGCCGGCGCGATCATGCGCGAAGGCGAGCACGTGACCGGCCTGACCACGGCCGCCACGATCTGGGTCGTCGCGGCGATCGGCGTCGCCGTCGGCTTCGGCATGTACTCGATCGGCGCCGCGACTGCGGTCGTCACCCTTGTCGTGCAGGCGATCTTCCCGCATCTCGATACGATGATCGACGAGCTGCGCCAGCGCCACACGTTCAAGATCGCGTCCGATCTCAACGACGACGGCCTCGAGCAAATCAAGACGATCTTCCGAAACTCCGATGTGAAAGTTTTGCGCCGAAAGCTGATGAAGAAGTCGGATCTCTACTACAGCGAGTGGTACGTCGCGGGCCCGCGCCTCGAGCAGAAGAACGTCGTGCGCATGCTGCTCGAGAACAAGCACGTGCGGGAGCTCACCTACTAGTGGATTCGGCCAAAGTCCAGGCGGCGCTCGCGGAGCTGGGCCAGCCGAAGTTCCGCTGGGACCAGGTCCGACAGGCCGTCTTCGCGCGGGCCGTCTCCTCGTGGGACGAGATCGCCGTTCTGCCGGCGGCGGTCCGCGCCGCCCTGGCGGAAAAAACGCCGCTGATGTCGATCAAGGAGCGCCGCGTGGACGTCTCCGGCGACGGGCGCGCGCATAAGGCGCTGTTTGATCTCTCGGACGGCAGCGTCGTTGAGACGGTCCTCTTGCGCCCAAGCGAGACGCGCTGGACCACCTGCATCTCCTCGCAGGTCGGCTGCGCGGTCGCGTGCACGTTCTGCGCGACGGGCTTGATGGGGCTGACCCGCAGCCTCACGCCTGAGGAGATCACGGACCAGGTCCTGTTCTGGCGTCAGTATATGGCCAAGAAGAATCTCCCGGGGCGCCTCGACAACGTCGTTTACATGGGCATGGGCGAGCCGTTCGCGTGCTACGAGCAGGTCTCCGCGAGCTTGAAGGTTCTTCTCGATCACAAGCAGTTCGGGATCGGGGCGCGGCACATCTCGGTCTCGACGTCGGGCGTGGCGCCGAAGATCGCGATGTTCGGCCGCGATTTCCCGCAGGTCAATCTCGCGATCTCCCTGCACTCGGCGACCGACGCGCTGCGCACGCGCCTCGTTCCGATGAACAAGGCGTTCAACCTCGCGGCGCTCGCGGCGTCGCTGAAGGAATACATCGGCTCGACGAATCGAAAGATCTTCTTCGAGTACGTGCTGCTCAAAGGGGAGAACGACCGTCCCGAGGACGCGGACGCGCTCGTGAAATGGCTCGACGGGGTAGGCCCGAAGGAGTTGCTGCACGTCAATTTGATCGTATTCAACCAGACCGACACGCCGCACAAGCCGACCGACGAGAACGACGCGCGCGAGTTCCAGGCGCGCATGCTCGCCGGCGGCTACAAGTCCACGGTCCGCCAGAACCTCGGGCGCGACATCGACGGCGCCTGCGGCCAGCTGGTCGTTTTGGAGAAAGGGAAATGAGCGACGAATATAGAGAAACGCAGCCGCCGAAGGATATCCGTGAGCGCCCTTCGCGCGCCCGCTACGACAAGATCAAGTCCACGCTCGACTTGAAGTGGCGCCGGCGCGCCCTCCAGAGCGAGCGCATGACGCGCGAGCTCGCCGACCACCTATGGGACGCCTTCGAGAATCCGTGGATCTGGTGCGGCTTCTGGCTGCTGCAGCCCGACGGCAAGGCCTTCCAGCCGGGGCCCGCGCGGCCCGCGCCCGCGCCCGCGGCGGTTCCGGCCGAGGGCGCCATCGCCCAGGCCCTGACCCGCCTGGACGTGCAGTCCGGCGGGAAGACGATCTTCGTGCCCGTTCTCGACAAGAACGCCCGCGTGTGGGCCGTGTTCGAGGCGCGCTCGTCGGCCGCGTTCGACGACATGGACGCGCGCTGGATCGAGCGCCTCTTCAAGCCGTTCCAGACCATCGAGAAGCTCCCGCCGCAGCCCCTCTGACATGGGGGAAATGTCCGGGCTCAATAAGTTCCTGCTCGCGGTGATGATCGCGGTCGCGGGCCGCAGCGTCTGGCAAAGCGCCCAGGTGAAGCTCCATCCTCTGACCCCGCTTTACCGTACGCCGTACGTCGTCATTTACGGGCGGGAGACTTGCGGCTACTGCCAGGCGATGCGCAAGGGGCTCGACGGCCATGGCGTTCCCTACGTCTGGAAGATCATCGATGAGGATCCCGGGCGGACCGAGGTTTTCTCCCGCATGAAGCAGGCCGGCATCGACGCGGGGAATTTCCTGCTGCCCGTCGTGGACGTCAACAACGAGATTCTCGTGCATCCGGACTCGCCGGCCGTGATCGCGAAGTACGCGGCTGGAAGGCCCAAACCCAGCTAGGACTCTTGCCCGGCGCAAAGGGGCCGATGGCGGGGTCCTGAAACGGCGCGCCTCTCCTATACTGGGGTCATGCGGCGCGTGAAGCGGTCGACGGCGGCGGTTCTTTGCCTCTTCCTGTCCTTGGGTGGACCGGCCGCCGAGGCGGGGGGTATCGGCCGGGCGCCCGTCGTCGAGTTGTCCGCCCCGGTCCTGCTCGCGTTCTCGCCCTCAGCGCCGACGGTCGCGCCGCTCTCCGTCCTACCGCTCGCCCTGTCGCCGGGCCCGGTGCTCCTCTCCCCGTCGTCCCCTTCGCTTATTCCCGCGCCCATCGCGCTTCTCGTGGTCCCCGCGAAAAACCTTCCCGTCATCGTTCCCTCCGTTCAGCCCGTCGCGTCGGCCTTGCGCGTAATCGCCGCTCCGGAGAATGCGCTCGGTGCGGGACGCCTGTTCGACGGCGGCGGGGCGCTCGCGGCCGCGAAGGACGACGGACCCGTCGTGGGCGGAACGTCCGGCGCGTCCTCGCCCCGGCTCGATCCCCCGGCGAAGGCGAAGCGCCCCGGCTCAACGGCGGGCCGCTTCCTTCGCGCGGCGGCGGTCGGCGTCGGCGCGTCCGCGCTGGCTCCGCTCCTGTGGGCGGCGATTCCGAGCGTGTCGGCGCTCCTGCTGTTCTCCATCGCGATCCTTCCGGTCGCGGTCGCCGCGACGGCGCTGCTCGCGGCGCGCGCCGTCCGCGCGGTCTACCGCTTCGTCGTGCGTCCAGCCCCCGTCCCCGCGAAGACGCCGCCGTCCCGCCGTTTCAGGAATTGGACCCGCGCGATCGGCGTCGCCTTCGGCATCGGGCTGAGCGCGGCGACGTTCACGTACCAGGTCCCGCTCATCGAGCGCGGCTACACGTATCTCGATTCGCGCCTTCCCGCGGGGGAGGGGGAAACCACCACCGTGATTCCCGGCAAGAGCTTCGCGGATGAGACCGTGCGCGTCCTTTCCCAGACGGAAGAGGGCCGCGCGGCGCTCGACCGCGTGCGCGGTTCGGACGGCGTCCCGCGTATGCCGGAGTTCTCCGTGAAGGAGTCGCGCCAGAAGCCCGTCGCGCTGCAGGGCACGTTCTTCGCCGACTCGGCCGAGGCGCTGCTGTCTCGCAGCGCGATCGGGCGCGAGGTCCTCGACGGGCTGCGCGACCGCGGCGGCGTCGTGCGCATGCCGATGTTCTTCGTCTCGTACCAGAAGGGCAGCGCCGCGCAGTACACCCCGCCCGACGTCGTTTTCTTGAGCGTCTCGACGATCGAGGACAGCGGCATAACCGTCGAGCAATTCCTGCGCGATCCCCAGGCCCAGCTCGACTACCTGGAGCGCGAGCAGGCGGTCATCGTGCACGAGCTCAAGCACGCGGATCAGGCGCGCCGCTTCCCGTTCAACTCCGGAACCTGGCGGTTCCTGCGCGTAAACGGCGCCCGGCTGGATTCCGCGGCCAAGACGTATTTCTTCGGCTCGAAAGGGGCGCTCGTCTCCACGATCACGGGCGCCGGAAAGACGCCCGCCCACGACTTCGTTCCCGCGGTCACGGACGCCGAAGTGAAGGCCGTCCCCATCGTGCTCGACGCCGCGGAGATCCGCAAGACCGGCATGACCGTCGAACGCTTTCTGGCGGATCATAAGGCGCAGAGGGACTATATCGTCCGGCACCAAGCCGAGCTCGCCCTCGCGCTCAAGGCCGTTCCGCGCCAGGCTAAGACCTCCGCTCCCACGGGGACGGCGGTCTTAGCGCCTTCCGTGACGTCGGTGACGCCGGCCGCTCCGGCCGCAGGCTTCCATCCGAATTTCGGGATGCTTCAGGAGTGGGAGTACGAAGCGTACATCACCGAGCATTTCTACACGCACGAGCGCCTGAAGGCCGATCCCGCGACAGAGATCACGGGCGGGGAGCTGTACGGCTACGCCCGCGGCCTCGTGGATTTCGACGCGTACCTGCGCTCGATCGACGGAAGCGAGATCTACGCGGCCAATTTCCTCGGCCACGCCCCTTACTACGAGAAGTACTTGGCAGGCATGCGCGCGGGCTGGGACGCCCACCGCGTCGAGGCCTACGTCCTGCTCGCGCGCCGCGAACTCGCGAAGGGCGACCTTTACAGCGCCAAGGCGCGCCTCGCCGAGGCGCGCGCCATCGCCGCGGAGAAGGGTCTTCCGGCGCCCGACCTCGTCATCCCCGATCGCTAGGAGCCGAAAAATGGCCCGCCCGGAACCGTATAGGTTCCGGGCGGGCGCTCCTGGTGGGGTCGACGCGAACCGGTGTCGTTCGAGAAAGCCTTAGCTGCCGCGTCTTGGTGAAAGCATAGCCGGGATGCATTTCGAATTTATTTCGGCCTAATTAAATTTACGCTTCGGCCCGTGGAGAATTCGGAAAGGATAAGCCATACTAGTGGGGATGCGACTCGCGTTCAAGCTCGGTCCCCTGCTCGCGTTCACGCTCCTTTCGAGCTGCGGCGAGGTCACGGTGCGTACCGACATCCCGTCGGCCTACGACGCGCCCGCTCCCGGGACGTCGCCGCTCGCGCCGGGCGAGACCAGGCTCGATCCCGCGATCTCCACGACCTTGGTGAGGCTGGCCGAGGAGCGCCGCAACCTCAAGCGCGACCTGACCAAGATCGAGGGCACGCCCGTCGCGGACATCCTCACCGTCGGCTCGCCGATCGGTTATACGCTGCGTAACCGCTTCCTTAACGTCGGCATTCCGCTCGGCGAGGCGTTCGCGCGCAGCACGGACCCGGCTTTCCGCGCCCAACTGCTCGAGCTCTCGCGCTGGGATCGTGACGGGGAGTCCCGCGCCGCGGCGCTGATCGCGCTCGCGCGCACGCACGATCTCAAGTACCTCCAGGTCTTCAACGAGGCGTTGATCCACCTCGATCCCGCGGTGCGCTTCGGCGCACTCGAGGCCCTCGTCGTCTTCGAGCACCCGCGGGAGGCGATGCCGCTGCTCGCCGCCGCGTCCGAGCGCGACACTGAGCCGCTGCTGCGCGTGTACGCGGCCGCCGGCCTCGCGCGCATGGGCGACGTCGCGGGGCTGCACCGCGTGCGCTCGTTCCTCGACAACCAGTCGTGGGTCGTCAAGGCGCTCGCCGCGAAGTACCTCGGCGAGCTCGGCCAAGCCGAAGACTACGATCTCCTTCTTCGCCGCGTCGACAGCGAGGTCGGCAACGACTTCGTCGTCGCGGAGTACTGCGTCTCCGCGCTGAAGCTCTGGCCGAAGAAGAAGGCGGCGGGAAAATGATCAAGCTCCTCGCCGCCGCTCTGCTGATCCTGCCGCTCGCGGCCCGCGCGGCTTCCTTGCCCGTGAACCTGAGCGCGGACTCGTCCTTGCTGTTCCAGCTCGAGCCGCTGACGGTGACCGCTCCCCGCGTCCAGCAGGAGGATCAGATCGACCCGCGCATCAACGCGCACCTCCTGCGCCTGCTGCAGCAGCGCATGGACGCGCGTCCCGACACGCTCGCCTCCGGTGACGCCTCGCTGTTCAACTTGAGCCGCCTCTCTACATTGACCGGCTATTCCCTCAAGACGCGTTACACGGAGCTCGGCTTCCTGCTCACCGAAGGCCTCGCGGGCACGAAGGATTACCAGCTGCAGCGCGAACTCGAGAACGCGGCCCGCCTCGCCAAGAACGTGCAGACGCGGGCGGCCGCGCTCGTGGCGCTCGCCTATTCGAAGGACATGCGCTACCTGACCTTATTCCAGGGCGCGCTGAACGATCCCAATACGACCGTGCGTTTCGCCGCGCTCGAGTCGCTGCTGATCCTCGGCGACCGCTCGGTCCAACTCCAGCTCGGCGGCGCCGCGCGCAACGACCAGTCCGTGGCCGTCCAGATCTACGCCGCCGCGGGCATGTGGCGCATGGGTGACAGCTTCGGCAAGGAGATCCTGCTGCGCTTCCTCGATCACCCCGATTGGTTCGCCCGCGCGATGGCGTCTTACTACATCGGCGAGATGGGCGGCGGCTACGAGTACCGCCGCCTGATCCAGTATCTGACCCGCGAGACGGACCCGTCGACGCGCGCCGAGATGGCGGACGCGCTGATGAAACTCCACCCGAAAAAGGACGAGAATTGAATCATAGCCCCTTGATGGCGTTGGCCCTCACCGGCGGAGGCTGGGTGATCTGGGCGCTGATCCTGAGCTCGATCGGCGGCGTCGCCGTCGCCTACGACCGCTGGAACCTCTTGAAGGAGGAGTCGAAGGCGCTCGCGTCGCTGCGCCCCGTGTTCCTCGCCGCGCTCGCCGCGGAGGACCTCGACGCCGCCGCGAAGGCCGTGAAGGCCAACCCCGGCAGCTCCGCCCGCGTCTTGTCCGAGCCCGACAACCTCGCCGCCGCGCTGTCCGATGAGAAGCGCCACCTCGAGGGGCGGCTCTTGTGGCTCGGCACGCTCGGCAACAACGCGCCTTTCGTCGGCCTTTTCGGCACCGTGCTCGGCGTGATCAAGGCGTTCCACGATCTCGCCGAGTCCGGCGCGGGCCCCGAGGTCGTCATGGCGGGCCTGTCGGAGGCGCTCGTCGCGACCGCCGTCGGCCTGCTCGTCGCGATCCCGAGCGTGCTCGCGTTCAACCTCCTGCAGAAGAAGCTGCGCGACCTCCTATCCGAAACGGAGGCTCTCGGCCTGCGCTATAGCGCCGTCAGGACTCCCGATGCTCGCCGACGGTGACGCCGACGGTCCCATCACCGGGATCAACGTCACTCCGCTCGTCGACGTCGTGCTCGTCGTCCTGATCATTTTCATGGCCACCGCGCCGATGATCGCCCGCCGCGCGATCCGCGTCGAGGTGCCGCGCGTCGCGAAATCCGACAAGAGTGCTACGGACGCGCTCGCCGTGGCGCTCAACGGCAAGCACGAGCTAACCCTATCGGGAAAACCGACGACGCTCGACGATCTGAAGAAGGCTCTGAGCGTCGCGACCGCGGCGAAGCCCGACCAGCCCGTCACGCTTTCGGCCGATAAGACCTTGCCCTACGGCGACGTGGCCGAACTTCTCGACGCGGTGCGCTCCTCCGGCGTCAAGAAGGTCGGCTTGGAGGTCCGTCGCAAGTGACGATGCTCGCCGAGAAGAAGCGCGCGCCCCAAGCGCCGCCCTTCCGGCGGTCGTTCGGAATGTCCGCCGCCGCGCACGCGGCGTTCTTCGCGGCGTTGTGGATCCTGCCGCGCTTGAGCTGGAACGCTCCGCCCCCGTTCGAAGTCGAGATCACGAGCCCGTTCCTCGGCGACGGGCCCGCGAAGCTGGGCGCGCCGAAGGCGTTCGTGCCCGGCGTGCCCGCGAAGATCAACGTCGCCGACGTCCCCGTTCCCGTGAAGCCCGTCGAGAAGGCGCCGGAGCCGCCGAAGGACTGGACGCTTCCGGGTCCGAATACGAAGACCGTCGAGACGCCGGCGCCTCCCGCGCCCACGCCCGGCGGCGCGGTCGGCGGCACGGGCACCGCGGCGAAGACCGGCGGCTCGGGCGAGGGCTCGGACGACGGCGTCCCCGGCGGGACTGGCCACGGCGGCACGCCGCTCAAAGAGATGCCGCGCCTGCTCAACCGCGACGAGGTGCTGGCCGGACTCAAGCGCCTGTACCCCGAGAGCGAGCGTCAGGCGGGCCGCGAGGGCGCGGTCGTGATCGTGATCCACCTCGGCGTCGACGGCCTGGTGTCCTCCTCCGACATCGCGCGCCCGGCGAGCCCCGCGTTCGACGAGGCCGCGAAGAAGGTCGGCGCGTTGATGCGCTTCTCGCCCGCGATCGGCCTCGGCGGCAACCCCGTCCCCGTCCGCATGCCCCAGGAAGTCCGCTTTAAGCTGACCGACTAGAAGGGGCGCTTAATCTCGTAGATGACCGTGGGGTCGGGGGAGCCGTCCGGCTTGAGGCGCTCGAGCCGGCCGGCGAGCTTCGCGCCGATCTTCTCCATCGCCCTGCGCGAGCGCAGGTTGTGCTCACCGACGTGGAAGAGCACGCGGCGAACGTAGATGAAGGCGTGATCGAGCATCATGAACTTGAGCTCCCGGTTCCAGTCCCCGCCCCAATGCTCGCGCGTCAGGAACGTGAAGCCGATCGCGACGGATTCCTTGCCGACGGAGTCGTAGTAGCGCGAGGTGCCGATGATCGCGCCGTCGCTCCTGCGCTCGATCGCGAGGGCGCCGCGCGAGTCGAGCGCGCCGGTGAAGAACTTCTCGAAGATGGACCGCTCGTGGCGGTTCGACGCGGGGTGGAGGGCCCAGATCAGAGGATCGGAGGCGGCGGCGTAGAGCGCGTCGAAGTCGGCGGGCTTGAGGGGGCGCAGGCGCAGGCGCGGGCCGTGTAGGACGGGCTGGAGTTCCATTATTTCTTCAGGCGGCGCGAGGCGAGGAATACGCCTGCGGCAACCGCCGCGAGCCCGCCGCAGATCCAGTACAGCGCGGTGGCCATGCCGAGCCAGTCCATGAAGCCGCCGAGCGCGAACGAGGCGGCGGCCGCTCCGAGCACGAAGGCGCCGTAGAGGAAGCTCAGCGCGCGAGGCTGATCCTTCTCCGCGACCGTCCGCTGGACCTCGGAGCGCAGGCTCAGGTCGCTCGCGGACCAGGTCAGGCTCGAGGCGAGGATCAGGGGCAGCAGCACGGGCAACGCCGTCGAGAAAGCGAGAGCCCAGATCAGGAGCAGGCCGAGCGCGCCGTATTTGACCCAGGCGGCAGGTCCCTTGAATCGGGCGGCGAACTTGAGCAGGAGGAGCGCGCCGAGCAGCTCGCCGAGGTTCGACGCGGTCAGCAGCCACGCCGAGGCCTGCGGCGCGTGGAGGACCGTCTTCGCGAAGACGGGGATCAGCAGGTTCTCGAAGACGCGGTGCGCGATCTGCGGGAGCACGAAGGCGAGGGCGATCCAGCGCAGGCGGCGGTCGCCGAGGACGATCTTGGCGCCCGCCTTCACGTCGCGGAGATATTCCTTGAGCTTATCCGCGACGCGGCCTTTGAGCGCCAGGGCGGCCGAGCCGGCGGGCCGGTCGTGGCGGACGCGCATGAAAAAATAGGCGGCGAGCAGGTAGGCGGGCGGCTGGATGAGCAGGGACCACAGCGGACCGGCGAAGGCGATGAGCGCTCCCGCGGCCAGGGCGCCGGCGACGCCCGCGCTCTCGTAGGCGATGTGCAGGCGGGCGTTGTAGCGGCTCAGCGCGTCGCCGTCCTGGCCGAGGAGCAGCGCCGGGATCGAGTGGCGCGTCGTCTCGGCGATGCCGACCGCTCCGCCGATGAGGATATACAGCGGCAGCAAAGTCGGCAGGCTCAGGGCGTGGACGGCCCCGAGCGCGACGATGATCGCGACGAGCGCCGCCTGCGCCACGACGGCGCCGGCGAGCACCTTGCGGGCCGAGAAGCGGTCCGCGAGCGAGCCCGCCGCTCCGGCGAAGACGGCCTGCGAGACGCCGTACGCCACGACCAGGGCCGCGACCATCGCGGCGCCGCCGAGGGCGGTCAGCGCGAGCAGGGGGACGCTGAGCGTGACCGTCTCCATGCCGCTCTTCATCGCGGCGGTGCCGATCATCATGCGCCGGACGTTCTTGCCGGCATCGGGATTCGGCGCGCGCGGCGTCGACGGGGGAAGGGCGGGGGGTTCCGGCGCCGCGGCCGCCGCCAGGACGGAGTCGTCGCGGGAAACGGAGTCCTCGTCGGTCAGGAGCGCGAAGAATTTCGAGGCGGCGGCGGGGGCGACGGAGACGGAGACGTTCGCAAGCGCCTCGGTCATCGACTTCGCGGCCTGGACGCGGGCCGTCAGAGGCACGACGGCGAGCGCCTTCGCGACGGGAACGACGGGGCCGATCACGGCGAAGGCCGCGGGCGCGGGCGCGGTGACGGCCTGGAGCGCCGGCTGGAGGACGGGGGACAGCGACGGCGTCAGCGGCGACAAGGACGGCGACCAGAGCGTCGGAGAAACGGAGAGGCCTAGGCCGGCGCCCGCGGCCGGGAGCGCTGCGTTGAAGCCGGCGGCGGGCTTCTGGACGCGGATTTGCGCGACGGCGTCGACCGGAACGGAAGCCGAAATGAGGGCGAGACAGACCGACAACGACGCGGCGCGCATGAGACTAGGCTTTCTTCATCTTGCGGATGCCGGCGATCACGAGCGCGACCGCGCCGAGAGGCCAGAAGATGTTCGGCATGAGGAAGAGGTAGCCGAGAATCAGCAGGCCCGCGAACAAGAAGGCCATGCCCGCGGTCATGGGCTTCGGGGCGAGAGCGCCGGAGGCGACGGCGGGCTGCTGCGCCTTGAGCGCGCGGCGCGCTCTCCACGCGAAGAAGATCGCGACGGGCGCGATCGCGAGGTTGAGGATCGGAAGGCCGGCCGCGGTGAAGACGAGCGAGAGCGCCAGCAGGCCGTTGAAGAAGCCGTGCGCGGCCATCGAGGCGAGAATGCCCTCTTTGCGATACACGTGGCTGAGGATCATCGCGTGCACCAGCCGGGTCGCGAACAGCAGCGGGTCGGACGTCTCGTGCAGGGCGACGAAGAGCACCGACGTGATCAGGGCGGGGACGATGAAGTTCCCGAGGTGCAGCTTCGCGGAGAGCTTTGCGAGCCGGCCCTGGAGGCCGCCGCGGAAGATCGCTTCTTCCGACACCGGCGCCATGACGGCCGCGCCGATCCAGACGGCGACGGCCTGGAGGAAAGTCATCGCCTGGGTTCCCATCGGGCCCTGGTAGTTCGGATGCAGCTGGTAGCCGAAGGCCTGGGCGATCGCGATGCTGCCCATGGTGATCGCGATCGGAATCACGGCGGCGAGGAAGCCGATGGACAGGGTGCGCTTGACGGAGGTGGAGGGAGCCGCATTCGGGACCTTGGCGCCCGGCTTGCCGGCGGAGCCGTCGGCGTCGGAGGGCTCGAGGCGCGGCGTCTCGGCGGCGGCCTGCAGGGCCGGGACGGCGAGCGCCTCGGGCTTGGCGGTCGAGCCGTCAAATAGCGCGTCCAAGGCCGCGACCGAGCCATAAGGCGAGGAAGTGCCGCTTCCGGATTCCGTGGCAAGGCGGCCGGTCAGCGCGGTGCCGCTGTTCTTCAGCGCGTCGATCGCATGAACCGGCGTTCCGGCGATCTTCTCGGGCGTCGCGGCGGCGGGAATCACGGCCTTCAGGGCCGAGGGGATGAGCGCTTCGACCGGGACGATCTTCGCGATCGCGCCGGCGGCGTTGAGCGCGGCGGGCGCCGAGAGGACGGGCGTCAGCGCGACGGACGGCGAAAGGGCGGGAACAAGCGAGGTCTGCAGGCTCGCGGACGGCAGAATCGAAGCGGAGATTCCGGGAATGCCGATCACGGCGCCGATGACTCCGGCCTGGCCGCCGGGAGCGACGACTCTCGCGGCCATCGTCTGCGCGGCGGCCTGGTACGGGGCGAGGCCGGGGGCGGCGAGGATGAGCGAAAGCGACAGGGAAAGGCGGGAGATTCGGTTCATGAGTCCAGTATAGTCCTCGGGGAGAGGAACGTCTGGGACCGAACGGGTATTAAGGAGACGGCACGTAGCCTAGGCTAGAAAGGGACTTAGGACCTAGCTCCGGCTACGCGGTTTTGCCGTTGGCGCGGACGGTCGCCATGACCTTGAGAATGTCCTCGCCGTAGCGGGTTTTCTTGAGGTCGGACAGGGGGGCGAGAGGGTCGGCCACGCTGGCGCCGCACGCGTGGATCGAGAGCGTGCGCAGGTTTTCGGTCGTCATGATGACGACGGGCTCGACGGAGTCTTTTTCCGAGCGGCTCTTGCGCCAGGCACGAAGCGCTTCGAACGTGCGCCACTCGAGATCGGACAGGCGTTTGCGCTCGGCCGGCGCCGACGGGGGGCGCGTGACGGGCGGCGAGGCCTTGCCCTTCTCGACGGCGGCGATGAGTCCGGAGGCGAAACGCTCGAGGATGTAGGGGGACATGCCGCGGACGGCGGCGAGGGCCTCTTTCGTCTCGGGCATCGCCTGGGCCATGCGCACCATGAGGTCTTCAGGCATCACGCGGAACGGCGCACGGTCGCGCGACTGCGCCTGCTGCTCGCGGTAAAGCCAGATTTCCCGGAGCACGGCCATCTGCTGGCCGCCGATGTCGTCGCGGCCGACGAGTTTCCAGAAGCCGTCCTGATCGAACGTCTTGAGATTCGGCTCGAGCGCGGCGAGGTCGGCGAAGGACTCCTTCGCGTCGTCCATGCGGCCCTTCTCGAGAAGCATCTTCTTCTGGATGTCGGCCAGGCGCATCAGGAAATGCGTATCGCCCTGCGCGTAGCGGATCATCTCGTGCGTCAGGGGGCGCTTGCCCCAGTCGGCGCGCTGGAGCTTCTTCGAGATCACGAGGCCGAAGTGGCGCTCGATCGCGGCGGCCAGGCCGAGCTCCTTCGTTCCGAGGATGCGCGCGGCGATCATCGTGTCGTAGAGATTGGAGAACGTGAAGCCGTAGTCGCGCTTGAGGCAGAGCACGTCGTACTCGCCCGCGTGGAACAGCTTCTCGATCTTGGGATCCGCGAAAAGAGGCGCGAGCGCGGAAATATCCTTGAAGGCGATCGGATCGACGATGAAGTCTTCCGTCGGCGAGGAGATCTGGATCAGACAGACCTTTTCCTTGTGCGCGTAAAAGCCGTTGGACTCGGTGTCGAAGGCCAGGCGGTCGCACTTGGCTAACTCGACGCACACCTCCTCGAGGTGCTCCTTGGCGGTGATCAGTTCGGCGGTTTTAATTTGGTCGAGCGACATTTGTTCCTATAAAATAAAAAGCCGGAAGCGCCCCAGCTCGGCGTTCCGGGTGGACGACCCCTTCTTTATAACAGGTACGGGACGGATCGTCAAGGCTCGCAAAAGATAAATTAGCCGCGTGAACCCCCTTCCGCTCGTCTTCGTCCTCGCCGCTTTCTCCGCGGGCGTGGCGGACTTCGGCTGCGAGCGGCTCCTGCCGATGGAAGGGAAGTAGGATTAAAAGAGCTGCGCCAGCGGCGCGCCGACGGAAAAGCCCCACATCTTCGCGTAGCGGTCGTTGTCCCGCCAGGACAGGTAGTTCAATTCCCCGAACCAGCGGCCGCCCCAGCGCACCCACAGATTCTGGTAGCGCTTGGTGGTCCCGGGCTGGAGGAACAGGCCGCCGGATAAGGTCTTGTTCTTGAACCCGAAGGCGTCGGGATAGGACATCTCGAAGCCCTGGGGGGCGATCGCCGCGTTGTAGGTCTTGCGCGCGAGCCCGTCGGGCGAGAAGCTCACGATCTGCGCTCCGAGCAGGACGGTCATGCGCAGGCGCGTGTCGAGCGCGCGCACCGCGTCGTACGCGAAGTAGAGGCCGAGGTTGTTGAAGAACGCGGCGTGGGCGGGATCCCGGCCGACAGCGGCTTCGAAGCCGCGCAGCGAGAGGTTGTCCTCGGTGCGCAGGCGGAAGTTCCCGTAGAGCATCACGGAGCCGGCGGTCCCGTTGCCGGAGCGCCCGCTCGACGACAGGCCGTACGGTCCCGCTCCCCACGCGAGCTTCATGCGGTTCAGCCGCGCCGGAACGCGCGCGGACAGCTCGACGATCCGGCTCTTGCCGTCGGGCCCGATCATCGTCGTGCGCGCGGGCCGGCCGTCGCGGAGGTCGGCGGTCAGCGGCGGCGCGCTCCCATCGGGCAAGGTCACGCCCGCGGCCGACCAGCGGACCTCGAGCAGCGCCTCCTCCGAGCCGAGGCGGCCGACGGGCATCATGCGGCAGGTCATCGAGAGATAGGCGTCGTCGAGCCCGCGCACCTGGACGGCGTACGGCGAGCAGCGGTGGTCGATCGCGTGGAGCGCGTGCGCCGCACCCGCGGCGGGCCGGGTCGTGATCTTGAGCCGTGAGGCGGGCTTGCCGTCGAGTTCGAGGCGCGCTTCGCCGCCGTCGAGCAAGGGGACGAGGATCTCGGCCGTGGCCGCGTCGGGGCCGCCCTGGAACTGCACCGCGCGGCCGCGCCAGCGCAGGAGCAGACGTTCGGGGCTCGCCTTGACGGTCACCAGCAGGCGCGCGCGCGGCACGGGCAGGCCGTCCTTGGCGCGTAGCCACCGCACCGACTTCGCCACCCAGGCGGCCTCCACGCCGGCCTTGGGAGTTTCGACGACGATGGGAAAATCGGCGAGATCGGGCGCGGGGTGATCCTCGCCGGTGAGCACGAGCGGGCCGATCGCGACGCGCGGGGCGCGGGGCGCGTCGTCGAGCGGGTCGTTCGCCTCGGAGTCCGCGCGGGCGGCGCCCGCGAGGACGGCGCACGCTATGATCGCCGCGAGAAGGGGCCTCATTCGGCGAACAGCCTCGACAGCTCCTGCGAACGCTTCGTCGCGGCCTCGACGCCGTCGATGAGTACGGAGCGCAGCCCCTTGCTCTCGAGGACGTGGATCGCCGTGATCGCGGTTCCGCCGGGGGTCGTCACCTCGTCCTTCAGGACGGCGGGATGCTTGCCCGTCTCGATGACGAGCTTGGCCGCGCCGAACACGGTCTGCGCGGCGAGCTTCGCCGCGATCGCGCGCGGGATGCCCATCTTCACGCCGCCGTCGATCATCGCCTCGATGACCATGTAGATGTAGACGGGCCCAGAGCCCGAGAGGCCCGTCACGGCGTCGAGGGCGGACTCCGGCAAGGTGACGACCAGGCCGACGGCGGCGAACACGGCCTCGGCGAGCTTGAGCTCGCGTTCGCCCGCGCGGGCGCCCGCGGCGATGGCGGTGGCGCCCGCGTCCACGAGGCAAGGCGTGTTCGGCATCGCGCGCACGACGGCGCCGTCGACGCGCAGGGCTTTGCTGATCGAAGCGGTGGTGATCCCGGCCATCACGGAGATGACGAGCTGGTCCTTCGTGACGTGGCCAGCCAGCTCCTCCATCACTTTCTTCGCCATCTGCGGCTTGACCGCCAGAATCACGATGCCGGCGCCCGCGACCGCCTTGCGGTTGTCCGTCGAGGTGCGCACGCCCCACTTCTTCTGGAGCTCGGCCAGGGCCTCGGGATTGCGGCGCGCGGCGACGATGCCTTTCGCGGGGAGGAGCTTCGATTTCACCATCCCTCCGATCATGGCTCCCGCCATGTGCCCGGCTCCGATCACCGCGATAGTCTGATTCTTGAGCATAAGCCTCCTATATAACAGCCCCGCGCGAACGCGTCAAGGATGTGACTCGGGTCACATTTTTTGGGGTACACAAATGCAACACGGCTGTAATGGGTTTTAGCGGAAACGGGGTTATACTGCGGACATGAAGATCGCGCTGTCGGCCAAGCTGACGATCGACCCCCGGAGGCTCCTCGCGAGCCGCTGGGTCCACGATACGGCCCATACTTTGGTCTCCTCGGTCAGGAAGGCCAAGGACGCCGCCGGAAGGCGCGGACGCCCTCGCAGGCGCTGATTTTCGGTCCCACCGAAAGACAGACGCCCGGAGGCGAGCAAAGCCTCCGGGCGCCTCGTTTTCATCCCCCGCGAGGGGGACTCCCTACATGTTGATGAAGTCGTGAGCGCGGACGGTCTTGCGGCCGTTCGCCTTCGCGCGCTTCGCGGCCTGCTCGAGCAGCCAGTACGCCCAGCCGTTGAGGCCGTCCAGCGCGTCGCCGGACGTGTTGCAGCCGGCCTTCTTCAGGATCGCCTTCGCCTTGCTCGCGATCACGAGCGGTTCCATCTTCTTCGCCATATCGTTGACCTCCGGGTCCCTTGAGGGACTTCGATGCCCCCATCGTATACATGAGGGAGCGTCCTGTAAAGCTAATCGTGAGGGGGGTAGGTCATCGCGCCGGCGTCGCGTACGGCTTTGCGGACCTCGGGCAGGATGCCCATACGGCGGTAGATCGGCCGGATCGCCTCGCGCAGTTCCTCGAGCCGGAGCCCGAACAAACCCGCTCCGGCGAGGCAGCAGAGGCCCGCCAGGCGCAAAGTCGCCGGCGCGCCGATCCCATCGGCGAGTCGGCCCGCGAGCAGGCTGCCGAAGGGCGCGGGGCCGAAGAACGCCATCATAAAGAAGCTCATGACCCGCCCGCGCTTGTCGTCGTCGACGATCGTCTGCACGATCGTGTTGCTCGCGGCGAGCTGGATCATGAATCCCGCGCCGGCGGCCGCGAGGGCCGTCATGCCGAGCGCCGTCGAGCGCGTGTAGGAGAAGGCGAGCAGCCCCGCGCCGAAGACGGCCGTGCCCGTTGGGATGGCCCGGCCGAGGCCGAGGACGCTCTTGCGGGAGGCGAGCCAGATCGCGGCCAGGAGCGCGCCGCAGCCGGAGGAGGCCATGAGCCAGCCCAGGGTGTGCGGCCCGCCGCCGAGGACCTTTCCGGCGAAGACCGGGATGAGCACCGTATAAGGGACGCCGACGAAGCTCACGAGTGCCAGCAGCAGGATGATCGAGCGGACCGGGCGGAAGTTCCGGACGTACTCCCAGCCCTCGCGCATCTCGGCCAGCGCGCCGCCCGCGTGGCGCGGCTTCGGGGGGCGCGCGGCGATGCGCATCGCGAACATGGTGCCGAGGACGGCGAGGAAGCTCGCTCCGTCGATGAAGAAGCACCAGCCCTCGCCGACGGCTGCGATCACGAGCCCGCCGATCGACGGACCGAGCAGGCGCGCGGCGTTGACCATCGACGAGTTCAGCGCGATCGCGTTGCCGAGGTCCTCCTTGTGTTCGATCATGTCCATGAGAAAGGACTGGCGCGCGGGCATGTCGAAGGCGTTGATCAGGCCGTCGATCGCGTTGAGGACGAGCAGGCTCGTAACGGTGATGCGTCCGGTCAAGGTCAGGTACGCGAGCGAGAACGACTGCAGCATCGCGAGAGCCTGCGTCACCATGATCAGCTTGCGCTTGTCGTAGCGGTCGACGGCGATCCCGCCGAGAGGCCCGAGCAGGAAGGACGGCACCTGGCCGGCGAAGGCCACGGCGCCGAGAAGCCAAGCGGAGCCCGTCAGCCGGTACACGAGCCAACTCGTGGCGACGCTCGTCATCCAGGTGCCGATGAGCGAGATCATCTGCCCGCCGAAGAACAGGCGGTAGTTCCGCGAGCGGAAGGCGCGCAGGGCGAAGGTGAAGCCGCCCCCTTCGTTGCGCGTGTACTCGCTCATGGAGGTGATTTTACCATTCTGCCGGGACAGCCGCCGCCGTTAGCGCTACAATACGGCGGTGAGAAAATCGGCGGGATGGCCGGCCGCGGCGCTTCTGACGGGGTCGATCCTGCGCCTGCTGTTCCTCGGCGCCAAATCCGTCTGGTTCGATGAGGCGAGCACGATGCTGCTGGCCGGGCGTTCGTTGTCCGGGCTGGCGCCGCTGCTCGTGAGCAACGAGGTCAATCCGCCGCTGTACTACGCGTTGATGCACTTCTGGCTCAAGGCCTTCTCCGATCCGCGCGTCGGCCTACGCCTGTTCTCCGCGCTGTGCGGGATCTCGGCGCTGTTCGCTTTCCGTTCCGTGGTCGGGCGGCTGCTGCCCCCGCGCGCGCGCCTTCCGGCGTTGTGGTTCGCGGCGGCCTCGTCCTTCTGGATTCACGTCGCGCAGGACGGGAGGGCCTACGCCTTGCTCCTGCTTGTCGGCCTGCTCTCGATGAACGCGGCGCTCGCCTTGTCGGAGAAGCCCAGGGCGCGCCTGTGGGCGGCGTACGCGGCGCTGGCGGCCATCGGGCTGTGGACGCATTACTACTACGCGATCCTGCTCGTCGGTCACGCGGCATGGCTCGTCTCGCGCCGGCCGCGCGCCCGGGATTTCATCCTCGCGCATACGGCGATCGCGCTGTCCTTCGCGCCGTGGCTCCCGTCGCTCGCGGCCCAGCTGCGGGCGCACGCGGGCGACGCCGTGCTCGGCGAGGCCCTGACCGTTCCTCGCGTCCTCGACCTGCTCGGTACGCCGTTCTTCGACGTGACCTTTCTCGGGCTGGCGCTGCCGGCTTGGACGGGGATCGCGGTGGGGGCGGGCTTCCTGGCGCTCGCGGCGCGCGGGCGTGCGGAGGACCGTCGCGCGTTCGATTTCTGCGCGATCCATGTCGCAGCCGCGCTCGCGCTCGTGGTCGCCGCCGAGCTGTGGAGCGGGCGTCCGGTCACGCAGGCGCGCTACTTCACGCCGCTGTCTCCCGTCCTCATCCTGCTCGCGGCTCTGGGCGCGCGCCGCGCCTGGACCCGCATTCTCGCCGGCGTCGTGATCGCGGCGGGCTGCGCGGGCTACTTCTTCTCGGCCGTCACGGTGGACCCGAGGCTCGGCGCTATGGCCGACGCGATCCGCCGCTCCTCGGACGCGGGCGTGCCCGTCGTCCATCTCGGCAAGTACTACTACCTGCCGTTGCGCGTCTACTATCTGCCGGAGCGGCGCCATCTGCTCGTCGCCAAGGAGGCCGTGGGGATGGACTATCGCGGGATGCCGCCGTACCCCGGCGTCGTCGAGGACGCGGATTTACCCGGCTTGGGGCCGTGCGTCGTCGTCGACGAGGGCCGAACCTTGTCCCTCGACCGGGTGACGCTGGCGACCGGCGCGCAGCTCGCGGCGCAGCGCCGCTAGCAAGGTGTCAGGGCTAAAGGTTTAAAATATGTTTAAGCGTTTGGCCGGACAACATTAAAATTGAAGCCC
>JBBQVX010000059.1:0-21467 GCA_038211115.1 Elusimicrobiota bacterium | reverse complement strand
ATCGAAAATCCGACATGGTTCTGAGTCGGCGGATTTCTTTTAAAAAAAGACGCCGATTTATGCGGCCACGACCGTTTTCGGTGTTTCTAGGTCATAGGTCGCCTCTTTTTCTGCTATCCGAGGCTTGCAGTCAACTGGGGTCGCCAGATCAGCCGAATCCATTGCTGAATGTTGTATGTGATGCATGCCCATAGGGCTTCCTGGTTCGTTTTTGCTTTCCCGCGCGTTCGAAACTGCCTCAGCCCGAACTTCTCCTTGATCCAGGCGTTGGGGAACTCCGCCGTCTTGCTTCGTGTACGGTATATCTCTTTTGCTTCTGCTGTCTCCATCTTTTCATGGAATGCGCTTATCTGCGCAAGCTCGACAGCCCGCATGACTTGCCGGCCCTGCTTTTTCATGCCGGGGTGGCAGGCGCTTAGATACGGACACGCCGCGCAGATTCCGGCTTTGGCTTCATATGCGTGTTGAATGATTCCGGCGCGGCGGGCGTCCTTGTAGGTATGGTGAAGATCCTGGCCGGCCGGACACACATACTTGTCCGCAACCGCGTCATAATGGAAGGCCTCATTGCGAAATTCGGGCGCGATGCCTCGCCGTTCATAAGTCGCATCAACCAGTCCTGATTTATCCGGAAATGATCCAAAAAAGTCGATCTTCGCGTCCGACATGGACAAGATGTTGGCGTGGTTCGTGTATCCGGTGTCGGCCACGACCTGCGCGGGCTTGATCCCCGTCCGCTCTTCTACTTTTCGCACCGAGCCCGTGAGTTCGCCGTGGTCCGTCCCAGACTGCGTGACGTCCACATTTACGATTATGTCGTGCGCCGCATCCACGGACAGCTGAACGTTGTAGCTCGGCGCAAAACCACCGCCGCTTTGCTTCATGATCCGCGCTTCCGCATCCGTCTCGCTCACGCGCGCATCTCGCTTATCCACCTCAGATTTCTTCAGCTCGCGGATTTTCGGCAGCTGTTCCAATGCCTTTTCTAAGCGCTCCCGCCGGTCATTCAAACCCCGCGCCTTTGCCGTCTCGCGCTTCTTGCCGTCGGATTCTCGCGGGTCGCCCATTGCGGCAACCTGTGTTCGCGCCAGTTCTAAGTGAGTGCGGATCTTTTCCTCGCCGCGGAAACTCTTCAAACTCGCGCATGCCTTGATCTTCGTTCCGTCCTGCGTGATTCGCTCAAGCGTGATCAGATTCTCCGCGCTCAAAAGCCCCAGAACCTGCGTGAAAAGTTCGTCGAGCTTTTCCCTGTGATCAACCCGGAAGTCTGAGAGCGTGTGATGGTTGATCTCACCCATGCCGCTCAGCCACTGATAGGCGGGATGGAATGCGCACAACCGCTCGATCTCGCGGGCGGAGCCCTCACCCATACTGGTCGCCAATATCCAAATACTGACGAGCAGGCGCGGGTCATACGCCGGGCGCCCCGCACTCCCCTCCACAGACTTGATTGCCAGCTGATACGGCTCCAGATCGAGACGGCCGACAAACTCCCAGATAGCGCGCGCGGGATGGTCGTCGGCAATGAGCTTTTCCACATCCACGGTCGCCAAGATCACCTGACTGCGGTTTACGGTCAGGAGCCGGGGCGCGGCGCTCACTTCGTCGCCGACTTCAGGGATTGGCCGCTCGAGCGCTCCCTCTTAATGGTGAGGTGGCGCTTGTCGACCACAACCCACTCGATGATCTCGCCCTTTTCAAATTCCATAGCCTCGGCCAGCGGTGCCGGGCAGATGAAATAGAACTGGCGCGTTTTATTTGCCCTCTCGATGACTTGAACCTTTGACTGGAATCCCATAGTATCTCCCTGTGCTCGACGATAGGGATATTATACACTAGCTACATAGCTATGTCAACTCTCGTATGTGGTATTTTTTCACAGCTTCATTGGATTGAACAGACGGCGGCCTCGTTTGGATGGACTGCTGTAGCCGCCGCTGTTCATCCTCGGCGTTAGACGCCTATCACGGTAGGGACGGATTTTCGGATCGGAAGATCGCATGAAAGAAAAAGGAAAAACAAATACGACCCGCATCGCCTATCGCAGACATCGATCGCTGGGAATCTCATGCTAACGTTGGAGCGGCTGAAAAACGTCATAGCGGAAGCGATGGACGGCCTCTGGCTCCCGACCGCTTTCGCCATCGTCTGCGCCATCGCCCTGGGCTTCCAGATGGACGCGGCCCGGCGCTACGAGAGCTTGACCCATCGCTACTCGATCGTGTTCCCCTGGGGCTGGAAGGATCTCCCGAAATCCCGCGATAATATTTACGGCAACGCAGACGCCTACTTCGGCAACGGAAAGGGCCCCAGCGCCGCGGTCTTCGTCCACGTCGAGGCTCGGGAGCCACTTGGAGCCGCCGACAGCATCCTGGCGCAGGCCAAGAAAGACGACGGCACGGTCGAGGTGAAGGAACGGCGCCGATACGAGAGGGAAGGACGCAAATATGAGAGGTTGGTCTTCTACTCCGGGGACTTCGGGCATCATTACACCTTCGTCTACACGATGGGGAAGGAGTTCGTGATCTCCGCCAATTGCGTGAAGCGGGATTTCCCATCCCACGAGAAATCGTTCGATTCGATCTCGGACTCATTAAATGCCTCCGATGTCGGCTGCAAACTGCCGGCTAAATCGGATGATCGTGCGGATGCGAAGGAGCAAGATGAAAAAGAGATTCGTCGAAGGACCTCTGAACAAGTGAGTGAACGGGGAGATAGGTAACACTTTGTTCTGGGTACATGGGTAACACTTTAGACTAGATTTACAGGTGCCGAAGGAGGCACCTGTGAGCTGGCAAGGAGTTCCCGTCATGGACCAACGTGTTCGTTTCGTTTCTGAATATCTAAAAGCCTATTTCCCGATAACGGATCTGTGTGCTCAGTTTGAGATAAGCCGTAAGACGGGCTACAAGTGGCTCAGGCGCTACCAAGAGCTCGGTGCAGCCGGTTTGACGGATCGGTCGAGAAAGCCGCGCCACTGCCCGCACAAGACCGAAGAAGGCGTGATCGTGGACATGCTCCGGGAGCGAAAGAAGCACCCGAGCTGGGGGCCGAAGAAATTGCTTCACGTTCTTTCGGATCGCCACCGTTCGTCCGTCTTGCCCGCGATCTCGACGGCCGCCGATATCCTCAAGCGCAATGGGCTGATCCTGCCCGGCAAGCGCAGGCTGCGCCGCCAGCACCCTGGCTGCCCTAAGAGCACGACGACGGGGCCCAACGACATCTGGACCGCGGACTACAAAGGGCAGTTCAAGACGCGCAACGGGCGCTACTGCTATCCGCTGACCGTCTGCGACATGCACAGCCGCTTCCTGCTCGGCACCGACGTGCACGACACGGTTTCGCTCGTGAACACGAAGAAGCACTTCACCGAGCTGTTCCATGAGTACGGCTTGCCCAAGAGGATCCGCACCGACAACGGCGTCCCATTTGCCTCGAGCGCGATCGCGCGGCTGTCGACGCTTTCAGCGTGGTGGATCAAGCTGGGCATTTATCCCGAGCAGATCGAGCCCGGAATGCCTCAACAGAACGGCAAACACGAGCGGATGCATCGCACGATGAAGAAAGAGGCAACGATCCCGCCCGAAAAGAACCTCGTCGTGCAGCAGGAGCGCTTCGACCGATTTAGAGCGGAATTCAACAACGAGCGGCCGCATGAAGCCCTGGGGATGAAGACGCCGGCTGCGGTCTATCAGCCGTCCGAACGCCGAATGCCGAAGAAGCTCGGGCACTTCGACTACCCATCCCACTTCGAGGTGCGGCTCGTCAGCGATAACGGCGGGATTCGCTGGCTCACCAACTGGGTTTACGTGACTTCGACGCTGGCACTTGAGTACGTTGGATTTGAGGAAATGGAAGAAGGCGTTTTCGATGTATACTTCTGCGACTTCCGGGTCGGCAGGTTCTTTGAGAAGGAAAACAAGATCATGGACCTCATCGCGCGCGTGCCGACGCGCCTGAGGGCGTCAAAGCATCAAAATCTGTAACCCATGTACCTAGAATGAAGTGTCACCCATGTACCCGGACCATACCGACGTGTCCCCAGATTTTTGATCCCAATTGACATGAATTTACCGAGCGACACAAAATCAATGAATCCTATCAGCCAGGAGATCGTCTTTAATCCAGTCACCGGGAATGTGCAATCGAGCGATTTCTCTCCGTTCAGGGCACTGGAAAGCAATTCCGCATGCGTGCAAGACATCATCGATTCTAAATGCGAACAGGCGCTTTACCAGCTGATCGGCTTCGCAATGGGTTCTCCCGCAAAGGAGGTGGAATCCAATATCGTTTTTCGCGGAACGAAAGTCCACGCACGTGTCACTTACGAGGATTCGCCCGAGCCTCGAATCCGAGTGCTTATTAGCACCTAGCCACACCGCCCGGCGCGAACTTTCCGCCGCCCCTAAAGGGGCGGAGTCAACGCAGCATTCACGGAGGCACTGGTTCCGAAATGAGCACTGAAGCGATTCGGCCTCGCTGGAGGCAGCGCACGGCAAACGACGGCGCGAGCACCTGTCCTCTGTCGAACCATTGGCTTGACCAGCCGGCGGCCTCGTTTGGTTGGACAGCTGAAGCCGCCGCTGGTCAGCCCCTGCGTTAGGCGGCGCTATGATTGAAAATCAGCCCGCTCGGATGGCTACGCGCAAAGAAGTAAAGCCGACCGTGCTCATTATTTGGGGCCTCTTCATGTTGTGGGGCTTCGGGTGGGAAACCGTCGGGCTCCGACTTAAGACGGAAGTTGACGGCGTTATAACAGCCAGCAGAGATTACCCTTCGACGGGAGCGCCGAGATATATAACCGAGTACACGGTCCAAGGCATTAACGGCGAACGGAATTTTACAGCTGGGCCGACGGATGGATTTCTTGAAAGAAGTATGCGCGTCGGCACTCGTATCCGGAAACAACGGTGGCGCCTCGACTATGAAAAGGACGGTCAGCGAATCGGCTTTCCGTTTATTTTTTACGGCATCGTTCTAGCAATCGGCATTGGAGCGGTAGTTTGGGGCGTCATGATTTGGCGCATGCAGCGGACCTCGATCGGAGCAGTGAAGCCGGCAGACTCTCAGCGTTAGGCGTACATAAACGATGCTATTACAGCGAGGGCGCGGGGCTGCTCGTTCTGATGAACTAACGATAATCACTCGTCCCGGGACGAGTGATTCGGGCGCTTAGGCCCGCGCGCTGAAGCGAGCTAGGCTTTCGCCGTCTTCTTGGACTTCGCGTAGCCGTGCGCGAGGTACCACGCGACGGCGTCCTTCAACGCGTCCTTCGCGGGGCGCGGGGCGAAGCCGAGCTCGCGCTTGGCCTTCTCCGACGAGAACCACATGTAGTGCTTCGCCATCTTGATCGCGTCGAGCGGCGCCATCGGCGTCGTGCCGCGCATGACCGCGATCGCGGTGTCCACCGCGCCGAAGGCGTACGCGATCGCGTAGGGCGTCTTGAACTTCGGTCCGGGCAGGCCGCTGACCTCGGCCAGAAGGTCGAGGACCTGCTTGAGCGTGAGGTTCTCGCCGCCCAGGATGTAGCGCTCGCCGATGCGGCCGGACTTAGCCGCGAGCCAGTGGCCCATCGCGACGTCTTCCACGTGCACGAGGTTGAGGCCGGTGTCGATGTAGGACGGGATGCGGCCGTTGAGGAAGTCGACGACCATCCGGCCCGTCGGCGTCGGCTTGATGTCCATCGGGCCGATCGGCGCGGCCGGGTTCACGACGACGACCGGCAGGCCCTCCTCGCGGCCGAGGCGGCGGGCGAGGACGTCGGCGAGGAACTTCGATTTCTTGTAGTGGCCGACGATCACGTCGAGCGACGGGTACTCGCTCGTCTCGTCGACGGGCGTCTTGTCGTCGGGGACCTTCACCGCGGCGACCGAGGAGCAGTGCACGATCCGCTCGGCTCCGGCCTTGGCCGCGGCGCGGAGCACGGTCTCGGTGCCCGCGACGTTCGCGGCGTACATGTCGTCGGGGTTCGGGATCCAGATCCGGTAGTCGGCGGCCGCGTGGAACGCGTAGCGGCAGCCTTTGACGCCCTCGGCCACCGCGGACTTGTCCGTCAGCGAGCCCTCGACGATCTCGACGTCGAGGCCGGCCAAGTTCTGCCGGTCGCTGCCCTTGCGGGCGAGCGCCTTGACCTTCAGGCCCTGCTTTAAAAGCAAACGGGCGAGGCTGGCTCCGACGAAGCCCGTCCCGCCCGTCAGGAACGCCGAGTCCACCTTAGTGCTTGGTCTCGGCGGGCTGCTTGCCCTCGGCCTTCGCGAGGACTTCGTCGTAGGAGCCGGAGCGGTCGTAGGAGAGATGAACCTTCTTCGGCGCTTTGATCGACGCGAAGTCGGCGACCATCTCGAAGAACGAGGAGATGGAGGAGAAGGAGTCGGCGACCGACGTGGGCTCGAAGCCGCAGTGCGTCATGCAGTTCAGGCACTTCGGGTTGCCCGACTTGTGGCCGTACTTGGACCAGTCGGTCGTCTCGAGGAGCTCGGCGTAGGTCTTCGCGTAGCCGCCCTCGTTCATGAGGTAGCACGGGCGCTGCCAGCCGAACACGTTGCGGAGCGGATTGCCCCAGGGCGTGCAGTCGTACGTGCGCTTGCCCTCGAGGAAGTCCATATAAAAGGGCGAGTGGTTGAACGCCCAGCCCTTCGTGCGCCAGTCCTTGAGCGCGTCCTTGAACCAGGCCTTGGACTGCTCCTGCTTGAGGAACAGCTGCTGCTCCGGGGCCTTCTCGTACGCGTAGCCGGGGGAGATCATCATGCCGTCGATGCCCATCTCCATGTTCTTGTCGAAGAACTCGCGGAACTCGTCGGCGGACTCGCCCTGGAAGATGGTGGAGTTCGTCATCACGCAGAAGCCGAGCTGCTTCGCGAGCTTGATCGCGGAGATCGCGGTCTTGTACACGCCTTCCTGGCAGACCATGCGGTCGTGCGTTTTTTCGACGCCGTCGAGGTGGATGGAGAAGATCAGGTAGGGGGACGGCTTGAACTTGTGGATGTTCTTCTCGAGCAGGATCGCGTTGGTGCAGAGGTAGACGGGCTTCTTGCGGGCGATGAGGCCGTCGACGATCTGCTGAATCTCGGGGTGGATGAGGGGCTCGCCGCCGGCGATGGAGACGATGGGGGCGCCGCATTCTTCGACCGCGTCGAACACTTCCTGGGGCGTCATGCGCTTGCGCAGGATGTCGGTCGGGTACTGGATCTTGCCGCAGCCGGCGCACTCGAGGTTGCAGGCGAACAGGGGCTCGAGCATCATGACGAGGGGGTATTTCTCGACGCCCTTCATCTTCTGCGTGACGAGATACTTGAACACCGACAACTGCGCCTGCATGGACATGGACATGGTCTGATTCTCCTGGAAAAGCGTTACGCGCGGGCGAGGCCCTGCGCGAGGGCCTTGCGGTAGATCCCCAGCGCCTGCAGGGGGAAGTTGTTGCGGTACATCGTGTACTCGAGGTAGTACACCTTGGGGAAGCCGGTGCCGGTGAACTCGGTCTCGTCCCAGGTGCCGTCGGGGCGCTGGGTCGATACGAGGTGCTCGACGCCGCGCAGCAGCTCGGGACCGTAGTCGCCGGCGGCCATCAAGGTCATGATCGCCCACGCGGTCTGCGTCGGGGTGGCGGGGCCTTTGCCCTTGAGCGTCGGGTCGGAGTAGGTCTCGCAGGTCTCGCCCCAGCCGCCGCTCGGCAGCTGGACGCTCTTGAGCCAGGAGACGGCGCGGCGGATCGCAGGCTGGTTCATGTTCTCGCCGATCGCGGCGAGGCCGCGCACCGACTGCCACGTGCCGTAGATGTAGTTGACGCACCAGCGGCCGTACCAGGAGCCGTCGGCTTCCTGCTCGGCCTTGACGAACTTGATCGCCTTGGCGGCCGCGGGGTACGACGCGTCGTAGCCGCAGTAGCCGAGCAGCTCGAGCACGCGCGCGGTGATGTCCGTGGTGGGCGGATCGATCATCGCGTTGTGGTCGGCGAACGGGATCTTCTCGAGGATCGCCTTCGTGTTCTCCTTGTCGAAGGCCGCGAAGCCGCCGGTGACCGACTGCATCGACATGAGCCAGTTGAGGCCGCGCAGGAAGGACTTCTCGCGGATCTGCGCGTTCGGGGCCTCGAGGTGGACCATGCGCAGCGCGAGCAGGACCATCGCGGTGTCGTCGACGTCGGGGTAGAACGCGTTGTTGAACTGAAAGTGCCAGCCGCCGGTGGGGCCCTGCGGGTTGGTGATCGCCCAGTCGCCGCGGACCTTGATCTCTTTGGAGATCGTCCACTGCGCGGCCTGCACGAGCGCGGGGTGCGAGCGGTCGAGGCCGGACTCGGCGAGCGCGATCATCGTGATCGCGGTGTCCCAGACGGGGGAACGGGAAGGCTGATACCGCGTGCTGTCCTCCGACGGGACCTCGAGCCGGTCGAGCTCCTGCAGCAGCGAGACGAGGCGGGGGTCGGTGTCGGGGTAGCCGAGGCACTTCATCGCCATGATCGCATTCACGATCGGGGGGAAGATCGCGCCGGGGCCGTCGGAATCCTGCAGGCGCTCGAGGATCCAATCTTCGGCCAGGCGCAGCGCCCAAACGCGGATCCAGTGACCGCCGCGGCCCTCCATGCCCTTGAGGAACGAGTCCCACATGAGGAAGAAGGTCGTCCAGGAGACGAACGCGTGCGCCCCGACGGATTCGCTGAGCGGCGTGTGGCGGCGCGAGTCGGAGTAGAGCTCGTCGATGGTGGCGTGCGCGGGGCACGGGATCGCGGGCTGGAACGCCCAGACGATCGACAGCGGCACGACGATCGGGCGCGTCCACGCGGACATCTCGTACAGGTTGAAGTAGAACCAGTTGGGGAACAGCATGATCTCCGGCGGGATCGAGGGGATGCCGCGCCAGTCGTACTGCCCGAAGAGAGCGAGGTAGAACTTCGTATAGGAATTCGCCTTGTGCACGCCGCCGAGCGCCTTGATGCGCTTGCGCGCGGCCTCGAGCCGCGGCTCGTGCGGGGCGTGGCCGGCGAATTTAAGGGCCCAGTACGCCTTGATCGTGGCGGAGATCTCGGAGGGGCCGTTGTCGTAGATCGGCCAGCCGCCGTCGGTGTTCTGCTTGTTGAGGATGTGGTTGGCCAGGCGGCGGACCTTGACGGAGCTGCCGCGGCCGAGGAAATTCAGGAGCATGACCGTGTCGGAGTCGATCGTCGTGTCGCCGAAGATCGGGCCGCACCAGTAGCCGTCCTCCTGGTTCTGCATGCGCAGCAGCGCGTCCTGGGAGCGGCGGATCGCGTCGGTCAGGCGCTCGGGAGCTTCCTTAGTAGAGGGGGCGACGCGGGGGCCGGGGCGGATGCTGTCGAGAAGATCGAGGGGCTTGCGGTCGCGTCCGAGAGTGAGCCAGCCTGACACCATATTTTTAATCATGCGTACAGATTATACCATGGACGGCGCCGGCTACGGCAACGGATGAGGCGGCGAGACGGCGGATGAGGCCGCAAGACGGCCCGGCGGCGGATGAAGGTCAGCCGGGGACGCTCGGATCGACCTCGCTCGGGGGGGCCGTCCGCGACGTATAAAGGCCCCTTGTCGCGGCGGACCCCACGCCCCGTCGGACCTTCATCCGCCGCCGGGCCTTATCAAGGAGTCGGCCCTCGCGCTTCCTCACCTAGGGGTCTTCATAACCCCGCCCCGTCCCGCATCTGCTGGCTGTTGGACAAGGCGGCGCGCAATGAGGCATAATCGGCGCCGCTACGATTTTTCTGACGCTTAGGAGATACCGATGAGCTTCCGCTTAGCCGCCGCCGCGATGGTCGCGCTTCTCGCCGCGTGCGGCCCCAAAGAAAAGACGGTCAAGATCGCCGTTGCGGTGCCGCTGACCGGCGACATGGGCACGGAAGGCCAGGGCCTGCGTCGCGCCGTCGAGCTCGCGGTCGAGGAGGCCAACGCCTCCAAGCGCTTTCCGTACAAGCTCGAGGCCGCCCCGTACGACGACCGCGCCGACCCGAAGGAAGCGGTCAACGTCGCGAACCTGATCGTCTCCGATTCGCGCGTCGTCGCCGTCGTCGGCCACTACAACTCCGGCTGCGCGACGCCGGCCGCGAAAGTGTACGCGCGCGCGCCGATCGCGATGGTCTCGCCCGCCGCGACGAACCCCGAGGTCACCGCGCAGCAGAACTCGAAGGACTGGATGGGGCCGCGCATCGTGTTCCGCGTCGTCCCGACCGACGACGTGCAGGGCTCCTACTCCGCGACGTTCGCGGGCAAGAAGCTCGGCAAGAAGCGCATGGCGCTGCTCCACGACAAATCCCCCTACGGCCAGGGCCTCGCCGAGGAGTTCAAGAAGGGCTTCGTCGCCGGCGGCGGCAAGATCGTCTCCGAGGACGGCATCTCGGTCGGCGACAAGGACTTCAAGGCGCTGCTCACGAAGATCAAGAACGACCCGTCCAAGCCCGAAGGCATCTACTTCGGCGGTCTGTACACCGAGGCCGGCCTGCTCCTCAAGCAGATGCGCGAGCTCGGCCTCAAGGATCCTTTCGTGTTCATCTCCGGCGACGGCTCGATGACGTTCGGCCTGTTCGACGTGGCCGGCGACGCCGCCGACGGCGCGTACCTGTCGATCGTCGGCGTGCCCGCCGACGAGCTGCCGAGCGCGAAGAAGTTCGTCGACGCCTACAAGGCGCGATTCCCGAGCGACGAGCGCAAGCCGTTCGACCACTTCGGCTACGAGGCGGCGAACATCATCCTCGCCGCGATGGAGCGGGCCGGCGGGCCGGACCGCGAGAAGGTCATCGCCCAGCTCAAGAAGACCAACTAAGACGGCGTGCTCGGCACGACCCGGTTCGACGACAAGGGCGACACGACGAGCAAGATCGTCACGATGACGCGCGCGGTCTCGAAGAAGCGCGCGTTCGACACCGTCCGCTAGAACCGTGCTGATCCAGCAGCTGATCAACGGGCTGACGCTCGGCGCGATCTACTCCCTGATCGCGCTCGGCTACACGCTCGTCTACGGCATTCTCACGATGATCAACTTCGCGCACAGCGAGGTGCTGATGCTCGGCGCGTTCATGGCGCTGGGCCTCGCGGCGATGCTGCCCGCGGTGTTCGGCACGGGCATGATCGGCTTGGCCGGGATGTTCATCCTGTCGATGGCGGGCGCGGGCCTGATCAACGTGATCATCGAGCGCTTCGCGTACCGCCCGCTGCGCCACATTTCGCGCCTCGCGCCGTTGATTTCCGCGATCGGCGTCTCGATCATCCTGCAGAACGGCGTGTTCATCTGGATCAGCACGCAGTCGTTGCGCTTCCCCGAGCCCGTCGCGATCGGCCAGGTCCCGGTCCTCGGAGCCACGATCAGCTCGCTTCAGATCATCATCCTCGCCGCGGCCCTGATCCTCATGGCGCTGCTGCACTTCTTCGTCGAGCACACGAAACTCGGCAAGGCGATGCGCGCCTGCTCCGACGACATCCAGACCGCGGGCCTGATGGGGATCAACCCCGACTACATCATCGCGCTGACGTTCTTCGTCGGCGGCGCGCTCGGCGGCGCCGCGGGCGTCCTCTACGGGATGAACTACGGCTCGATCAAGTACAACCTCGGCTTCCTGCCCGGCGCGAAGGCGTTCACGGCGGCCGTGCTCGGCGGCATCGGCAACATCCGGGGCGCGGTGCTCGGCGGCTTCATCCTCGGCTTCCTCGAGGTCCTGGCGAGCGGCTACATCCCCAACGGCGCGCAGTGGCGAGACGTCATCGCTTTCACCGTCCTGATCATCGTGCTCCTGGTCCGCCCGTCGGGGCTCCTCGGCGAGAAGATCGCGGAGAAGGTCTGAGATGAAGAAAATACTCCGCTGGCGCTGGACGCCCCTCGTCGCCCTGGCCCTCGCCGCCGCGTTCCCGTTCATCGCGGCCTCGATCGAGGCCAGCTATCTCGTGCGCGTCGGCGGCGTGATCGGCCTGTTCATGCTGCTGGGGCTCGGGCTCAATTTCACGCTCGGCTACGCCGGCCTCTTCGACCTCGGCTTCATCGCGTTCTACGCGATCGGCGCTTATACGACGGCGATCGCGATGCGCGCGGGCGTTCCCGCCCCGTTCGCGCTCGTCCTGGCCGTGCTGGTCACGCTCTTCGTGCGCGCGCTGCTCGGGCTGACCATCCTCCGCCTGCGCGGAGATTATTTAGCCGTCGTCACGATGGGCTTCGGCGAGATCGCGCGCCTGACCATCAACAACCTCGACTCGCTGACGAACGGCCCCAAGGGGCTGCAGCTGGCGCCCTGGCGCCCGCTCAACTTCCTTTCCTCCGACCCGAACATCCAATACTACCTGCTGATCCTCGGCGCGGTCGCGGTCGGCTGCCTCGCGTCGAGCCGCCTCGAGGATTCGCGCGTCGGCCGGGCGTGGATCGCGATCCGCGAGGACGAGATCGCCGCGCGCCTGTCGGGCATTCCCGTCCGCCACTATAAGCTTCTCGCGTTCACGCTCTCCGCGGCTTTCGCGGGCCTCGCGGGCGGCCTGTTCGCCCAGTGGGAGCAGTTCGTGACGCCCGAATCCTTCGTGTTCTGGGAGTCCATCCTCGTCGTCTCGATCGTGGTGCTCGGCGGCATGGGCTCGATCCCCGGCGTGCTGGTCGGGGCGCTCGTCCTCGTCGGCTTCCCGCCGCTCATGCAGTGGAAGCTCTCGGCGGACTGGATCAACTACCGCTACCTGTTCTTCGGGCTGATTCTCGTGCTGGTGACGCTGTTCCGGCCGCAGGGTATCCTGCCGTCCTCGCGGCGCGAGGCGGAGCTCACGTCATGAGCGCCAAAACGCACGCCGGACGCGTCCTGCTCGAGGTCAAGGACCTCGCGCAGCACTTCGGCGGCCTCAAGGCCGTCGACCAGGTCAACCTCACGATCCACGAAGGGGAGATCGTCTCCGTCATCGGCCCGAACGGGGCCGGCAAGACCACGTTCTTCAACGTGCTGACGGGCGTCTACCCCGGCACGCGCGGCGAGATACTGTTCAACGGCCGCGAGCTGCGCGGCATGTCGAGCCACCTGATCGTCGAGGCGGGCGTGGCCCGGACCTTCCAGAACATCCGCCTGTTCTCGCACATGACCGCTCTCGAGAACGTGATGGTCGGCCGCCACACGCGCACCTTCCAGTTCCTGCTCGGGCCGCTCCTGCGCACCGCGAACTTCAAGAACGAGGAGAAGGCCGTCGAGACGATGGCCAAGGAGCTCCTCGAGTTCGTCGGCCTCAAGAGCCTGGGCAACGAGCTGGCCAAGAACCTCCCGTACGGCGCCCAGCGCAAGCTCGAGATCGCGCGCGCGCTGGCGAGCGAGCCCAAGCTCCTGATCCTCGACGAGCCGACCGCGGGCATGAACCCGACCGAGTCGATCGACCTCGTCGCCCTCGTGCGCAAGGTCCGCGAGCGCGGCGTCACCGTGCTCCTCATCGAGCACCAGATGCGCGTCGTCATGGACATCTCCGACCGCGTGTTCGTCTTCGACTACGGCGTGAAGATCGCCGAGGGCAAGCCCAAGGAAGTCGTCACGAACGCGCGCGTCATCGAGGCTTATCTCGGCAAGGAGGGGGCGCAATGACGATGAAGCCTCCGGCGATGCTCGAGCTCGACGGCGTCCACGCCGTCTACGGCAAGAAGATTCGCGCGCTCAAGGGCGTCTCTCTCAAGGTCTACGCGGGAGAGGTCGTAGCGCTCATCGGCAACAACGGCGCGGGCAAGACCACGATCATGAAGACCGTGGCCGGCCTGCTGCAGCCCGAGAAAGGCGCCGTGAAGTTCCAGGGCCGCGATCTGCCCGGCCTGCCGCCCGACCAGATCATGCGCATGGGCCTCTCGCTCGTGCCCGAAGGCCGCCGCATCTTCCCGCGCCTGTCCGTGATGGAGAACCTGGAGATGGGCGCCTACTCGCGCCGCGAGAAGGACCTCACGCGCGAATACGACCACGTCTTCCACCTGTTCCCCGTGCTCGGCAAGCGCCGCTCGCAGTTCGGCGGGACGCTGTCTGGCGGCGAGCAGCAGATGCTCGCGATCGGCCGCGCGCTGATGTCCGCACCGAAGCTCCTGATGCTCGACGAGCCGTCGATGGGGTTGGCGCCCGTCGTCGTGGACAAAATCTTCGAGATCATCGAGTTGATCAATAAAGAAGGCGTGACCGTGTTTCTCGTCGAGCAGAACGCCAAGCGCGCGCTGCGCGCGTCGACGCGCGCCTACGTGCTCGAGACCGGCGAGATCGTGGCCTCCGCCGAGAGCCCCGCGCTGATGAAGGACCCCGCGGTTCAGAAAGCGTATCTCGGCCTGCATTAAATAGGGTAAAATGTCCGTCGTGCCGGGATAGCTCAGCGGTAGAGCAGCTGTTTCGTAAACAGCAGGTCGTCGGTTCGAATCCGATTCCCGGCTTAGATCTAAAAAGACGTTCCGCGTGCCGCCGGGATGTTCCGTAATATCGCCCGTCCCCTTCTGGGGGACGGGCGCCCGTTTTTCCGGGGAGCGGCCGCGTCGTCTTGTGCGCGAGAGCGTCACGCAAATTCGGTATTTGCTAATCTTTTCCTCAATGAACACGGCCCGCCGCTGGCTGCTGGTGACGGCTCATTTCATGTGCCCGCTGCTGTTCTTCACCAACCTCACGCGCAACCCGTACGTCTCCCAGATCGCGCTGCTAAACATCGCGCTGGCACTCGCGTTCGCGGCGTGGACGTGGCGCGAATATGAGAGAAAGGACGGCGCCCGGCTGCCGCAGCTTCCCGTCGAGCTCCCGCTGGCCGCGTTCCTCGTCGCTTGGGCCGCGAGCTGGCTGCGCGCCTACTTCGGCCACGCCGCCTTCTACCGCCCGTCGATTCTCGCTGAAGGCGTCCGCGGCGCGACGTTCCTGATCGTGAACTGCATGGCCGCGTTCTGGCTCGCGGCGTCGGCCGCCGCCGAGGACGACGGCACGTCAGACGTGGCGCTCGGCCCGTGGCTGTCCTTCGTCGTCTTTTGGGGGCTGCTCTGGATCGCGTTCCCGTCGGCGCGCACGCGCGTCGGCGCGGGCAACGAGGATTTCTTCGGGCTGGCGTGGGAGCCGTACGGCGCGCTCGTCTGGGGCGCGGGCCTCGCCGCCGCCGCGTGGCTGTGCCGGCGCGGACGCATGGTCGACTTCCTGCATCTGGCCTTCGCGACGGGCTTCCTCGCCTCGATGTACGGCGTGTGCCAGTACTTCAACTACGAGCTCGTCTGGCCGAACGTCCTGAACCCCTACGGCGGCCGCGCTGTCTCGACTTTCGGCAACCCGAACTTCCTCTCGACCTACAACGCGGCCCTGATGCCGTCGGCGCTGGCGCTCTTCTTCACGGAAAAGAGCGCGGCCCGCCGCTGGACCTACGCCGTCCTGTTCCTGATCCTCGAGGCGGCGCTCCTCGCGACGCTGACGCGCTCTTCGTGGGGCGGCGCGGCCGTCGGCGTCGCGGCGCTCGCGCTGTCGCCGAAGCTGCGGGCGAGGCTCAAGGAGGAGCCGCGCGGCGCCGGGCTCCTGTTCGCCGCGGCGCTCGGGCTGGCGCTCGCGTGGCCGTCGAGCACGATCTCCTCCGGCTACACGCCCACGTTCGTCGGCCGCCTGACCGAGTTCTCGGCGATCGCCAAACGCGACGGCTTCTACAGCCCGTGGCATCAGCGCGTGCTCATCTGGACCTCGGCTTGGATGATGGGCAGCGAGGCGCCGCTGCTGGGCAAGGGCGGCGGGCTGTTCGAGCTCTTCTACCCGTTCTACCAGGGCAGCCTGCTGCACGCATACACGTTCTATCACAACATGCGCACCCACGCGAACAACTCGCACAACGAGATCCTCGAGGTGTTCGCGCAGACCGGCATCCTCGGGCTCGGGGCGTTTCTATGGCTGTGGTCGACCTTCTTCCTCACCGCGCGGCGCTGGGCGAAGACTAAGGCGGGGGAGGACCCGGTCTGGATCGGCGCCGTCGCCGGCGTCGCGGCCGTGCTGTCCGACAACCTGCTCAACGTGTCGTTGCATTTCGCCGTGCCCGCGTTCATGTTCTGGTGGCTCGCGGGCTCGGCGATGGGGCGAGGCGCCAAGGACGGCGGCCTCGTGCGGGTCTGGGCTCCGCCGCTGCCCGCGCGCCGCGCCGCCGCCGCCGTCTTGATCGCCGCCGCGCTGTGCGCCGCGTGGTGGCAGGCGCGCTTCTGGGAGCGTGAGGCCTGGTACTTCGCGGGCTTCAAGGAGATCCGCCAGGGGAACATGCCGGCCGCGACGCGCTCGCTCGAGACGTCCCGCGCGTGGGGCCCGCGCGAGGTGAACTCGATCTACGAGCTCGGCAACGCCTACGCGCGCTCGGGCCTGCCCGTGAAGGCCGCCGAGGCGTACGAAGGGGCGCTGCAGGCCAACGCGGGCTACGACGAGATCTTCTTCAATCTGGGCACCGTGTACGCGTCGCAGCTCGGGCTCGGCGAGAAGGCCCGCGCGTACTTCGAGACCGCGTGGGCGCTCAATCCGCTGTCGGAGCCCGTGATCAACGGCCTCAGCGCGCTGTACCTGCGCGACCCCGCCCGGAACAAGACGCAGGCCGAGGCGCTGCTCGTCGAGGCCACGAAGTTCTTCCCCGAGAACACGAACAATTGGAACAACCTCGGCTATCTGCTGACGATGGACAAGCGCTGGCCCGAGGCGGAGGCCGCGTACACGAAAGCCGTCGAGATCTCGCCCGAGGCCGTCGTGCTCGAGCGAAACCTGCTGGCCGTCGCGGCCCAGTCGGGGCGGCCCAAGCCCGCGATCTTAAACGACTTGGCGGAGATGCGCGCGCTCGACGCGGACGTCGCGAAAGGGGACTGGTCCGCGAAGGCTCTCAAGCGCGCCGAGGTCCTCGCCGCGCGCCGTCCGACGTTCCTGAAGACGCGCTTTCTCTATGGAAGCCTGCTGCTCGCCAACCGGAAGCCGGCGGAGGCCGCGGCCGAACTCGAGGTCGTCGTGGCCAAAGATCCTCGTCGGGCGGCGCCGCGCGCGAACCTCGCCAGCGCGTATTTGGCCCTCGGGCGCCCGGCGGAGGCGGAGGCTCAGCTCCGGACGGCTCTCGCCCTGGAGCCCGCCAACCCCGGTATTCGCGCCCGTTTGACCGCGATGGGACGCACTCCCTAGGATGGGGCGTTCCCCGTCCGGGCGGCGCCGGTTTGATGGGGTTGGGTTAAATTTGCGTAATAATTCAGCAATCGCGTTCCCTTATGATTCATTTCGTCCGGGGGAAGTGCGCCTGGAAGCTCGTTATTTTACGCCTTTGAAGACAATCGCCATCATCGCAGCCGTATTGCTGGGGCTCGGAGCCCCGCGGATTCTCGCTCAAGTTCCCGAGGAGAACAGCGCGGGCTTGAGCCGTTCCATGCGCACGGCCGTGCATTTTTACGAGCAGGGCGAGGACATCCAGGCGATGGACCGCTTCATGGAAATCCTGACGAAAGGCGATCCGTCCGAACGCTCGATGGCCAACGAGTACATCAACTTGATCACTCATCGCATGAACAGCGTCGGCGGCGGAGGGGGGAACCCCGCGCCGAAAGCGCCCGCGCCCCCGCCCGAACCGAAGGCTCCGCCGGTGAAGGCCGAGGCTCCGGTCCCCGCGCCCGCGCGCTCCGCCGGGCCCGAGACGATCAGCGAAGGCAAGGCCGCTCCGCCCAAGACCCCGCCCCGCTTCGATTCGATCGACGACGACTCCTCGCGCTCGATGTCCCGCAAGAAGGGCGCGGCGCCGCGCGCGCGCGCCGACGATATGCCGTCGGCGAACAAGACCCTGATGCGCAAGGAGATCCGCGCCCGTCTGCGCAGCGCCGTCGAGAAGAGCCTCGTCGACATCAAGTCGATCGAGGGCGTGCGCGTCGTCATGCGCGAAAACGGCGATCCCGAGGCGATCGGCATCCCGACGCCGCTGCTGTTCCAGACCGGAATCGCGTTCCAGACCGGAGCGTCCAAGATCCTCGATCCGCTGACGAAGCTCGTCTTCGCGCTCGGCACGACCCAGGCCGTGATCCTGCCCGAGGGCACCTCGATGGGCGACGCGAAGGTCATGGACATGCGCCGCACGATGGGGATCTCGTCCCACTTCTTCAACGCGGGCGTGGCGCCGCCTCGCGTACGCGTCAATCTGCTGAACACCCAGGTGGACATCCCGAAGGGGCTGCTGGACTTCAAGGGCGTCGTCATCGTGTTCGTCTACAACCAGCCGCTGAGCCTCGTCGTGGAGAGCGCGGTCGGCGACGAGCTCGGACCGCCGATCTCGCTCGGAGTGTACCCGCCCTCGTTCCGCCCGGCCCGCGGCCAGGGCGTCATCGTCGAGTTCTCGGTGTCCGATCCGCCCGCGGGGCTCGTGTCGTGGAAGTTCCAGCTCCTGCAGCCGTCCCACGACGGCACGGAGCTCGCGCCGCTCCAGGACGTCGTCGGAGGCGGTCCCGTGTTTCACCAGATTTTCTGGAACGGCAAGCAGAACTACTTCGGCGAGACGATGCCCGCGGGCCGCTACGAGTGCGTGCTGACCGCCCTGGATGCGAAGAACCGCCAGCGCTCGCTGCACCGCTGGATCCAAGTCCTCGACGACGGCGCTCCCGAGAAGCTTCTTGCCGACAACAAGGCTCCCGCCGACGGCGCGAAAGGCGAGACCGTGCCCGCGGGCGCGAAGGGCGCCGCCGCGGGGCCCGAAGGCACGAAGATTGAAGCCGGCCCCGCCGCGCCGCTGGCCCCGAGCGCCGACATGCCGGGCGCCGCGGAAAAGCCGCTCGTCGCGGGCGTGAAGGCCGCCGCCGCTCCGGCGTCGGCCGCCGCCGTCGCCGCTCCCGCGAAGGCCGTCGAGCTTACCGCCAAGGTCCCGCGCACCAAGCGCGGGGTCGTCAAGCGCCCCGTCCGCGGCAAGAAGGCGGGCAAAGCCGACAAGGGCAAGGTGGTCCGCGCGACCGAGCCGAAGGCCGCCGCGGTCGCGCCCCCGACGGACGCGACGGACGCCTCGGCCGAGACGAAGTCCGAAGCCGCGAAGGCGCCCGCGAAAACGGCGGCGAAGAGCAGCTCGAAGCCAGCGCCGACCGAATGGGCGTTGAATTTCAACAAAGGGACCTACCAGCTCACGCCGGAATCCGAAAAGCTCCTGGCGACGGCCGCGGCGGCCGTGCCCACGCATCCGCTCGAGAACCTCCGCGTGACCGGGCACAGCGGCGCGGAAGAAGCCGATGGGGCGGCGCTCGCGGGCCAGCGCGCGAAGATGGTCGCCAGCATCCTCGTCAACCGCTATCAGGTGGATTCCAAGCGCATCTTCATGACCTCCGCGGCTTCCGGCGCCGGCTCGAAGGTCGATCTTGCGTTCGCGAGGACCGAATGAACCCGGCGATCACTCAGCTCATCGACACCTTGGCGTTCGGCAAGGCCAAGCCGATCACCGGCCCGTCGCTCGGCTTGTATCTGAGCCCGGACACGATCTACATCGCCGAGACGCGGCTCGTGAAGAACGCGGTCGCCGTCGATCATCTCGTGCGCATCCCGATCCCGCCCGAAGGCAAGGCGGCCTCCGGCACGATGACGATGAGCACGGACTTCCTGGCCGATCCGGCGAAGATCGGCGGCCTGATCCGGCAGTCGATGTCCTCGATCCGCTGGAACTCGAAGAACGTGGTCGTCACGCTCTCGCACCACCTCGGCCTGCTGCGCTACTTCCCGCTGCCGATGATGGAGCGCCGCTTCCTTCGCACGTCGGTGCCGATCGAAGCCAAGAAGTATATCCCGATCCCGTTCGACGCGCTGGCCCACGACTTCCAGGCCGAGACGATGCCGAAGGACGCGGCGGGCAAGCCGCGCCTGGGCGTGCTCATCGCGGTGACGCAGAACAAGAACCTGGCGAACATCGCCGGCGTGCTGACGTCCCTCGGGCTGACTTTGATCGGGCTCGAGGTCGCGCCCTGCTCGGTCCTTCGTCTGTGGCAGACCATCGAGCCCCCGAAGGGGCCCGAGCCCTTCGTGCAGGCCCATTTCGACGGCGGCAACGTCCGCATCATGATCTGCGACCGCGGCCTGCCGGTCTTCTTCCGCGAGGTCTTCATGGGCGAGACGGCGACGCTCAACGACCAGCGCAAGGTGGATATGACGGGCTGCCTCTCCTTCGCCCAGAAGCAGCTCGGCCTGACTGGCATCTCGAAGATCAAGCTCAGCGGTTCCCCGGCGGCGCTCGGGCCGTGGAAGGACGCGTTCACCACGGAGACCGGGCTGGCCGCGGAGATTCAGGATACCGCGAAGCTCCTGTCGATCAAGGGCGGGGACTGGGGCGGCTACGCCGCGATCGGCGCGTCCACGCGCTCGTCCGTCAACTCCGCGGTCACGATCGACCTCGCGGCGAAGGACCGCGTCAGCGAGGAGGAGCGGACGGTGGCGCGCGACATCCTCATCCTCGGCTTCGTGGCCGCGGCGCTCATCGCGGGCGTGGGCATCTTCCAGACGGCGACCTACAGCCAGCGCGCCAAGGAACTGAATAACTATAAGATCGCGCCGGACGTGCAGGCGGCTCTGCAGGGCCTGCAGCCTTCGGACATCGACCTGAAGCTCGTCGAGATGAAGGACCAGCTCGCGCGCCTTAAGTCCGTGACCGGCGTCAAGCGTCAGCCGCTCTCGGCGATCCTGCGTCAGATCGTGGAGCTCATGCCGGAGAACATGTGGTTCACCCGGATCTCGGCGATCAATCCGCTCGCCAGCGACAAGGGCGTGATGGAGTTCAGCCTGAAAGGGCGCATCCGAGGCGCGACGAGTGCTGAAGAGCAGGACACCGCCTTCAAGTTCAAGGAGACTTTGCTCCACGACCCGAAGCTCGGGCCGCTGTTCGACGTGCAGATTTCCGTGACCGGAAAGGTCGCCTCGGCGGACTCGGCCACCGAGGGCCTCGATCCCATCGCCCTCACGCACAAGCTCGAGGATCGGACCGAGTTCACGATCGAAATGAAAGGGAAGAAACTCTGATGGCCGCCCAAGAAATCAACCTCGACGCCTACCTCAACGTGTTCAAAGCCGAGTATCAGGTGTTTAGCACGACGATCCGGGACAAGGGCGCCAAACGCTTCGGCAAGGCGTTCGGGATCAGCGCCGCCCTGATCGCGGGCGCCTGGTTTGGCATCTACACGCCGCCGCAGAAGAAAATCTCCCGGCTCCAGAAGGAAATCGACACCGCGCGCGCGATGTCGGAGTCCAGCGCCGCGTACCAGGAGATGCGCAACCAGCTGGCCGGCTCCTACGGAAACCTGCCGCAGCTGAAGGATCAGCAACAGTGGCTCTCGAACGCGATGATCGACTCGCTGCGCGCCGACGGCCTGACGCCCGAGCTGTTCCGGCCCGTCGTGGAGACCGAGGCCAGCGGCCTGATCTTCCAGACCTCGACCGTCCAGCTCACGCTCAAGTTCAACGACATCTATTTCTGGCTCCTGCGTCTCGAGGGCGCGACGCCGATGATGCACCCCAGCAACCTCGAGATCGGCAAGAAGACCGACATGGTCGGCTGGAACAGCGTGTCCGCGTC
>JBBQVX010000058.1:0-22503 GCA_038211115.1 Elusimicrobiota bacterium | reverse complement strand
GGGCCACGCGGTGACCATGTCCTCGATCGCCCGCACCGGCTACTCCGCCGCTCCCACGCCCGAGAAATTCGCGGCGGACGTTAAGGCGTACTTCAACCCGGGCCGCGTCATGGTTCTCGCCGGGATCGTCGACGGCAAGCTCGGCGGCTACTTTACCGGCTACTGCGTCGACGGCATCGCCTATATCGACCGCGTATACATCGCCACCGAGGTGTTGCGCACGAGCATCGGCTCGGGCCTCCTCTTCGAGTTCATCCAGGCCTGCCGCCGCTCCGGGCGGGTGCGCGAGATCTTCTACGGCCAGGACACTCCCGAGGACAAGCCTCTCGTGGACTTCAAGGCGGCGTTCGGCTTTCCCTCCGTGCACCGACCCGCGCGCGTCGAGGTCAATCCGTTCGCCGGCGCCGCGATCCGCTGGCTGCTGCCGAAGAAGGCCTACCGGCTGATGGGCCGCCGCTAGGCGCGGTAGGCCGGGAAGTACAACGGCTTGGGCGCCCAGGTCCGGCCCGCACGCGACTCGTGCTCCGCGCGGACGCGGATCAGTTCCGCGACGGCCTGCTCATCGTGGACCAGGCAGGACACCTTGAACGGCGTCTCGCCCTTGCGCGCGTAGGCGCGCTTGTAGCGGAACAACCCGTCTCCGAGTTCATAGCCGCCGCCGAGCACGTAGCCCTTCTTGCCCTCCGCCGCTGCCCACAGGGCGATGCGGTGCTTAAGCAGATAGTTGGGCCCCAGGTCGTAGGCCTCCTCGAGGGTGCCGCCGAGGAAGTAGTAGACATAGCGCCGCGAGCACAGCACGAGGTCGGTTGAGACCGACTTCCCATCCTTGATCGTGTGGAAGAACACAAACTGCTCGGGCAGCTTGTCGATGATGCGCTGGAAGAACTCGCGCGGGAAGAAGTACCAGTCCGTGGCCTCGTTGCGCGTCATCGTGTGCTTGTAGATCGCGAGGAATTCCTCGAGGCGCGCGCCGGTCCGGTCGGCCTCGACCGTCAGCCCCGCCTCCTCGGCGGTCTTGACCCACTTGCGGACCTTGGACTCGTAGCCCGCCCAGATCGCGGCCGGCCCGCCGTCGAGCGGCACGACGATGTTGGGCAGGCGTTCCTCGACCGTGCCGGAGATCGCGGCGAGTTGGTCGGGAAACAAGGACAGCCGGCCGAAGGTGGTGACGAGCTTGGCCTCGCGGCACCACGCGGCGTGCGCGGCCCAGAAGGGGGCGTCGTCGCCGGCGGGGCCCCAGGCGTAGGGGCCGCCGTAGCCGTAGGGCGTCGCGGCGTCCCAGCGGTCCTCGCCCGGGCGCGCCCACGCTTCGGCCGACAGCGGTCGCAGGATCAGGGGGTAGAGCACCGAGCGCTCGCCGTCGCGGCCGAGGAGCGCGATCACTCGGTCCTGCGGGCGCGCGAAGAGCAGCGCGAACTCCGGATGGGCCATGACCTCGTGGTCCGGCCAGGAGCGCCAGGCGTCGACCCAGGCGGCGTGGTCGACGGGGACGGCGGCGTCGAGGACTCGGAAATCGCTCATGAGTCGGCCTTCTCCTTGCCCGTGAACTCGGGCATAGTCGCGTGGCCGTGGGCGGAGATACCCTGGGGCCGGACGACGCGCAGGACGGTGAGGACGAGTATGCGCAGATCGAGGAGAAGGCCCAGGTGATCCACGTACCAGACGTCGAGCTCGAACTTCTTGGGCCAGGAGATCGCGTTGCGGCCGTTGACCTGCGCCCAGCCGGTGATGCCGGGCAGGGCTTCGTGGCGGCGGAACTGCTCCTTCGAGTAGCGCGGCAGATAGTGCATCAGCAGCGGGCGCGGCCCGACGAGGCTCATCTCGCCGCGCAGCACGTTGATCATCTCCGGGAACTCGTCGACGCTCGCGCGGCGCAGGAAGGTGCCGAACGAGGTCAGCCGCTGCGCGTCCGTCGCGCTGGTGGCGCCGGCGGGCGCGACGGCCATCGTGCGGAACTTGTACATCGTGAACGGACGCCCGCCCCGGCCCGGCCGCTCCTGGCGGAACAGCACTGGGCTACCGAGCTTAAGGCGGATCAAGACGGCCAGCGCCAGCAGGGCCGGGCTCAAGACGGCGAGCGCCGTGACGCTCAGGACGACGTCGAGCACGCGCTTGCCGAAGAGCTTATACACCGCGGGCCGCCTCGAGCACGCCCAGCAGGCGCGCGAACAGCTTGTCCCGGCTGAACTCCTCGTCGGCGAGGCGCTTGGCGGCCTCGCGCGACTTGCGAAGGCCGTCCTTGTCGGACAGGAACGCGTGCAGGGCGCGCGCAGCAGCCTTCGAATCGCGCGGCGGCGTGACGAGCCCGGCGCCGCTCTCGCGGATTAAGTCGGCGAGCCAGCCCTCGTGATTGATCATCATCGGGCGCTCGGCGGCGAGCGAGTCGAAGAACTTGTTGGCCGAGTTGTGGCGCAGCTCGGGTACGTCGATGACGGTCGAGACGGTGACGGTCGAGGCCGAGACGATGCGCGGCATCTCGGTCTTCTTCACCGGCGGGATGAACCAAACCGTCTTCTCATAAACGCCGAGCTCTTTGGCCCGCGCGACCGCAACCTCCTTGCGGTTGCCGTCGCCGACGAAGAGGAACTTCACCCCGGGATCGAGCTTTTGGATCTCCGCCGCGGTCTCGACGAGGTAGTCCACCCCGTTGACGATGCCGTGCGTGCCTCCGTAGAGGATCAACGCCGTCCCCCGTAAATGCGGATTCTCCTGGAGGTAGCGCTCCCCCTCCGAGCTCGGAATCCGGAAGAGCTCGATGTCGGAGCTGTTGGGAACCACGGTCACGCGATCCGGGCGCCCGTCCACGCGCACGATCCCGTCCTTCATGCCCGGCGACAGCGCGACGATGCGCTCCGCGTTGCGGTAGGCGAAGCGCTCGAGCCAGCGCGCGGCGATCTGCGCCACGGGATTGTTGAGAGCGCCGAGCGCGATCGGCAGCTCGGGCCACAGGTCACGCACCTCGAAGACCATCGGCGCGCCCAGGCGCCGCTTGGCCCAGACAGCGGGAATGGCGATCGTCAGCGGCGTACTCGTCGCGAAGACCACGTCCACACCATCCACGCGCGCGGCCTCCAGGCTCGCCTTGAGGGCGAAGCGGAAGAACGCCACGATGCGCTGGGTGAACGAGAGCTTGTTCGAATACGGGGCCCGGATGACACGCAGCTCGATACCCTCGAGCGTCAGGCGGCTCGTCTCGTCGGGAAGCTCGTAGCGCTTCGGGAAGGAGGCGCTTCCGGTGACCACCGTGACGCGGTGCCCGGCCTTGACCAGGCGGCGCGCCATCTCGTACGGGCGCGTGCCTCCGTTGCCGTCCGGAGGCGCGAAGTACTGTACGAGGTAGAGTACGTGGATGGTCTGTTCCCCTGGTTTCGGACCAAGATGGTACAAAAGCCGAGTGCGCTTCGCCGCGAGTGCTATTATATATCTCTCGTGAGAATAGATGCCGCGGTCGCCGAGCCGCCCACCTTGGCCTTCGGAGCCCGCATCGCCGCGCGACGCAAAGCCGGCCTCCCCGTTCTCTCGCTCGGCCTGGGAGAGCCGGACGTCGAGACACCCGCGCACGTGATCGAGGCCGCCCATCGCGCGATGCGCGACGGCTACACGAAATACTCGGCGGCGGCGGGCCTGCCCGAACTACGCGAGGCCGTCGCGGCGAAGCTCGCGCGCGACAACGGGATTAAAGCCGAGGCCGGCGAGGTGGTCGTCGTCCCCGGCGCCAAGAACGCGCTCTACCTCGCCGCCGCCGCCTTGCTCGAGCCCGGCGACGAGGCCGTCCTGCTGACCCCGGGCTACGTAAGCAACAAGCCCATCGTCATGCTCGCCGAGCCCTCCTGCCGGATCGTCGAGGTCCCGCTACGCGCGCCGGACTTCGCGCTCGACCGGACGGCGCTGACGGCCGCGATCGGCCCGAAGACGCGCCTGCTCATCGCCAACTTCCCGCACAATCCGACCGGGCGTATGCTCGACGCCGCCGACGCCGCCTTCTTGGCCGGCCTCTTGCGCGATAACTCCCGCCTGCACCTGATCTCCGACGAGATCTACGAGAAGCTCGCCTTCGGCGACCGCCCGATGGTCTCCCCCGCGGCGCTTCCAGGCGCCGCGGACCGCGTGATCACGGTCAACGGATTCAGCAAGGCGTACGCGATGACCGGCTGGCGCGTCGGCTACGCGCATGCCGCCAAGCCGCTCGCCGCACGAATACTCCGCGTGCACCAGCAGCTCAACACGAACGTCGCGGCCTTCACGCAGAAGGCGGCGCTGGCCGCGCTGACGGGTCCGCAGGAGCACCTCTCCGGCCTCGTCGCTCGCCTGCGCGGCTGCCGCGAAGCGTACGCGGCCTTCCTGGCGCGCAATCCCGGGCTCGCCGGCCCCGTCCCGGACGGCGGTCTGTTCGGCTTCGTCCGCGTCGGCGCCTCGGGCTGGACCTCGGATGCCTTCTGCTCGGCGTTAGTCGAGGAAAGCGGCGTCGCCGTCCTTCCCGGAGCCTCGTTCGGCCCGGAGTGGGACGCCTGGTGCCGCGTGACGTTGTGCGGCGAGCCCGCTGGCTTCGCCTCGGCGCTGGACGCGCTCGGCGCGCTCGCAGCACGGGGACCGCGATGAGCGCCGGCCTGCGCGTCCTGCCGCTTCGCCCGTTCTACCCGCAGGACCTGGCCTACCTGCGCGCCCGGCTCGACGCCCGCGTCGAGCTGCTCGAGCCGGCCTCCTACGCGGACGTCGATCTCGCCGCCGCCGCCGAAGGCGCCGACGCGCTGCTGGGCGGAGCCGTGTCCGGCGGCGTCCTGGCCCGCGCTTCGAAGCTCAAGCTCCTGCAGGTCCCGTGGACCGGCGTCGACACGCTCGACTTCCCCCTGCTCAAGAAGCACGGCGTCACCGTCTGCAACTCCCACAGCAACGCCGACGCGGTAGCGGAGTACGCGCTGGCGCTCCTGCTCGCGGCCGTCAAGTCGATCCCGCTGCACGACGCGAGCCTGCGCCAGGGCGAGTGGCTGCGCCCGCGCCGCGACGGAGGCGGGTTCACGCCTCCGCGCCTGCTCGCCGGCGGCACGATCGGCTTCATCGGCTACGGCGCTGTCGCGCGCGCGACGGCGCGCCTCCTCGCCGCGTTCGGCGCGCGCATGGTCGGAGTCGCCTCGCACGCGCGGACCCCGGCGCCCGTGCCCTTGGCCGACCTCCGCGGCCCCGAGTCGTTGCACGCCATGCTCGCCGAGTGCGACGCCGTGATCGTGTCCGCGCCGCTCACACCGCGCACGCGGGGGATGCTCGGCGCGGCCGAGCTCGCGTGCCTGAAGCCCGGCTCCTCGCTCGTGCTCGTCTCCCGCGCTGAGCTCGTCGATGAGGCCGCCCTCTACGACGCCCTCAAGTCCGGCCGCCTGGGCTCCGTCGCGATCGACGTCTGGCGCGACCAGCCCGCCGCCGGCGAGACGGGCTTTCCGTCCAAAAGCCTTCCGTTCCACGAGCTGCCCAACGCCGTGCTCTCCCCTCACCGCGCCGGCTTCGCCGCCGGCCAGCTTCCGCACCTCGGCGACGCCGCCGAGAACCTCAACCGGCTCGTCGATGGCCGGCCGCTGATCAACAGGGTGGACCTCGATGCCGGCTACTGACGCCGCGAAGCCGGGCTTCAACGTCATGCTCAGCTGCGCCGGACGACGCAACTACCTCGTCGGATTTTTCCAGGCGGCGCTCGCCGCCGCCGGCCTGGCGGGCGAGGTGTACGTCGTGGACGCCTCTCCCGACGCCCCGGCGATGATCGAGGCCCGCGAGCGCGCTTTGTCCGTGCCTCCGCTCGACGATCCGCGCTACTTCGACTCCGTGCTGCGCCTGTGCGAGGAGAAGGCCGTGCGCCTGCTCGTGCCGCTCAACGACTTCGAGCTGCCCGGCCTCGCCCGGCAGGCCGACCGCTTCCGTCTCGTGGGCACGACCCCGGTCGTCTCGACGCCCGACGTCGTGGACCTGTGCTTCGACAAGTGGCGGACCTTCGCGCGCCTGGGAGAACTCGGCATCCCCACCGCCGAGACCCGCCTCGGCCTCGACGCCGCGAAGGCCGCGCTGCGCGACGGTCGGCTCGCGTTCCCCCTCGTCGTGAAGCCGCGCTGGGGCACCGGCTCGATCGGCGTCGAGCTCGTCCGCGACGAGCGCGAGCTCGAGCTCGCCTATGCCTGGCTCGAGCGCCGTCTCGACTCCACCGCGATCGGCCGCGCCGGCGACGCGCCGGCCGGCGAACGGATCATCGTCCAGCAGGCCCTCTCAGGACAGGAGTTCGGCGTCGACATCGTCAACGGCATCGACCGCGAGCCGGCCGCCGTCCTCATCAAGCGCAAGATCGCGATGCGCGCCGGCGAGACCGACCGCGCGGTCAGCGAGGCCAACGAGGCCATCGCCGGGCTTGCGCGCCGCGTCTCGACCGCGCTGCGGCCGCGCGGCCTGATCGACTGCGACGCGTTCATGACGCCGGAAGGCCCCAAGATACTTGAGCTCAACCCGCGCTTCGGAGGCGGCTACCCGTTCTCGCAGGCCGCCGGAGCCGACGTGCCCGCCGCGCTGATCGCCTGGGCCCGCGGCCGGGAGGCTAAACCCGAATGGCTGCGCCTGCGCCTCGGCGTCGTCGCCGCGAAGTACGACCGCCTGGCCGTCCGCGCGGTCTAGCGGCGCGCGGCCAGAACGGCCGCGACCACGCGCTTCTGCTGGGCGGCGGTGAGGTTCGAGCCGCTGGGCAGGCACAAGCCCCGCTGAAACAGCGCCTCCGACACCTTCCCGCCGACCTTCTTGCAGCCCTTGAACACCGGCTGGAGGTGCATGGGCTTCCACAAGGGACGGGCCTCGATGTTGAGCTTCACGAGCGCCTCCCGGACGTCCTCGCGCGAGGCGCCGAACGCCTTCGGGTCGATCAGCACGCAGGTCAACCAGCGGTTGGAGCGCCCGTATGACGCCTCGGGCATAAACGAGATCCCGGGCAGGCCCTTGAACGCCTTCACGTAGTTCGCGAACACGCGCCGACGCGCGGCGACGCGCGCGTCGAGGACCGACAGCTGGGCGCGCCCGATCCCGGCCAGCACGTTGCTCAGCCTGTAGTTGAAGCCGATGTGCGAGTGCTGGTAGTGCGGCGCGGCGTCTCTCGCCTGCGTGGCCAGGAAGCGCGCGTGCGCCGCCAGCTTCGCGTCGTCGGTCGTCAGCATGCCGCCGCCCGAGGGCGTGATGATCTTATTGCCGTGGAAGGAGAACGCGTTGGCCCAGCCGTAGCGGCCCGCGGGCTTGCCGCGGTAGGTGGCGCCCAGAGCCTCGGCCGCGTCCTCGATGAGGACCACGCCGTGCCTGCGGCACGCCGCGGCGATCGGTGCTAGGTCCGCGCATTGCCCGTACAGGTCCACGACGATGACGGCGCGCGGCAGCTTCTTCTTCTTGGCGCGGCGGGCCAGCTCTTCGGCGAGCAGCCGCGGGTCCATGTTCCAGGTGGCCTCGTCGCTGTCGATGAAGACGGGGCGCGCGTGCTCGTAGGCAATCGCGTTGGCGGTCGCGGCGAAGGTGAAAGTCGAGCAGAAGATCTCCTCGCCGCGCTTGATCTTCAGCGCGCGCAAGGCGAGATGCAGGGCGGCGGTGCCGCTGGAGAGGGCGACGGCGTGCTTGGCGCCGACCTTGGCGGCGAACTCCTTCTCGAAGGCGTCGACGTTGGGGCCGAGCGGCGCCACCCAGTTCGTGCGGAAGGCCTCGTTGATGTAGCGGTTCTCGCGGCCGCTCATATGCGGCGACGACAGGTATATCCGGGAAGGGAGCTTCTTCATGACGATCTCCATTGCTTGGCCAAGCCGAGGGCCTTCTGCTTCAGGCCGACGACCGATTTGGCGAGGTTGCGCGCCTTGGACAGCGCGGCGAAGCGCGACGCGCGCAGCCAAGGCGTCTCGATCTCGTACGGGCCGAATTTTTTCTTGTAGTCGCGCCGCCCCATCATCTCGAAGAACTCGGCGCCACGCTTCTTCCAGTATTTCATCGCGTGCCAGATGATGATCTCGTTCGGACGCTGGTTCTGATGCGCGCGCCAACTCGCCGCGCCCCAGAAGTACATGTGGGAGTTGAACGCGGGAAACAGCGCGGTCGCGATGCATTCGCCCTTCGCGTCGCGCGCGCGCAGGAGCAGCAGGTTCCCGCTCGGAAGCAGATGGCGGATCAGGGAGCGCACGCGCGTCGCCTCGTAGGTCGGCACGAGCGACTGCTTGGCGAAGACGTCCTGGAGCTGGGCACAGTAGTCGTCCGCGAAGGCCTCGTCGGACGCCTCCTCGATCGTCACGCCGAGCTTCTCCGCCTGCTTGATGTAGCCGCGGCAGCCCTTCTGCATGCCGGCGAGCAGAGCCTCCTCCGGCGGGCGCAGGTCGAGCTCGTAGCTGCCGCCCATCGCGTACTCAAAGCCGCTCGTCTTGGCCTCCGCCTCCGTGAGCCGCCGGTCGTAAATCTCCGCATGGACGCAGCCCAGCTCCTTGAACGCGAAGTCACGGAAACCGGCGAGCGCCGCTAGCCTCGAATAGCCGGGGACGAGGTTGAAGCCCATGTAAGAGGTCGTCCAGCCCGGGAACGGGCTGCCGAGTATCTTGAACCGGCGCAGCTTGCGCACGATAAGGCCGGTGAAATAGCCGACGATCTCCCCGCCGTCGCTCAGCGCGGCGACGACCGGCTCGGCGTTCTGCGTCTCGGCGACGAAGTCGAGCCACGGCTTGGTCTGGAAGATCGTCCGATCCGCGAAGGCGTCGGCCTTAGCGAAGTCGAAGGTCCGGATGTCGAGCCGCTCGTAGCGGACGCTCACGTGGTCCCCGGGTACAGCGCACGGCGCAGGGCGTGGTACGGGCCGCGCAGCGCGGTGCGGGCGGCCTTCTTGACGTTCCAGGATACGTACTGAGGGACGGTCGCGGTGAGGCGCCCCAGGGCGAGCGCTGCGGCCGCGTCCGGGCCCATGCCGTTGTACAGGGTGAAGCGCCCGAACACGCGGCACGCGCCGTCCTCCCAACTCGACGCGACGGGCTCCGAGGTGAAGAGCTGGCGCACGCCGGCCGCGTCGGCGGCGAGACCGACCCCGCGGTCGTAGGAGCCCCCGGGAACCGAGGCCGACAGCACCTCGTGACCGACGACGTCCTCGAGCGCCGCCTTGCTGCGCGCCCACTGGTCGACGATGAAGTCCCGACCTCGCGAAGCGAGATGGTATGGGTGGTCCACGGAGTGCGAGCCGATCACATGGCCGGCCCCGTCCAAGCGACGGATCGCGGCTTTGTCGAGCCCGCCCGCGGCGCCGATCCGCCCGCTGATGACGAAGAAGTAGGCGCGCCAGCCGAGCGCCTCGAGCGCGTCGGCGGCCGCGAGCCAGCCCGGGTGCCCGTCGTCGAAAGTGATCGCGTATCCCGCCGAGGGGCCGGAGGGCCCGCGCTCGACCGACGGCGCGCCGTCGGCGGCGGCCTTGACCGCCGCCATGTGCGCGGCGAAGTCCGCGCTCGAGAACGAGTACCGATTTCGCGTCGCCGCGGCCTCGATGTCGTGGTACATCAGAGCGCGCAGGCTCACGCGACGGCCCTCGAGGGTAGCGCGTCCTTCGGCAGGAAGGCGAGAATCATGAAGACGAAGAGAGACCGGCTGTCGTAGAGGTCGCCGCTGAACTGGGTGTTCACGAGGATCAGGATGAACGCCGCGACCGTCGCGCCGTCCGCCTTCTTCCTGTTGTACCAATAGATGCGCTCGAAGCGCCAGAACACGATCAGGAGCAGCGCCACGCCGACGACGCCCCCCTCGCTCAGGACTTCGAGGAAGATGTTGTGCGGGTAGACCCCGTAGCGGTAGCCGCGGAAGGAACCGAGGCCTCCGCCGAACACCGGGTAGTCCTTGGTCATCTGCCACGCGGACTGATACAGCTCGTTTCGGCCCGACACGTAGCGCTCCTGGATGAGCAGGCGGGTCACGCGCTCCTGGTAGATGTCGGCCGCCAGCCGGCCGACGTTCGTGAACGCGAGCACGAGCGTCATCGCCGAGGCCGCGCCGAACAGCATGCCGAGCAGCTTCGTGACCTTGATCCGCTCGACGAAGAAGAAGGCCGCCATCGCCGCGGCGACCGAGATCAGGCAGCCGCGTGAGCCGCTGAGGACGATCAGGAGGACCGAAAGCACGGTCCAGCCCACGTAGACCCACTTCCCCGTCCGCCGCCAGAAGTAAAGCCCGCCGAGGCACAGGAAGCCCATCATGCGCCCGAACACGTTGGGACCGCCGCCCAGCACCGCAAGGCGCTCGGGGCCGAACTGGACCGCTTTGCCGAACGCGACGACGGCCAGGAACGCGGTCAGCCCGAACATCAGCTTCCAGGTCCAGCGCAGGACGGATGGGCCGAGCGGGCCGGCTACGATCCGGTAGATCGCGACCGAGGAGATCGCCGTGATCACGAGTTCGAAGCCCTTGATCGCGCCGAAGGTGATGTCCGGGGTCCACAGAATCGACACCAGAAAATACACGAAGAAGCTCGCCTGAGCGTACGCGTAGCTTTGCCCGCGCAGCCGGTCGGCCTCGCCGCGGCGCTTGCGCTCGAAGAGCATGATGAAGAAGAAGATCGTGACGAGCAGGAAGCGCAGTTGATACGGCGAGATCGGCTCCGCATCGAGCGGCATGTAGTCGAGGTCCTCGTAGGGCGCGTTCCACAGGCGGTCGAAGCCCCAACGTCCGGACAGGACGTAGACCGTGATCAGCGCCGCGTAGGCGAGCGCCCTCACCGCGCGCGTCCCGCCGCGTGCGCGCGCAGCACGCGCCAGGTGAGGATCGCGTTGCCTGCGACCTGGGTCGACGCGCCCACGGCCATCGCCATAGCGGCACCCGTGATGCCGTAGCGCGGTATTAAGACCACGCACGCGCCCGCGAGCGCCGCGGAGGCCGCCGCGATGACGAACGGCTGGATCCAGAACACCTGCGCCGCGCCGAGCCCATACTCCATGAAGAGCGCCACGTAGCCGATGCCCGAGGCGACCATGATCCAGGCGAACGCGCCCAGCTGCTGGGCGTACTCGGCCTTGTAGAGCAGGGTCAGGATCTGCCGGCCGCCGACGGCTACAACCAGGAAGCCTCCCAGGCCGATCGCCGCGCCGAAGGCCAGGACCTTGAGCAGCAGGCTGCGGTACTCGTCGGTCTCGCCGCGCTGGTAGTGCTTGGCCAGCCGCGGCAGGGCCGCGGTTCCGAGCGCGTTGATCACGCGCGCGCCGACGATCGGCACGTAGGCCATCGCCGCGAAGAAGCCGAGGCCGCGCTCGCCGAGCATGCCGCCGACGAAGTAGCGAGGGATGTTGACGACCAAAGTGTCGAGCAGGGCTGATATCCCGAGCGGGATCGCCGCGAGGAACAGCGCGGTCAGGCGCGAGCGCGTCCACAGCGGGACGAAGGACGGCGCCTGACCTGGCGCGAAGCAGGCGCGAGCGCTGCGGATGTCGTAGAGGAACAAGGTCAACGCCCACGAGACGACCATGCTGGCCGCCCCCCACAAGAGGCTGCGCGTCGCCCACATCGCGACGACGAACAGGAGCAGGGAGAGGATGCCCTTCACGATCAAGGAGCCCGTCATCAGGTCCATCTTCTCCTGCTGCTGCATCAGACCCTGGAACAGGTCGCTGACCGCCTCAATCGCCTTCGCGATCCCGACGAGCAAGGTGATGATTGCGAGCTCGCGGTTGTGGCCGGAGGCGATCGAGATACCGATGACGACCGCGAGCGCGCCGGCGAGCATGGCCAGGCGCAGGCCGAGGTAGATGCCGAACGGGTAGCGGTCCTTGGCGTCGGTCGCGATCAAGGTGCGTAGGTTCATGTTCGCGAACATGATCACGGGGGCCGTCACCGCGGTCGCGAGCGCGAAGCGCCCGAGCATCTCGGGGCTGCCGAGCTTGGCGATCGCCATCAGCATCGCCCACTGCGCGCCGCCGTAGGCGAAGTTGCCGAACAAGGTGAAGGCGAAGTTCTTCTTCAGCGAAAGGGGCTTCTTCATTTTCCCATCCCCGACAGGCCGCGCATCGAGTCCTGCACGGCCTCCCACAGCTTGGGGTCGTCCTTCGGCAGGTTCCAGGGCGCGGACTCCGCGTCTGCGCCGAGCGCGTAGGCGTATACGAAGACCGGGTCGGCGCCCTCGGCGCGCGCGCGCGCGGCCATGTCCTTGAACTCCGCGGGGGTCGGCTTGCGGTAGCCGGGAGCTTCCCCCGCGGCCTTCGGACGGATATCGAAGGCGCCGAGGACGGCGCACAGTTTCGCGCCCTTGCGCTTGCCCAGGTCCTGCTTGGCCATCTTCAGCCACTGCGTGACCACCTCGGGCGAGTCGTAGCCGCCGAGCACCCGGCGCCGGCGAAGATACGGATCGACGCAGAGGATATCGAAGTGCGGGAAATACGCGGCCCAGCGGCGCGGCTTATCGAAGACGGCGAGCAGCGGCGTCTTCGGATCGACCGAGCGGATCAGGCCGACGGCTTCGACGAGGCGGTCGAGCGGGAAGGAGTCGCCGTCGGGCTCGTCGACGACGTACCAGGAGCCGAGGGCGGGATGGCCCTTCAAGCGCGAGACCTTCTCCTTGATCCGGGCCTTCTCCACCTCCCACTTCGCCTTGTCCGGGGACTTGGCCGCTTCCGCGTCGAGCCAGAGCGCGACCACCGCCTTCATGCCCGCGGCCTGAATCGCATCGAGCTGCTCGCCGTAGGCGCCGATCACGGCGAGGCTGAAGCCGCCCTTCCTGGCCGAGGCCAGGCCGGCCTCCAGACCGCCCGGCACCTCCAGGTTGTACAGGCCGGTCGCGATCGGGGCGGCGCCGGCCGGCGCTAGCGCCGCGAGCAGAAGGAAAGGCGCAAGCCTCACGGCAGCCCCGAAAGCAGGCGTCCCTCGAGCCACAAGACGCCTTCCGCGGGCAGGCAAAGCCCCGCCGCGCACGGGAGCAGATTTTCCGCCGGAGCGGACCGCGCCTCGAAGAGGGCGCGCCACGACGACAGCGCGGCGCCGTCGAGCGGAACCGGCCCCCCCGAGACGTTGACGAGCAGGACGTAGAGACGCCCGGAGCGGCTCCACGCGCGCGCCTCCACGCCGGGGACGGAAAACGGCGCCGCCGCCGGCGCGCCCTCATCCAAGACCGGGCGCACGGCCCGCAGTTCGCGCGCGACGCGCGAAAGCGCCTGCCACTCCTCAGGGTAATCCAGAATGTCCCGTCCAGCCGGGGAGCCCGGCAGGCGGAAGAAGACGCCCTCGCGCGAGCGCGCCAGCGCGCGGGCCGTCAGGAACCGCAGGCGCGTCCAATCGTCGACGCGGATCTCGCCCGCGGACTCGCCGTCGGCGCCGCGCGGGGCCACGGCGGCCGACGCGAGGCCGAGCGAGGCCGCGCGCGCCGCGACGCGCGGCGTGACGGGCTCGAGCAGGCCCACGACGAAGGCCGCGCGGGCCGCGCCGGGAAGCAGGAGCAGCGCCAGAAAAAGCGCCGGCCTCACGCCGGCTCCGCGCGCGCGAACATCCCGGCGGCGGCGAAGGCCGTCGAGAAGAAGAGGGCGTAGCGATCGAGGAAGCGGCCCGACAGCAGCAGCAGAGCGACGCTCCCTAAGAATACCGCCGCGCCGAGCAGGCGCCGCGCGTCCCCGCCTTCCGAGCGCAGCAGCAGCGACGCGAACAGCGCGGCCGCGCCGATGATGACGCCCGCCCCGACGGCGCCGCCTTTCACGAGCCAGGACAGATACTGATCGTCCACCGCGGCGCCGGGCTCATAGCACGCCGGCCCCCAGCCGAGAACGGGAGAGCGCCGGACCGCCCGGAGCGCCTCCTGGACCGACGCCGTTCCGGGCGCGGCCTGAACCGTGTCGGGAGCGGTCGCCGAGCGCACGAGCAGCACGGGCACGGTGAGCAGCAGGAGGCCGGCGAGCGTGACCAACTGAGGCGCCCAGCGCGCGCGGCCGCGCACGGCGCTCTCGTACAGGCTCGCGCCCGCGGCCGCGGACAGGACGAGCGCGGCCGCCGGCCAGGCGAACCGCCCGCCCGCGAGCGCTACGAGCAGCAGCGCCGCTGCGGAGTGGACCAGCCGCAGGCGCGCGCGCGAGTAGAACAGGAACCAGCAGGCCGTCAGAACGGATTTGTAGGCGTACTCCGGCCCGGGAAACAGGAACGCCCCCGCGTACAGCGAGCCGAGCATCCCGAACTCCATCGCCCGCTCGACGCGGTCGTCGTGATGGCGGATAAGGTGGACGACGAACAGCCCCATGATCGTCCAGCGCGGGAGCTCCAGCCAGTCCCGCGGGCCGCTCTGCAGTCCGTTGAACGCGGCCGAATATGCGAACGAGATGACGGAGAGCAGTTGCAGGCCGCCGAACACCATGGCGGCAAGGCGCGCCGGCCGGCGAGTCTCCCACGGCGAGGGCTTCGCGTAGAGAACCGCTACGGCGGCGAGTCCGGCCGCGAGCGCCAAGGCGCCGTCCAGGACGCCGTCGAGACCGGCGGCCGGCGCAAGGAACGCGAGTGCTGCGACGACGTTCAGCGGATTCGTCAGGCGGATCGAGCTCACGGACGCTCCAGGCGCGTCGGCAGCAGGCCGATGCCTCGCAGCGACTCGAGCTTGCTCTGCGTCGTCCGCGGCGACGGACCCGATCCCTCCAAAGCTGAGAAGCGCACCGAGGAGGCGCGCGCGAACAGGGCCGCCGCGTCGCCGTCCCGGCCGAGGCGGCGAAGGCTAGCGGCCGCGACGATCATCGGACCGGAATCGTAAGGCCTTCGCTCGGTGGAGGCGAGCGAGAGCTCGAGCGCGCCGCGCACGGCCGCCTGATCGACGGCCCCGCCCTGATCGGCGCCCATGTAGAGATACACGGCGTCCGAGGAGAGCTGCTTCGCGTCCGCCTGCCAGCCGAACCCGAAACCCTGGGCCGCCGCCGCCCAGGTCAAGACCAGGAAGCAGGCCGCCCCGACGGGCAGAGCCCAGGCCGGCGGGGGCTTCGTCATCGCGGCGGAGGCGCCCTTGTCCGCCCACGCGGGGGACGACAAGAGGAACCCCGCCGCGCTGAAGAACACGACCGCGTTTCCCGGAATCTGGAAGCCGAACTCGAACAACGAGTGCGCCGCGAACGCAGCCGTCGCCGCGAGGCCGCCGCCGATCAAGGAGCGCATTTCCGAGGAGCGGGCGCGCAGCCACGTGCGCACGGCCGCGCGGATCCCCCACGCCGCCGCGAGCAGCGCGGCGAGCAGGCCGAGCAGGCCCGTCTCGAGCGCGAGTTCGAGCCAGTCGCTGTGCGCATGCTTGACCGAGCCGCGCAGGCTCGGGTCCTGATAAGAGGGGTACACGGCCTCGAAGCTGCCGAGGCCGGTGCCGAACAGCGGCGCGTCGCGCAGCCAGCGCCCGGCGTCCACGTAGATGAAGAAGCGCGCCGTCACCGAGGGGTCGACCAGGGCGCCCGCGTCGGCCCCGGCGCCGACCACGCGGAACGCGAGCGCCACGACGAGCGCCAGGCCCGCCAGCGCCGCGGCCGCGCGCGCGCGCCGGGCCTTCGCCTTCTTCTGGAAGCTCGCCGCGAGCAGCGCGACGGCTCCCCCGGCCAGAGGGACGGCCAGCAGGGCGCCGCGCGAGCCGCAGGCATACACGCCGCAGAGCAGGAAAAGCACGCCTCCGGCGACCAGCGCCCGGCCGAGCCACGATTCCCGTGGCAGACCGTCGGCTCCGGGCCGCCGCGGCGACCGCGAGAAGAGGACGCCGAGCGAGAACGCGAGGCACACGAGTAGAAGGTTGGCCGCGTGGTCCCGGTTGTAGTAAGGGCCGAATGAGTACGCGCGCGGCGCGACGCGCAGCCAGTAGAGCTTGTCGCCGCCGGTCGCCAGCTGAAGCATGCCCAACGCCGCGACCGCCAGGCCGAGTCCGAAGACGAATCGCGCGTAACGGCGCGCGGCCTCGTGCGTGACGAGCGTGCGCGGAACGCTCCACAGCACGGCCGCGTACGCGGACCACAGCAGGACCGCGGACTCGGTCTCGCGCGGGGCGGCCGTGAACGGCCCGAGGGGCCTGGGCCCGTCCGCGGACGCGCCCGCGAGTATTTGGACCACGCCCAGCGCCGCGAAGCCCGCAGGCAGCAGCCACAGATTGTCCGCCGCGGTCGAAACAGCCGGGCGGCCGCGCAGGAAGCAGGCGAAGGCGAGCGCGAAGGCGAGGATCTCGAGCGTCGCGCGCGACCAGGGCTCGACGGAGCCGAACGCGAGTGGACCGAAGGCGAGCAGCGCGAAAAGGAGCCCCTCCGGAACCCCGGACGGGACGCGCGGCCTCATGAGCGCTTGTGTTGTTTCTGGGGCTCCACGTCCACGTAATCGCGATAATACTGCTCGTAGTAGCGGCCGTCGGCGTACGTCATCGTGCCGAGCCGCGCGCCGTTGACCACGCCGCCAAGGAGGCGGACGCCGCTCGCGCGCAGGCGTGAGGAGGCCGTGCGGATCAGCGGCACGCGCGTGCGCCCGAAGCGCATCACGAAGATCGCCGACTTGACGTGGCGCCCCCAGAGGAGGATGTCGCTGATCGGGAACACCGGCGGACAGTCCACGATCACGCGCGAGTAGTTCTTGCTCGCCCACGCGACGAAGTCGGCCAGGCGCTGCGTGTTCAGAAGCTCGGCCGGGTTCGGGGGCCGCGGCCCGCACGTGATGACGTCGAGATTCGGAACCTCGCTCTTCTGCACGAGGTCCTCGATGCTGTCGGCGGCGCCGGAGAGATAGTCGCTTAAGCCCTTCTCGCTCGATACGCGCATGTTCGAGTGCAGACGCGGCCGGCGGAGGTCCCCATCGACGATGAGGACCTTCTGTCCGAGCTGGGCGAGCACCACGGAGAGGTTCGTCGCCACGACGCTCTTGCCTTCCTCCTGCACCGAGCTCGTCACGAGCAGAAACGGCTCCCTTTCCTTCTCGGCGAAGCCGACCATCGTGCGCAGGTTGCGGAAGGCCTCGCTCGTCAGGGAGACGTCCGGGGAGACGAGCGGCGCGAAGATCGCGGCCCCTTTCTTGTGCCGCGCGTACGGGATCAGGCCGAGGAACGGCAGGCCGGCGCGGCGCTCGACGTCGTCCTGCGTGCGCACGGTCTGGTCGAGCATCTCGATGATCAACGCGAGAAAGATGCCCAGCGAGAGACCGCCGAGCAGGCCGAACACGAGCGCGACGGTCTTGCGCGGGCGGACGGGCCTGTCCGGAAGCTGCGGCATGTCGATGATCCGCACGTTGTTCGCGCGCAGCTGGCCCGAGAGCTCCGTCTTGAGGCTGCGGACGATATTGTCGACCTCGTTGTTGAGGACCTTCTTCATCGAGGCGAGGCGGGACTTGAGCGAGATGATCTGCGGGTGGCTGTCCGTGTACTTCATGCGCAGGTCGGCGAGATGCGCCTCGCCCTCGAAAATCTGCGCCTTGATGTCCTGGATCAGCTTGTTGTTCACGACCGAAGGCAGCGACTCGCTGACCTTCTCGGCGTCCTCCCCCTTCATCCGCATCTGCAGGGCGTCGAGGACGTCCTTCGACATGAACAGCTGGTTGTTCAGGTTCTGCTCGACGAAGTACTGCGCGAGCGTCGCCGAGATCCGCATGGCGAGTTGCGGGTCCGTGCTGTCGGCGTTGACGTTGCACAAGCGGGTGTGCGGCATGGGCAGAACGGACACCTCGGCCTTGAGCGCCTCGACGCCGCGGGCGAAGTCCTTCGTCGTGGACAGCTTCAGGTCCGCGTAGACGCGACGCAGCTGGGTGTCGCTCGTAATCAGCTTGTACTGGGTGTCGAAGTACTGGTCGTCCTGGATATCGCCCAGGCCGTTGGCCGTCTGGATCGAGGTCTTGCTCTCGCGCTCGATGTTGAGGACGGTGGACGCGCGGTAGATCGGAGGCCAGAGGAACGCGTACGAGCCGGCTCCGCCGAAGACGAGCGTCGTCACTCCGAGCACGATCCAGCGGCGCCGCAGCAGGATCTCCGCGTACTGAGAGAGGTTGAGTTCGATGTCTTGCTCGATCTCGGCCGCTGTATCGGACATGGTTAGAAGAAACTCTGGGGGACGTAGATCACGTCGTTGGGCTCGAGAATCATGTCCTTCTCCTTGTCGCCCTGCTGCGTGATCGCTTTGACGTCGATCGTGTAGGTGACGCTGGCTCCGTTGACGTTGCGCAGCACGCGCGTGCGGTCCTGCGCCGCGACCGGCGTGAAGCCGCCCGCAGTGCTGATCGCCTCGAGAACGGTCATGCGCGACTCCGTGGGAACGGGATAGGAGCCGGGCTTCTGAACCTCGCCCATCACGAAGACGGTCTTGTTGCCGTACTCCTCGATGAACAAGGACACCTGCGGGCTGACCAGGAACTGGGACAGCTTGGCTTCGATCGTGGATTGCGCCTCGAGCAAGGTCATGCCCCCGATCTTAACCGCGCCGATCAGCGGCAGCGAGACGGTGCCGTTGGCGTTGACGCGCGTCTTGCGGTTCATCTCGAGGTCCTGATAGACCGTGACGCTGATGAGATCGGCCGAGGAGATGCGGTAGTCGGTCTTGGCGCGGGAGACCTGCTTCAGGGCCGAGGCGATCGCGGCCGCTTCCGCCTCGCTCGAGGCCTTGCGCTGTTCCGGCGTCGCGACCGTCCCCGGAGCCGCCGCCGTCGCCGGAGCAGGGGCCGTCGCGTCCGGAGGCGCTCCCTCGGTCACGTGAAAGCCGCCGCAGGCCGCCGTCAAAAAGCAAAGACTCAGCGCGAGCGGGACCGTTCGGTGCATGGCGCGCCTATTATACAGGGTCTAGAACTTAAGCGCCAGGTTCCACGCGGTCTGCATGTCCTGGTAGTTGAACTCACCGGAGAAGTTCGAATCGCGCTCACGGAAGACGTAGGACAGCCCCGTGGAAAGCCACTGCTGGATGTCGTACTCGACCCACGCGCCGGCCTGGTAGATGTCGTCGCGGCGGCTGCCCGTCGCGCCGCCCGTGACGGTCTGCGATTCGGGATACTTGTCGAGGCCGAAAGCGCCGTTGACGCCGACCGAGAACTTGCGCGGGAGCTTGTGCTTGATGTCGAGCGACGCGTTGTTGCTGATGTAGAAGCGGCTGGAGGCGTTGATCGACTCCTCGAGACGGCGCGACGCGCCGAAGATGACGTCGGTGTTCGAGGTCGGTTTATAGACGACGTTCGTCGCGACGGTGAAGTTGTGGGTCACGCGGGTCACGCCGCCGATCGGCGCCTCGTCGTACTCGCGATAGGTCATGCCGCCTTCGACCTGGCCGGTGACCTTGGGGGCCAGCACGCCGCTCACGCCGAAGCCGAGATCGTGGGACTTGTTGTCGCGGTCCTGATCCGGCAGCTCGCGGTGGACGGTGTAATGGATGATCGTGCGGTGGTAGGAGGCGTAGAGCTTCGTCTTCGGCTGGATCTTGTAGCCGACGTTGAAGCCGGCGCGCTGCTCGTAGCGGTTGAGTTGGCGGCCGATCGTGTCGCCGAGGTACTTGTTCGCCGTGTGGCTCGCGTCCACGCCGCCGGCCAGGTAGCCCTTCTCGGGGTTGTAGTCGAGCTCGGTGTAGACGACGTTCGTCCAGCGGCGGTTGCGGCCGATGAGCTCGGAGAAAGCCTGGTCGGTGGTGTTCTCGTACTTGTCGCCGGCCTTGTAGGTGAGGCCGTAAGCGCCCGCGTAGACGTAGTCCAGGTGGGCCTTCTGGTTGATCGTGTCGTTGAGCTCGGGCTGGGTCGTGTACGTGTTGGCCTCGAAGTCGTAGCCGGCAGCGAAGGTATGCAGGCGGCGCCAGGGCAGGACCGCCTCGAGGGCGAGCTCGTTCGTCGTGATCCAGGAGTCGCGCACGCCGCCGCCGACGGTCCGGGTCGGCGTGTTGCGGGGCACCAGGTAGATGTTGTTGTCGTAGGTCTCGGTCAGCTGGTAATAAGGATGGAGGGCGAGCTGCCCGTAATGGATGTTCGGCTTCTTGTACTGAGTGAGCCAGTCCAAGTTCATCGCGTGAGCGGAGGAGGACGACAGCAGACAGAGTACGAAGGCGGTGAGGGTCATCGAGCGCATTTATCTTTTTCCTATCCGGCTGAGTTGATGAGAAACGCTTTTAAGCAAAGAGCCCAGTCCCTACGGGGACCGGGCTCCCAGCTAAAGCGAACGCTACATCTAGCGAGGGTCGAAGGACTGTTCTTCGCTCGGCCCCGACTCGGAAACGGGCGGCGGCGGAGGCGGCGGGATGAAGTTGTTGCCCGGGTTGTTCGGGTTGTGGCCGTGGTAGCCCTGGCCGTCGCCGCGGGGAGGCGGCCCCACGTCGTCGAGCGTGTTGCCGTGGCGACCGGGCGTGCCGACCGCGTGGCCCGCGACGGCGTCGCGAAGGTCGTCGCCGGTGCCGCTGGCGAGCGTCAGCTTCGGACCATGGTGGCGGATCCGGTTGCCGGCGACCGCGTCCTTGATCGTGTCCGTGTCGGGCGTGAGGGCGAGCTGCGGGCCCTTCTTAACGGTGTAGGCACCGATGATGCAGAGAATGATGATGATGACGGCGTTTCGGACTCGGTACATCAATTCCTCCTACGTCTCAGCGACGTATATACGCCATGTGACATGGACGATCGCTTGTTAATATGATATCTCATTACACCCCGCGCCGCAAGCGGCATTAGACCCCCCGGAGCACGGGGCCGATGGACCCAAGCGGCGCCTGAGCCCCAGGAGACGTTAAAATGAAAGACTTAATCGCGAAGCTGAAGCAGCCGACCCTTTGGACCGTCAGCGTCCAGCTCCTAATCCTTTACGTCGTCTCCGTCGCGATCTTCTTCGCGGCCCACTCCGTCCACAAGAAAGCCGAGCTCGCGCTGAAGGAGAAGATCGACAAGGGCGGCGCCGGCGCCTCCGCGGCCCTCGCCCTGCTCGCCGTCGCCCTCAACTTCGCCGGCGTGGCCGCGCTCGTCTACATCACGAAGCAGACGGGCGAGAACATCCGCATGGCGATGGTGATCCTCCCCCTCTTCCTGATCGTCGAGCAGCACGTGCGACGCATGCGCGAGGTCCCGCAGGAGCGCAAGCTTCAGGGTCTCGGCTTGGCGGGCGTGACGATCGGTATGGTCGGCGCGGTCGCCGCGTTCATGCCGCACGCGCCGCTGAAATAAGCCCGCTCGCGATTCGCAGGCCGTTTAGCGTCAGGTCCGGCTCATGCTTGACCCCGGGCAGGTCCTTCAGGAACAGCGGCGCCAGGCCCCCCGTCGCCGCGACCCGGGCCTTCCCGGGCATCTCCGCCTTCGTGCGCGCGAGCACCTCGCGGATCATCCCGAGGTAGCCGAAGTACAGCCCGGCCTCCAGGCAGTGCTCGGTATCCTTGCCGATGGCGGTCCGCGGTTTGCGCACACGAATCAAAGGGAGCTTCGCCGTAAACTCGTGCAAAGCGCGAGCGGCGGAGTTGGGTCCCAGCAAAATCGCCCCCCCGATATACGCGCCCTTCGCGTCGACGCAGTCGAAGGTCGTCGCCGTGCCGAAGTCGATGGCGATGGACGGCCCCTTGAACAGCTCCCGAAGGGCGAGCGCGTTGAGAATCCGGTCCGCTCCGACTTGAGCGGGCGTCCTCACCTTCAGCTTCAGGCCCAGCGGCGAGGACGGCGTGACGAACGACGGGGCGACGCCGAACGCCTTGCGGATCGCCGCGGACAGCACGGCGTCCAGACCGGGAACGACGGAGCCGACGACGGCCGAGGACGGAAGCCCGTCGACTTTGCGGAAAGGGCATTTCAACGCGCGCGCGTACCAGTCAGAGGATCGCCGGGAATCGGTCTCCAGGCGCCATTGGCGCAGAAGCCGATCCCCGGCGAAGACTCCGACGGTCAGGTTGGTGTTCCCGACGTCGACGGCTAACAGCAATTTATTTCAAGGCCCCGACGAGCTCCTTCACCGCGCCGGCCGACTTCAGGAGCGCTGCGCGCTCCTCGACCGTGAGGTTCAGCTGGATGATGGACTCGATGCCGCGGGCGCCGAGCTTGCAGGGCACGCCGACGAACACGCCCTCGACCCCGTACTCGCCTTCCAGCAGGGCGGCGCAAGGAAGGATTTTGCGCTTGTCCTTGAGGATCGACTCGACCATCTCGGCCGCCGCCGCCGACGGCGCGTAGTACGCGGAGCCGGTCTTCAGCAGCTTGACGATCTCGGCGCCGCCGTCGCGGGTACGCTGGTTGATCGCCTCGATCTTCTCCTTCGGGAGCAGCTCGGTGATGGCGATGCCGTTGACCGTCGAGAACCGGGGCATCGGGACCATGGTATCGCCGTGGCCGCCGAGCACCATCGCATGCACGTTCTCCATCGACACGTCGAGCGCTTCGGCGATGAACCAGCGCATGCGCGCGCTGTCGAGCACGCCCGCCATGCCGATGACGCGGTGCTTGGGGAACTTGGAGGTCTTGAGCGCGACCTGGCACATCGCGTCGAGCGGGTTCGAGACGATGATCAGGATGCAGTTCGGGGAGAACTTGACCACGTTCTCGGTCACGGACGCGACGATCTTGGCGTTCGTGTTGAGAAGGTCGTCGCGGCTCATGCCGGGCTTGCGCGGG
>JBBQVX010000057.1:0-23125 GCA_038211115.1 Elusimicrobiota bacterium | reverse complement strand
GTCTACGAGGACTCGCTCAAGGACGACAAGAAGGCGCTCGAGCTCTACAAGGAGTTCGGCAGCAAGTTCCCGTCCCATAAGCTCGCCAAGCGCGCGGACGAGCACGCGGTCAAGATCGAGGCGAAGTAGGCGGCTTCACGTCTGAAAGCCCGGCACCTCGGACCTATTGAGGGGGGCCGCGGTATTTCCTAGAATGGCCGTGATGCCCACCGCCAAGACGTCCGCCAAGACCGCCGCGAAGCCCGCGGCCGACCTCTATAAAAAGCTCGGCGCCGCCAAACTTCTGAAGATCCACGAGTTGATGGTCCGCGCCCGTCTATTAGAGGAACGGCTCATCAAGATGAGCAAGGGCGGCGACGGCTTCTTCTGGATCGGCGGCCCCGGCGAGGAGGCCTTCAACGTGCCGCTCGGCCTGCAGATCAAGAAGGGCCACGGCGTGAACTTCGATTTCCTGCACCTGCACTACCGCTCGGCCGCGATCGTCATGGCCATGGGCGCCCAGCCGATCGACGCGCTGCGGCAGATGCGCTCCGTCGCGACCGACCCGTACTCGAAGGGCCGCAACTTCGTGAACCACTACGCGATCCCCGAGCTCAACGTCGTTCCGATCTCGCCGACGATCGAAACCCAGTATTCGACGTCGATCGGCACCGGCATCGCGCAGGCGCGCGCGAAGACCGATGCGGTCACGATCGTCAACGGCGGCGACGCCGGCACCGCCGAGGGGGACTTCCACTCCTGCCTCGTGTGGGCCAACCGCCCCGCGCTCCCGCTTCCGATCCTGATCGTCGTCGTCAACAACGGCTGGGGCATCTCGACGGCCGCCAAGACGCAGCACGGCGAGGATCATATCTCCGACTGGGCGAAGGCCTTCCCGGACATGCCGGGCCGCACGATCGACGGCAACGACGTGCTCGAGTCCTGGGCCGCGATCGAGACCGCGCTCGCCTACGTCCGCAAGAACCGCAAGCCCTACCTGCTCGAGGCGCGCTGCAGCCGTCTGTACGGCCACTCCTCCTCCTCCGGCGCCAATCGCATTCCCGAGGCGGACTGCATCGACCTGCTCGAGAAGAACATGACGACTCGCGGCCTGGCCAAGGCCGCCGATTTCAAGAAAATCTGGGATAAGGAAGCGGCCGCGCTTGACGCCGCGCACAAGCAGGTCAAGACCGAGCCGTTCCCGAAGGAAGAGTCCGTGTGGGAGGACGTCTTCGCGGACGGCCTTCCCGCCTCCTATCCGACGAAGGGCGGCAGCTGACATGGCCAACATGGCGCAGGCCATCCGCATGGCCCTTCACTACGGCGAGCAGAATCTGGGCGTCACCGAGATCTTCGGCGAGGACGTCGGCCCGCCCCTGGGCGGCGTGTTCACCGCCACGCAGGGCCTGAAGAACGCGTGGAACGCCCCGCTCGACGAGCGCGGCATCATCGGGGCGGCTCTGGGACTCGCCTGGGCCGGCGGCCGTCCAGTCGCCGAGATCCAGTTCGTCGACTACATCTTCAACGTCATCGACATGCTCAAGCTCGCCGCGAACGGCCATTGGTCGTCGGGCGGCCGCTACAAGACGCCGATGGTCGTGATGACGCCGACCGGCTCGGGCATCCACGGCAGCATGTACCACTCCCACTCCTTCGACTCGATCGCCTCGAAGCTGCACGGCATGAAGGTCGTCTGCCCCTCGACGCCGATCGACGCGTACGGCCTCATGATCGCGGCGATCAAGAGCGACGATCCCGTCCTCTTTCTCAAGCCGAAGGCGCTCCTGCGCTCGAAGGGCGAGGAGCTGATTCCCGGGGAGCCCGACGAGAAGACGCTCCACGACATGATCGACGCGCCTTTGGGCGACCGCACGAAATGGAAGGCGAAGTGGCCCAAGCTCGCCGACTACACGGTCGAGATCGGCAAGGCGAAAATCTCCCACCCCGGCACCGACGCGACGATCGTCACGCACGGCCGCATGGCGCCGATCGCACTTGACGTCGCTCGCCGCTTCGCCAAGGAAGGCAGGGGCTCCATTGAGGTCATCGACCTGCGCTCGCTGATCCCCTACGACTGGGAGGCGATCAAGGCCTCGGTCAAGAAGACCGGCCGCGTCTTGTTCGTCAACGAAGAGACCGAGATCACCAACTTCGCGGAGCATCTGATCCGCCGGCTCGTCGACGAGTGCTTCTACGAGCTGACGGTTCGCCCCAGGCTCCTGGCCGGCAAAGCCACTCCGGGCATCGGCCTGTCGCCGAACCTCGAGTACTTCATCCAGCCGCAGACGAAGGACGTCGAGCGCGCGGTCTCCGAGCTGCTCGCCGATCCGGCCTGATATGGGCGACGACAAGGAACTCGGCTTCTCGACGCGCGCGGTGCACGCGGGGCAAGCCCCCGATCCGTCGACCGGCGCCATCATGACGCCGGTCTATCTCACGTCGACCTACGTGCAGGAGTATCCGGACAAGCACAAGGGCTTCGACTACGCGCGCACCGTCCATCCCACGCGCGAGGCGCTGCAGAAGAACCTCGCGTCGCTCGAGGGCGCCGCGTTCGGGCTGTGCTTCGGCTCGGGCATGGCCGCGACGTCGACGGTCATCGAGGCCCTGTCCTCGGGCGATCACGTGATCTGCGGCAACGACCTGTATGGCGGAACCTACCGCGTGTTCACGAAGGTCTTCGCGCGCTTCGGCGTCGAGTTCTCGTTCGTGGACACGACCGATTTGAGCGCCGTCGAGGCCGCGTTCACGCCCAAGACGAAGCTCGTCTGGCTCGAGACGCCTTCGAACCCGCTGCTGAAAATCTCGGACATCCGCGCGGTCTCCAAGCTCGCGCACGCGAACAAGGCGAAGGTCGTCGTCGACAACACGTTCGCGTCCCCGGCCCTGCAGAACCCGCTGCGCCTCGGCGCCGACGTCGTCGTCCACTCGACGACGAAGTATCTCGGCGGCCACTCCGACGTCGTCGGCGGCGCGATCCTGACGAGCGACGAGGCGCTGCACAAGGAATATAAGTTCCTGCAGAACGCCGTCGGAGCCGTGCCCGGCGCGCTCGACTGCTTCCTGCTCCTGCGCTCGACGAAGACTTTGGCCCTGCGCATGGAACGGCACTGCGAGAGCGCCATGATCGTCGCGAAGCACCTGCTCGCGCATCCCGAGGTGGACAAGGTCCACTATCCGGGCCTGGCGACGCATCCCGGCCACGAGACGGCCAAAGGCCAGATGTCCGGCTTCGGCGGCATGATCTCCGTCGAGCTCAAGGGCGACATCGAACGCGCCAAGCGCATGATCTCCTCCTGCGATATTTTCTCGCTGGCCGAGAGCCTGGGGGGCGTCGAGTCCTTGATCAGCCATCCGGCGTCGATGACGCACGGCAGCATCCCGCGCGAGGAGCGCCTGAAGGCCGGTCTCACCGACGGCTTGATCCGCCTCTCCGTCGGCGTCGAGGACGTAAAGGACCTGACCGCCGATCTCGACCGCGCGCTCGTCCGCAGCCTGAAGAGCTGACGTCCTACCAGCTGCCCGAGGACCCGCCGCCGCCGAAGGAGCCGCCGCCTCCCGAGAAGCCGCCGCTGTCGCTCGAGGAGAATCCTCCCGAAGACGAGCTCCCGCCGCCGCCGATCGTGAACATCTCGGAGTCGCCGAAGTAGACCTTGTTGCCCTTCTGGCTGAACTTCCGGCCAAAGTCGGTATGCGGGAGGATGCCTTTGACGAACGGAAAGCCGATGAGGTGCGTCATCAGGCAGCCCATGCCGAACTTGACGCCCCAGATCGCCATCGGGAACGCGGCCCAGAACGGAATCAGGAAGAAATAGAGGAACCAGCCCATTCCCGGCGCCGCGAGGCCCACGAACTCGAATAGGCCGAGGATGCCGAAGACGAAGGCGCTCATCATTAGTTTTTCCAGGATGCCCATGGCCGCGAAGTCGTTGCGTCCGGAACTCTCCTGGCGAGGCGGGGGCTCGTACGAACCCTGCGCCGCCGCGATGATCGCGTCGACGCCCTCTGAAATGCCGCCGTCGTAGTCGCCGGCGCGGAAGCTCGGAACGACGACGTCCTGGATGATCCGTCCGGCGAGGGCGTCCGGAAACGTGCCCTCGAGGCCGTGGCCGACCTCGATGCGCAACTTGCGGTCGTTCTTCGAGATCAGGAACAGGATCCCGTCGTTCTGGCCTTTCCGTCCGAGAGCCCAGATGCGCGCGACCTTGAGCGAGAACTCCTCGAGCGAGGCGCCATCGAGCGAGGGTATGGTCAGGACCGCGGCCTGATGCCCGGTCTTCGTTTCGAAATCCTTAAGGGACGTCTCGAGCCGCGCGCGCGTGGACTCCTGGAGCATCCCGGCGGTGTCGTTGACCCGCGCGGACAGGAACGGCACCTCGAGCGCCCCGGCGGGGGCGGCGAGCGCCAAGACGAGCAGCAGCAGGCGCGTCATTGGCCGTCCCCGGTCAGAAGGTCGTCGCCGAGCTCGTTGCCGGCGGCCGGCTTTCCGGCGAAACCGGCGGACCGCAGCGCCTCCGCGGTCTTCTCGATGGCCGCGCAGAGCCCCTCCGCGACGCGGCCGTCGGCGGCGTGGGCGGTCATCGCGGCGACGGCGGCGTCCCAGGCGGCGGGGGAGACCTTGGAGCGGACGGACTCGTCGGCGAGCACGACGACGCGGCGCTCGAGCAGGCTCGTGAAGACGAGCACGCCGGCGCGGGCTTTCGTGCGCGAGACGCCCTGATCGAAGAAGACCTCCTTCGCGCGGCGCGCGACGGCCGCCTCCATGCGCCGTCCGCCGATCAAGGCCCGCTTGGCGGGCCCGCACCATCGGCCGAGTGCTGCGCCGGCCAGGCCCGCGGCGGGCACCCACAGGATCAGACGCGACAGCGGGAGCCAGAGCGGGTGAAAGACGTCGAGCAGGAACAGCGCGCCGGCGGCGAGGCTCATCCCGGCGCCGGCGCCCGCCCAGAGGGACTCGGGATAGGGGCTGCTTTGCTCGTAGACACACGGCACGATCTCGGCCGTGAGGCCGGCTTCGGCCTTCGCGACGGCGGCGCGCACCTTTTCACGGTCCTCGGGGGTCATATCGTCCGGTAGGATGACTCATCCGGGCTTCCGCGTCAACCCCAGGGGGGTCTTGACAAATTCCTGTTTGTACTGTACAATCAGAAATAAGAGAAACCTATGCCCCAACTCTCCGAGAAGGCCCAGAAGTTCATCTCCCGGTACGGCGAGATGGCGAGCCATTGGGGCTTGAACCGCACCGAGTGCCAAATTCACGGACTTCTGTTCCTGTCGCCCAAGCCGCTCGACGCCGAGGAGATCTCCGAGTCCCTGTCCGTCGCGCGCTCGCACGTCAGCAATAGCCTGCGCGAGCTCCAGAACTGGGGGATGGTGAAATCGACCCGCGTGCTGGGCAGCCGGCGCGAGTACTTCGAGACCCACGCCGACGTCTGGGACATGTTCCGCCAGGCCGTCTCCGAGCAGAAGCGTCGCGAGATCGAGCCGTGGATGAAGATTCTCCGCGAGGCCGTCGACGAGATCGACGATGGGACGAAGGACGGGGCCTACGCGAAGAAGCGGGTCGGGGACATGCTCGGCTTTTTCGAGACGTTCGCGAAGTGGTACGAGGACATCCGGCGCCTGCCGACCCCGCTCGTCCGGAGGTTCCTGACCTTGGGCGGAAAGGCCGTGTCCCTGCTGGGGCTGTCGTGATCATTTTTTTTGACGTAAGTTTTCTGTCTATACAGAAATAAGAGGAATATGGAACATCTCTCCGCGCCGGAGTATCGCGCCGGCCTCGAGCTCGCGATGGCGGTCGTGTGGAAGGAGAAGCAGAAGCATTCGGTGATCACCCCGGCGTATTTCGCGCTCGCGAAGGTCTGGGACGAACTGAAGCGCGAGGCGGAGCCCGCGAAGCATGACGGACAGGAGGAAGGACTATGAGCGCCAAATACTCGATCACCGGGAAGATCGTGAGCGTCGGGACCTTGGGCGCCATGCTCATCGTCGCCTCGTGGATGATCGCGACTGTCGTGGCCGCCCGTCAGGAGTCCTGGAACCAGATCCGGGCGGGGCTGGTCGCCTCCTGGGCCGAGCCGCAGGACGTCGTCGGCCCGATGCTGCGCGTCCCGGTCAAGATCGACCGGACGGACTCCAAGGGCCGGGCCTACGTCCAATCCACCACGGCGTGGTTCCTGCCGGAAAAGCTCACCGTCGACGCGACCGCCGGCACCGAGCTTCTCCGCCACGGGATCTGCAAGACCTCGGTCTACTCGACCGACATGAGGATTTCCGGCGTCTTCCCGGAGACGATCGCGGCGACCCTGGCCGAGAACGCGATGCGGCCGGAGTGGGACAAGGCGAAGCTGGTGCTCGGCGTCTCGGATCTGCGCGGGATCAAGAGCTCGCTCGTCGTGGAATGGGGCGCGCAGAAGCTTTCCCTCGAGCCCGGCGGCGAGAACCAGGGGCTCAAGGGCGGCGTGCTCGAGGCCCAGCTCGGCCAGGCGCCCACCGGCGCGGTCCCCTTCGCGGCGGTCCTCAAGGTCCGCGGCAGCCAGCAGCTCGGCTTCATCCCGCTCGGCAAAACGACGGAGGTCGCCGTCCGCTCCGCGTGGAAATCCCCCGAGTTCATTGGGCCGTTCTCCCCGGACTCGAAAGAGGTCGGAGTCGAGGGCTTCCGCGCCGCGTGGAGGATCCAGCACATCAACCGCAACATCCCGCAGCACTGGATCGGGGATGCGCGCGACCTGAGCGCGTCGCGTTTCGGGGTCGACTTCGCCGTTCCCGTCGATTATTACCGGGCGACCACGCGCGCGATCCAGTACGCGACGATGTTCATCTTCCTCACGCTGACCGCTTTCTTCTTCGTCGAGTTCTTCCTGAAGCAGCGCCTGCACCCGCTCCAGTATCTCCTCGTCGGCGCGGGCATCGTCCTGTTTTACCTGCTGCTCCTGTCCTTGGCCGAGCACCTGGCCTTCCCGCTCGCGTACGGGCTGGCCGCGGCGGCGATCGTCGGAGTGATCGCCTCCTACACGCAGTGGATTTTCCGGCGCGCCAAAGTGACGGGCATGGTCGCAAGCGTGCTGACGGTGCTGTACGCGTTCTTCTATACCTTGCTCCAAATGGAGGAGTACTCGCTGCTGCTGGGCACAGCCGGCCTGCTGCTGGCGCTCGTCCTGATCATGTACCTGACCCGGAACATCGACTGGTACGGCATCGAGGGCGCGACCGAGAGCTGAAAAAGTGGTACTTCATCTATGAATGCGATCGAACGGGACAGGGCGTTGAGCCGCAATCCGAACCTCCGGCGCTGCCGGATCGCCGTGGTCGTGTTCATCGCAGGGCTCGTGCTGAGCGGGCTGACGGCGTTTCCGCTCTTCGCGGAGCTGAAGCTTATCTGCGGCGCGCTCGGCGTCGATCCTGCGGCGGCGCCGGCCTCCTACGCCGGAGTCCGCTTCTGGCTCGCGACCGTGCAGGCGGGGCTCGCGCGCGCCTATGCCGAGTCGCCGTGGCTGGCGTACGGAACGGACTGGCTGGCTTTCGCGCACGTCGCGATCGCGCTGTTTTTCATCGGCCCGCTGATCGATCCGGCGCGCAATCGCTGGCCTCTCGTCGCCGGCCTGATGGCGTGCGCGCTCGTGATTCCAGTCGCCTTGATCGCCGGGGCGGTCCGCGGCATTCCGTTGTATTGGCGTCTCATCGACTGCTCGTTCGGCGTGTTCGGCGCGATCCCTCTCGCCTACTGTCTGTACGCGTCATTCCGGCTCGAGGACTAGACGCCGCGGACACGGGCGCGTCCGGCGCCAACTGGTATAATCACCGGATGAGCGTCGTCCTCGAAGCGCGCGGCCTGTTCAAGCGATATCCGAAGGCGGCGGCCAACGCCGTCGACGGGCTGTCGCTGTCCGTGAGCGAGGGCTCGTGCTTCGGCCTGCTCGGCCCCAACGGCGCGGGCAAGACCACGACGGTCGAGATGCTCGAAGGCATCTTGAAGCCCGACGCCGGCCAGGTCTTCTACCGCGGCGCGCCGATCGGGTCCGCGTTCCGCGAGAAGACCGGCATCCAGTTCCAGGACACGGCCCTTCAGGATCACCTGACCGTGCGCGAACTGCTCGACCTGTTCGGGGCGCTGTATCCCTCGCGCCTGCCGACGGAGGAGCTGACGAAGCTGTGCGACCTGGGCGAGCTGCTCGACCGCGATCCGGAGAAGCTGTCCGGCGGCCAGCGCCAGCGCGCCTTGCTGTCGCTCGCCCTCGTCAACGATCCCGACGTCGTCTTCCTCGACGAGCCGACGACCGGGCTCGACCCTCAGGCACGGCGCAATTTCTGGGACCTCGCGCGCCAGATCAAGGCGCGCGGCAAGACGATCCTCCTCACCACGCACTACATGGAGGAGGCCTACGCGCTGTGCGACGAGGTCGCCATCGTCGACAAGGGCCGCATCATCGCGCAGGGGCGCCCCGACGTCCTGCTGAAGAAGCACTTCGACGGCGTCGTCATCGAGCTCGAAGGCAAGGAGATCATGACGAACGACGTCGAGAAGACGCTCGACGGCCTGCGCGCCGAAGGCCGCAGCCTCGCGCACCTGCGGGTGCGGCCGCGCACCTTGGAGGACCTGTTCCTCGCGCTGACCGGAAGGGAGCTGCGCGAATGATCAAGCGCTTCTGGGCCGTGATGATCGGCCGCAACAAGGAGTTCCTGCGCGACCGCGGCGCGCTCGGGTGGAACCTCCTGTTCCCGTTCTTCGTCGTGTTCGGCATGGCGTTCGCGTTCTCCGACAAAGGGCAGGACGTGTTCAAGGTCGGCGTCGTGGGCGAGGTGGCCTCCCTGCCGCCAGGCTTCGGCTCGACCAAGCACCTGAAGTTCGTGCCGTTTAAGGACGCGGCCTCCGCCCAGGGGAAGCTCCGCCATCATCAACTCGACATGCTGGTCCAGGCCGGGCGGCCTCTGACCTATTGGGTCAACGACAACAGCCCGAAAGGCTATCTCGTCGAGAAGGTCATGCTTGGCACCGACGCGGCGAAGTTCTCGCCCGAGCGCAAGGCCGTGGAAGGCAAGCCGATCCGCTACGTGGACTGGCTCGTGTCCGGGCTCCTCTCGATGAACATGATGTTCTCGGCGTTGTTCGGCGTCGGCTACAACCTCGTGCGCTACCGCAAGAACGGCGTGCTCAAGCGCCTGAAGGCGACGCCGCTGCGCGCGGCCGAGTTCCTGACCGCGCAGGTCGTCTCGCGCCTGATCCTGATCATGAGCGTGTTCACGGTCGTCTATCAGGGGTCGGATTTCTTCCTGCATTATCAGCGGCTCGGATCGCTCGGCGCTCTTTACTTCATCTTCGCTCTCGGCTCGGCGTGCCTGACGTCCCTCGGCCTTCTCGTGGCCGCGCGCGTGTCGAGCGAGGAGCTCGCGGGCGGCGTGCTCAACATGCTGTCGTGGCCGATGATGTTCCTGTCGGGCGTGTGGTTCTCGCTCGAGGGCGCGCCGCGGGCGCTGCGCTTGTTCGCGAGCCTGATGCCGTTGACCCATCTGATCGACGCCGCGCGCGCGGTGATGACGGAGGGCGCCACCTTGTCGCAGGTCGCGCCGGACCTGTACGTCCTGGCGGGCATGACGGTCCTGTTCCTGACCGTCGGCGCCTGGACGTTCAAATGGGACTAGTGCTTCCGTAGGCCGTGCGCGCGCCGCGCGGCCTCCTTCGGCGCGCCGCGGCGTCCCTCGTAGTCGGCGTACGCGCGCGTGAGTTCCGCGCCGAGCAGCACGGTCTGCGCCGAGTAGTAGACCCACAGCAGCAGCACGACGAGCGAGCCGACGGCGCCGTACGCGGACGCGATGCCCGTGCGCCCGAGATACAGGCCGATCAGGTATTTGCCGGCGGTGAAGAGCAGGCTCGTCCAGAAGCCGCCGCGCAGCGCGTCGCGCCACGGCAGGCGCGCGTCGGGCAGGACCTTGAAGATCAGCCCGAAAAGGCCCGTGATCACCACGAGCGAGACGAGTGAGTTCACCGCCTGCCAGGCCGCTCCGTTGGCCGCGCCGAGGACGAACTTTCCGGCGGCCGAGAGCGCCGCCGTGGCGATCAGCGAGGCGAGGAGCAGGAACGCGATGACGCCGACCATCCCGAACGACAGCAGGCGGCGCCGGATCGTCAGGAGCCAGTCCGCGTCGGGAGGCCGCCTCACGTCCCAGATCACGTTCAGCGATTCCTGCAGCTGGCCGAACACGCCGGACGCGCCGACGAGTAGAGTGATCACTCCGATCACGGTCGCGACGAATCCCGCGTGCGGCTGGCTCGCGGCGCCTTCCACCATCGCGCGGATCGCCTGCGCGCCGTGGACGCCCGCGACGCCGCCGATCGCGTCGAGGATCTCCGCGCTCCCGGCCCGGCCGAAGAATAGGCCCACGACGCCCATCGAGATCACGAGCAGCGGCGCGATCGAGAAGATCGTGTAGTAGGCGAGGGCGGCGCCCATCATCGGGACACGATGCCGCCCGCTCGAGCGGAGCGCGGTCTGGAGGACGGGAAGGAGGAGACGGAGCCGCTGCATGACTCCAGTGTAGGCCTCGCGGGCCGGCGGAGGCCAGCGCGGGAAGGTAACGTCTTGATTGCGGGGTATGGACCCGTTAGCCGAAGCGCGGGGCGGCCATGCGCGCCAGGCTCTCGAGCTTGTGGTGGCGCTCATCGAGCCCGATCCGGCGGAAGAGGTCCGCGAGGCTCGCGCACTTCCCGTAGTCGGCCTCGAACTCGCTCTCGAACGGGCGGCTCTCGAGAGCGGGATTCTCCCGGACGAACTCCATGTACTCGTGCTCGGCGTGGTCTTCGAAGTCGGCGTTGAGCGCGTAGCTGTGCTTCGGGTCCACGGCGTACAGCAGCCAGCTGACGTGGTAGTAGAAGAACGCGACGAGCTGGGGCCCGACGCGGTAGAGCAAGAAGCTTTCCCGGATGCCTTCCTTCTGGATCAGCTCCTCGAGGATCAGCAGGTGCCACTGCTCGTTGTCCTGCTGCGCTCGGGACTCCTTGACGAATTCGAACACGCGGCGCGCGAAGCCGGGCTTCGCGTACGTGTGCGTCATCGCGATGTAGGCGACCTGCTCCCAGGCCTGATACGGCACGCGCGCGATGACCTCGAGCACGGCGAACTTCGACAGGGTCCTCTTGCGGCCGTACACGAGGTCCATGCCGAGGAAGAGAGCGCGCGCGAACAGGCCGTACGGACGGCGGGCGGCGCGCAGCGTCGCCGCCTGCTCCTCCTGGAGCCCGGCCATCAGGCCTTCGCGGGGCCGGCGTGTTCGCTGAGGATCGCGATCTTCTGCCAGATCTTGCGGGACAGGCCGGTCGAGAGATCCTCGGCGCCGTCGATGGCCTCGAGCACGACGGAATCATCGATGCGCCGGCCATAGATCGCGGCGATCTTCCCGATCATCGAGAGCAGCTCGCTCGAGTAGTCGAGGTAGCGTCCGAGCTCGAAGGGCGTCATCGTGCGCTTCGGAGAGGAGTCCGTGCGCGGGCCGTCGCCGGTGACGGACTCGGGATCTTTCGTGAGCTGATGCATGTCCACGACGTGGGCGAGGGACTTCAGTTCGTGAACGAGGGCCAGGCCCTTCTTGCGCCGGATGCCCTCCTCGAGCTTCGAGAACGACAAGATGCCCGCGCCAAGCAACAGGACGATGTTCGCGGCGGCGTCCACGCCCTGCAGGAGGTCGGCTACGCTCGAGAAGCCGGGGGCCGAGCTGACGCGGAAGAACGTCGCCGCGAGGCCGGCGAACAGCACGACTGACAGCGTCCAGACGCCCGCGCGCAGCGGTAGATAGGCCTTCGTGATCGCGGCGCTCTTGCGGTCGGCCTCGCGCGCGGTCTTGGACACGGCCTCGGCGACGTTGAACAGGCCGGAGCCGGGGAAGCGTTCGCCGATGCGCTTCTGAAGGCGCTCGGAAGTTTCGATGACGAAGCGGGGCTCGAGGACGAGGCTCATGTCCTTAAGACTAGCTCTTTTTTCCGACTATTCGTAGAGGGGGTAGGCGGGCTTGGCCGCGTGGGCCAGGGCGGAACGGGCCCGCTCGCCGTCGGCCGCCAGCCGGCCGACCTCGACGCGGTAGCCGTCCGTGAGCAGCGCGCCGCGCCAGGGGATCCAGCCCGCGAACCGCGCGCGGGACTCGACGGCGACGCGCGCCGCGTCGAACAGCTCCGCGGCGGCGGTCAGGGCATCGTCTCGCCCTTCCGGCTGGGGCGCCGGGCGGAGCTTCAGCCATGCCCCGTCGAGCCGGACGGCCAGTCCGAAATGAGTCGACAGCGGCCGCGGTTCGCCGTCGTCCTCGAGCGTGCCGGTGAAGGCCGTGCGCGCCGTTTCGCGCGGGGGACGCGACGAGTAGGGGGTCAGCGCGTAGTCGACGCGCCGGTCCTCGAACGTGCGTCCGCAGGTCTCGTCGCCGTGCGACACGCACAGGTCGCGCGCGCCGACGAGGTCCAGGAAAATTCGGGATTCCGGATCGTCGGACGAGACCGCGAGATCGCCGAGGAGCACGAACGGGCGATTCTTGGATTGGGCGCGGACGAATTCGGCCGCGGCGAAGAGGCGGCCCAGCAGCACGGCGCGCGCTCCGGGCCCGAGCCGGACGGTGTACACGTCGGCGCCGGTTCCGTCCAAGTCGAGGCCCGCGCGGAGGATGCCGCCGCCGCCGCCCAGATCGAGCGCGGCCCGGTCGATGATGCGCCTGCGGCTCGTCACCGCGAGGCCTAAGGCCGCCTCGTGGGCGCGATAGGCGTGCCCGCTCGCCGCGGCGAGAGCGTCGACGTCGTCGGCGCGCCAAGCCTCCTGGAGCGCGGCGGCGTCGGGGTTCTCGGCCTTGATGCCGGCGCACAGCGCCTCGCGGCGGCTTTGCCAGCCCTGGTGCAGGCGGCGGGGGCCTGCGACGTTGAGCGTCAGCACCGATAGGACGAAAGCGGCGGCCTTCATGACGGTATTGTATGAAACGAACGACGGGACCGGAGGACCCAGGCGAAAAAACGCATTTTGAAGCATACTCTAGCCATGACCGGCATCGGACTCCTGGCGCTTCTCCTCGCGGCGGTTCCGGCGGGAGCGCAGCTGCTCCCGCCCGGCGAGCCCCCGACGGTCGCCGCCCCGCAGGGCAAGGCGATCCTCCGCGCGCCGGCCGCGCCCGAGACGGCCGCGCCCGACGCGTTCGACTCCAATGACGCCCACCGCCGGGAGTTGCTCTCGAGCGGCGACCGCTGGACGGTGCCGACCGCCTCGGGCACGATCCTTCTCGTCGTTGAAAAGGGCTATCTCGACGCCAAGCAGCTCGACCGCGTCGCCGCCGACCTGCAGGAAGCCGTCGTCGCGATCCCGCGCCTGACCGGACGGCCGTCGCGGATCCGCGGGCGTTTCACCGTGTACCTCTACGACAGGGGCCCGATGTCCGAGGCCGACGTGCCCGGCGCTCAGCCCGGCGAAAAAGGCCTCATGCTCCGCTTCGCGAAGACGGAGGAGGAACCGCTATTTCACGAGATGACTCATCTTCTGGCCGGTTACTCCGACTCGCAGTCGCTCGGCGAGGGCGGCGCGGATTGGGTGCAGGAGAAGCTCCGCCCGGGGCGCGCGCGTTCCTTCGTGCCCGCGAACACGAACCCGCACGCGATGGCCAAGGCCGCGCTCGCGCGCTGGCCCGCGGATTTCCTGACCACGATCGGCGCGCCGGGCTACTGGTTCAAGATGTCCGGCCGCGATATCCGCGTCGATTTCTATTACTGCTCGTGGTCGTTCGCCGATTTCCTGCTGCGCCAGGGGGACATGAAGGCGTTTTGGGCGGTCGCCGACGCGGGCGGCAAGCCCGCGGCTTATCTCAAGGCGTACGGCAAGACCTACGATCAGTTGATCGCGGCGTGGGTCAGCGAAGTAAAACGCCCTCAGCCTTGAGCATGCGCCGCTTCTTCGCGACGCCGCCCGCCGCCGAGTAGCCGGTCATGCGCCCGTCGGCGCCGACGACGCGGTGGCAAGGCACGATCGGCGCGAACGGATTCTTCCCGAGCGCCATGCCGACGGCGCGCGCCGCGTTGGGCTTGCCGATCTTCTTCGCGATCCAGCCGTAGGTTCGGACCTGTCCTTTCGGGATCTCGGCGCAGGCGTTCCAGACGGCCTGGTAAAAAGCGGGGTGAGTCTTCATCGCGGCGGAGATCTTGGCGGGGAGTTTCATGGTAGGACTATTTTACCAAGGATTCGAGGTCCGCGCGCGCCCGTCGCCGACGGCGCGTTATTCGTTTTCCCGTCGAGAGCGCGCGCCGCGAGCCAGGCGAAGCAGGCCGCTTCCTTGGCCATGACCGGGAGCGCGGTGACGCCCGTTTTCGCGGGGGAAAACAGCGCGCGCAGGCGGCGCATCAGGTGCGCGTTGAGCGCGCCGCCGCCGGAGACGACGACCTCCGAGAGCGGGCCGGGCGCGTTCTCGAGCACGGACAGCCATAGCGAGCGCGCGGTGAACTCGGCCAAGGTCGCGAGCGCGTCCGGGAGATCCTTGGACGTCAGACGCGGATAAACGCGGCCGAGCAGCGCCGGGCCGAACGTCGAGCGGTCGAGGGACTTCGGCGGCGCCTTGAGAAAATACGGATTCGAGAGAAGCCGCTTCAGCCTCTTCTCATCGATCTCTCCGGACGCGGCGAGACGGCCCCCGGCGTCGAAGTCGCGGCGGCCTTTCGTCGCGCGGCGCACCGCCTCGTCCATGAGGACATTGCCCGGTCCCGTATCGAAGGCGGCGTGGATTTTGCCGCGGCCGAGGATGGTCGCGTTCGCGATACCGCCGACGTTGATCACGGCCTTGAGCGGCCCGCGTCCGTACAGGAAGAGGTCGAAGGCGGGGACGAGCGGCGCGCCCTGGCCGCCCGCGGCCATGTCGCGCGGACGAAAATCGGCGACGACCGTGATCCCGGTCCGCTCGGCGATGACGGCGGGCTCGGCGATCTGGAGCGTGTTCGGCGGAACCGCGTTCGGACCGTGCCAGACGGTCTGGCCATGGGAGCCGATGACGGAAGGGCGGGAGCCTCCCGCGATCTTGCGCGCGGCGACCGCGAAGGCCTCGCCGAGCTCGACGTTGAGGCGCGAGAGCTCCGCGACGGAGAGCGCCGGCGCGCCGAGGACGCGCGCCTTGAGCGCGGGGGAGTACGGGTACGTCCGGTGGCGCACGACGCGGACGCCGCGCGCGTCGATCCTGACGAGCGCCGCCGTCACGCCGTCGGCGGAAGTTCCGGACATGAGGCCGACGGCGAGGCGAGCTTTCACGCCTGTGAATGTACCAAAAGAGGCGGGGCTTATTTGAGCAGCGCGGCGAGCGCGCCGTCGAGCGACGGGTGCCGGAACTCGTAGCCGCGCGCGAGCAGCTTCTTCGGGACCGCGCGCTGGCCGCCGAGCAACAGCCCCGACATCTCGCCGAGCGCCAGCCTCAGCGCGAACGCGGGCGTGGGGAGGAAGGCGGGGCGATGGAGCGCGCGGCCCAGCGCCTTCGTGAACTCCGCGTTCGTCTTCGCGTCGGGCGCGGCGACGTTGACGGGCCCCGCGAGCTTCACGTCGGAGATCGCGTGGAGGATCGCGCCGACGGCGTCGTCGACGTGGATCCAGGGGAAAGGCTGGCTTCCCGAGCCGAGCGGCCCGCCGACGCCGAGCTTGAACGGCGGCAGCATCTTGGCGAGCGCACCGCCGCCCTTCCCGAGCACGACACCGAAGCGTGCCATGACCGTGCGAATCTCGTCTTTCTCCGCGGCGAGGGCCTCTCGCTCCCATTGGCCGCAGAGCGCCGCGAGGAAATCCGATCCCTGCGGAGCGTTTTCCGCGCAGACGCCTTCGGGGCTCTCGCCGTAATAGCCGACGGCCGAGGCGTTGACTAGGACGAGCGGGCGGTCGTTGGCCGCGTGGATCGCGGCGACGACGTCGCGCGTCGAGTCGATGCGGCTCTTGATCAGGGCGAGCTTACGCTCCGGGGTCCAGCGCGCGCCGGCCACGCTCTCGCCGGCGAGGTTGACGACCGCGTCGGCGCCGTCGACCGCCATGACCCAGGGGCCGGGATCGCGGCCGTTCCAGAGGCGCGCATCCACCTTCCCGTCCCAGCGCTGCTGGGCGGCGGCGAGCGAGCGCGTGACGAGGACCACCTTGTCCCCGCGTGCGACCAGTTCTTCGATGAGGGCGCTTCCGATGAAGCCGGAGCCGCCGGTCAGGACGACCTTCATGCGTCGATTATAACCATTCGCCGATGTGCGTGAAACTTAATTGGGGTATCAATCGTATGAAGGGGTGAGCCTCCTTCGCCGTCCCTTGTTCTGGGCCGTGATCGCCGGCGCGCTGGCCGCCCTGATCGCGCGCCGCGCCGGGGCGCTGGCGCCTCCGCGCGACGAAAGCTGGCGGGAGAAAGCGCTCGAGGGCCCGGTGCGGGTTACGGGCGTCATCGACGGGCCGGCGCGCCAGACGCGGCGGGGCTGGCGCACGCGGCTTTCGTTCGCGTCGCCGTCGGGCGTCCAGCGCGCGCTCGTCTGGCTTCCGCGCGGACGCGAGGTCGGCGATCTGGAAAAAGGGCGCGCGGCGGTCGTCGCCGGAAAGCTGAGGCCGCCGCGACGCCCGCGCGATCCGGGCGATTTCGACGAGGCGGGCGCGCTCGAGGCCGCCGGCTGCGCGTGGGTGCTTCACGCGCGCGAGGTTTCGACGTCGACGGCGGCGCCGTCGGCGCGTTTCCTTCCGTGGGCCTGGGCCCAGCGCGCGCGGCTTTCCGCGGAGCGCGCGTTCGATCGGCGCCTGCCGCCGGAGCGGGCCGCGCTGCTCGCGGGCATCGCGCTGGGCGACGCGGGGGCCATGTCCGACGAGCTCGCCAAGGCCGTGCGCGACGCGGGCGCCACGCACCTGCTCGTCGCGTCGGGTTCGAACATCGGTTTCGCGGCCGCCGCCGCGGCGCTGTTCGGACTGGCGGCGGGGTTGAGGCCCGGACCGCGCGCGGCGCTCACGCTCGGTGCGTCGGGTTTCTACACGTTGATGACCGGCGCCGATCCGCCGTGCGTGCGCGCCTGGGTGATGCTCGCGGCGGCTCTCGCGGGGCGGGCTCTCGGGCGAGAGACGACGGCGTCGGCCGCTCTGACGTTCGCGGCCGCGGTCATGCTGCTCGCCGATCCGGCGTCGGCGTTGTCGCCGAGCGCCGTCATGAGCGTCGGCGCCTGCGCCGCGATCCTCTGGGCCGGAGGGGCGGCCGAGCGCGCCGCGCCCGCCGCCTGGCCGAGGCTCGCTCGCGCGACGACGGCGCTGTTCCTGATCAGCGCGGCCATCGCCGCGGCGCTGTGGCCGCTGTGGATCGCCGTGTTCGGGCGCGCCTCGCTCGTCGGGCCGTTCGCGAACCTCGTTCTGGTCCCGCTGTCGGGGCCGCTTCTCGCGGGGGGCTTCGCGTTATGGGCGGCCGACGCCTGGCTTCCCCTCGCCGCGCCCGCGGCGGCGAAGCTCGCAGGCGCCGGGCTGTGGCTCTTCGAGCGCACGTGCGTGCGCGCCGCCGCCCTTCCGTGGGCGGCCGTCGAGCCGCGGCCGTGGACCGCGGCGGAGATCGCCGCGTGGGGGCTCCTGCTCGCCGGGCTGACCGCTTGGCCGCGGAAGCGCGTCGCCGCGGGCCTGCTTTGCGGCGCGGCGGCCGCGCTCGTGCTCGGGCGCGCGCTTAAGCCGCGCCCGCCGGTCTCGGCGCTGTTCCTCACGGACGGGAGCGTGCTGCTCCGCTTCAACGGCGGGCCCGCTTGGCATCTGGGACCGAAGCCGCCGCGCGCCAAATCCCGGAGGGCGGCACGGGCGCTCGGTGCCGGGCCGTTCGACCGGGTCGCCGTCGGCGGGCCCTGGCGCCTGAGACTCGGGCGCGTCGAGATTGCTATAATCGCGTCTCCTCGGGCGTCCGCGTTCGAGGTGACCACCGATGGCGACACGTACTTCGTCCAAGATCCCCTCCAGCCGGGCGTTCGGCTCGGTCCTCATTTTCCGCAACGAGGCCAAGACCGATTCGTCTCGGACGTTGGCGTTCGTCCACGCGCTGCTCAAGACGCGGGGCGTGCGCGCCGTGACGGCGTCCCGGGTCCCGTCGGCGCGCTCCCTAAGAGACGCCGATCTCGCCATCGCGCTCGGCGGAGACGGGACCATGCTCCGCGTCGCGCGCGACGTCGCCCCTCGCGGCATCCCCCTGCTCGGCGTCAATATCGGGACCTTGGGCTTCCTCTCCGGCACCGAGGCCGGTGACCTGAAGCGCTGCGTGGACGCCGTGCTCGCGGGACGCTTCGCCGTCGAGGAGCGCTCGATGCTCTCGGCGGAGGTCCTGCGCGGCGGACGGCGCGTCTTCGGGCCGGACCTCGCGCTCAACGAGGTCGTCATCCGCTGCGGCGAGCAGGCGCGCGCGATCACGCTCTCGACGCGTTCGGGTGAGCGCTTCGTGGCCGACTACTTCGGCGACGGACTCATCGTCGCGACGCCGACGGGCTCGACGGCCTACTCGCTGGCCGCTTCGGGGCCGATCATCGATCCTTCCCTGGACGTGACTTTGGTGGCGCCGATCTGCCCGCACACGCTCACGCAGCGCCCGTTGATCGTGCCCGCGCACCTGCCGCTGACCATCCGGCTCGGCCGGCGCCGCGAAGGCGAGGTGCCGCGCGTGCTCGTCTCGCTCGACGGCCGCCCGGGCAGCGACCTCAAGATCGGCGACGAGGTTCGCGTGCGCCGCGCGGAGACGCCGCTGCGCCTGCTGCTGCCGCCCGGCCGCTCGTTCTTCGAAGTCCTGCGCAAGAAGCTCAAGTGGGGGCGGTGAGATGCTGAAGCGCCTGAAGGTCCTGAATTTCGCGGTGGCCGAAAAGGTCGAGCTCGAGTTCGGCGTCGGCTTCACCGCGCTGACCGGCGAGACCGGGGCGGGCAAGTCGATCATTCTCGAGGCCCTCGGCTTCCTGCTCGGCGCGCGCGGCTCGTCGTCCTGGCTGCGCGCGGGCGCGGAGCGCCTCGAGGTCGAGGGCTTGATCGACGCGTCCGACGTCCCCGCCGACCTTCGGCGCGAGCTGGTTCTCACCGGTAAGACGGTCGAGCTGAAGCGCGAGCTGGACTCGACCGGCCGCACGCGCGCTACGATCGCGGGCCGCCCCGCGGCGGTCGCCGCCCTCGCGCGCATCGGGGAGCATTTCGCCGATTTCCACGGCCAGCACGAGAGCCGCACCTTGCTGCAGTCCGCCTCCCAGCTCGAGCTGCTCGACCGCTTCGGCGGGCTCGACGCCGAGCGCGAGGCCCTGGCCTCGGCGCACGCCGCGTGGTCCGCGCTGAAGGCCCGCCTCGAGGCGTCGTCCTTGTCCGAGGCGGAGCGCGAGCGCCGCGCCGACCTCGTGCGCTTCCAGCTCGAGGAGATCGACGACGCGAAGCTCCGCGCCGGCGAGGACGAGGAGCTTGAGGACAGGCTCCCGCGCCTAAAGAACGCCGAGCGCCTGCGCGCGCTGGCGGACACGGCCTACGGCCTGCTCGACGCCGAGGAGAACGCCGCCGTTTCGCGCCTGCTGAAGGCGTCGAAGGCGCTCTCGGAGCTCGCGAAGATCGACCCGTCGGTCGGCGCCCTCCAGTCGGAGCTCGAGGCCGCGCGCGTCTCCGCGGACTCCGTCGCCCGCGAGCTCGGCGCCTACCGTGAGACCGTCTCCGCGGATCCCGCCGCGCTCGACGCTTTGCTGTCGCGCCAGGACGCGCTGGCCCGCCTCAAGCGCAAGCACGGCCTCACGGTCGCCGACGTGCTCACGGCGCGTGAGCGCATGGCCGCCGAGCTCGACGGTCTCGTCAACGCCGACGCGCATCTCGAGAAGACGCGCAAGGAGCTCGCCGCGGCCGAGAAGACGCTCTCGTCGCTTTGCGACGAGATGCATGATATGCGCGCGAAGGCCGCGAAGAAGCTCGATACGGCCGCGCTGAAGGAGCTCAAGGTCCTCGGCCTGCCGCACGCGCGCTTTTCCTGCTCCGTCGAGATGGAGGAGGGGAGCTGGTCCAAGACGGGCGCGGACGCCGTGGAGTTTCTGCTCGCGCCCAACCCCGGCGAGCCTCCCCGCCCCGTGAGGACCGCCGCTTCCGGCGGTGAGCTGTCTCGCGTGATGCTGGCGCTGAAGACCGTCTTCGCGAAGGCGGACCGCACCGTCCTGCTCGTGTTCGACGAGGTCGATGCGGGCATCGGCGGCGAGGTCGCGCACGCCGTCGGCGAGCGGCTGGCCGCGCTCGCGAAAGGCCGGCAGGTGCTGTGCATCACGCATCTGCCCCAGGTCGCCTGCTTCGCGCAGACGCATTTCCACGCCGCCAAGGACGTCTCGGCGGGCCGCACGCGCCTGCGCGTCGACCGGCTCGACGGCGAAGGCCGCCTCGAGGCGGTCGCGGCGATGCTCGGCGGCAAGCCGACGGGCGCCTCGCGCAAGCACGCTCAAGAACTACTGGAGACCTCTCTCTCATGACCACGAAAGTCCGCACGCGCTTCGCGCCTTCCCCGACGGGCTTCCTGCACATCGGAGGCGCGCGCACGACTTTGTACAACTGGCTCTACGCGCGCCGGCACCAGGGAGACTTCATCCTGCGCATCGAAGACACCGACGAGGTCCGCTCGACCGACGACTCCGTGACCGCGATCCTGGACTCCGTGAAGTGGCTCGGGCTCGATTGGGACGAGGGTCCCAAGGACGGCAAGACCGACACGGGCCCGTATTCGCCGTACTTCCAGATGCAGCGCGTGTCCATCTACCGCAAGTACCTCGATCAGCTGATCTCCGAGGGCAAGGCGTACCGCTGCTACTGCACGAAGGAGGAACTCGACGAGTTCCGCCGCGTGGCCCAGCTTGAGAAGCGCCCGCCGCGCTACCCGGGCGTGTGCCGCGCGCTCTCCGCCGAGCAGCGCAAGGCGCAGGAAGCCGCCGGCAAGAAGTTCTCGATTCGCTTCAAGATGCCGGTCGACGGGGCCACGATCGTCGACGACGCGATCCGCGGCAAGGTCTCCTTCGAGAACAACCTGCAGCAGGACCTCGTGATCTGGAAGACGACCGACGGCCCGACGTACAACTTCTGCTGCGTCATCGACGACCACCTCATGGGCATGACCCACGTGGTTCGCGGCGACGAGCACCTGTCGAACACGCCCTCGCAGATACAGATCTACTACGCGCTGGGTTGGGACACGCCGAAGTTCGCGCACCTGTCGATGATCCTCGGGCCCGACGGCTCGAAGCTCTCGAAGCGTCACGGCGCGACCTCCGTCCTCGAGTACCGCGATCAGGGCTATCTGCCGCACACGATGCGCAATTACCTGGCCCTTCTCGGCTGGTCGAACACCGAGTCCCAGCAGCTCTTCACCGACGCGGATCTGATCTCGAAGTTCGACCTCGAGGGCTGCCAGAAGAGCCCGGCGACGTTCGACACGGTCAAGCTGAACTGGATGAACGGCGAGTACATCCGCCAGACCCCCGTCGCGGAGCTCGTGAAGCTCGCGATGCCGTTCATCGAGAAGGCCGGTCTCGCCGGTCTGCCCGGGCCCGCGCTCGAGAAGGTCGTCGCGCTCGAGCACGAGAAGTTCAAGCTGCTCTCCGAGATCCCGGCCTTGATCGAGTTCTTCTACAAGCCGGTCGTCTTCGACCCGAAGGCGTTCGACAAGGTCCTCAAGGCGCCGGGCGCCAAGCAGGTGCTGCTGGATCTCGCCGAGGCCCTCGCCGCGTTCGCCCCGTTCGAGGACAAAGCGCTCGAGGCCCGCATCCGTCAGTTCGTGACGGACAAGGCGCTCAAGAACGGCCAGGTCTTCCACCCGATCCGCGTGGCCGTCACCGGCCGCACGGAAGGCCCGACCTTGTTCCTGATGCTCGAGATCATGGGCAAGGAGACGGTCGTCACCCGTCTTAAGTCGGCCGCGGCGCTCCTGCCTTAGATCAGCGGCAGGCTTTGATCAGGCCTTTCTTCTGCGCGTCCGCGTAGACGGCCTTGTCCTCGTCGGATAGGTCCGCGCCGCCGTTGTCGGAGGCGTCCGAGAGGCGTTTGCCGAGCGAGAACATCTTGTCGGCCTGCTTGCCGGAGAGATGCCCGCCGTTGGCGGCGATGTCGAGTGTGGTCTCGCAGCGCAGTGCGCACAGCTGGCCTTTCGGCGGATTCTTGGACGCGCAGCTCTTGTCGTCGGCCGCGTCGCAGGCGTTGAGCAGGCCCTCGGCCACGCACGTCGGCCGGTTCGCCGCGCGGTCCTTGTCGACGAGGTCCTTCGGCACGATCGGCTTGCCCGTCTCGCAGAGATAGGCGTATTTTTTGAGATACAGCTTGGAGTAGGGGGTCGCGTCTTCGCCCGGGATGTTCTTCGTGCTGTCCGGAATCTCCATGTTGCTTTCTTTCAGGAGCCGGCTGTAGCTGTTCATCACCTTGCCTTCGTCCTCGCCGACATCCGACGGGTAGCACGAGAACTGGCACCCGTAGACGGGGTCGGGGAAGCCGGCCTTCGCGTGCCGCGCGGCGGAGATGATGAAGTGCCCGTCGCGGTTCGTCTTCGCGGCCTGGTTATCGGCGGGGAGGTCGATCGCGTGGATCATCTCGTGGAATACGCGCGCTTCCCTGGAATACTGGATCAGCCTCGAATGCATCGTAATCGAGATGTTCGCCGCGGTCAGGTGCCCTTTGCCGTCGGTTTCGTGCTGCGTGTCGCCGCCGGCGCCGCGCGACTCCTGGTAGCAGGAAAACTTGAATTTGCTGTACTGCTTCGCGATCTCGGACGCCATCTTCGGGTTGATGCCGGAGAGGCAGGTGTCCACCTTCTCACGCGCGGCAAGAATCGCCTTCTCCATCCCGGACTGCTGGTCCGCGGTGCAACCCGCGATGGGCGTCGGAGGCAGCTTGAACTCGATCGCCTTGCCTTCGGGAGCGGCGACGCCGGCGGTTTTGGCCGAGGCGTCCTTGCCGGCCTGCTTTTTGAGCTCGTCCACGGTGGGCTGCGCGGCCGCGGGAAGCGCTACGGCGAGTGCGAGGAGGGGGGCGATTCGGGAGTACATATGAGGGGGGCTCCTTTCGCCGCGCGCGTTCCACCGGCTAGTGCAACACACATAGCGTGAGAAGTTTCCGCGGTAAGCTACGTACTTCGTGTGTCCTGACACGAGGGGAACGACATGGCTTACAAGCGAATCAGCGCGGAGGAGCGAACGCTCATCCACCGC
>JBBQVX010000056.1:0-23234 GCA_038211115.1 Elusimicrobiota bacterium | reverse complement strand
GCGAGGCGAGGCGAGGCGAGGCGAGGAAGCGAATATGGGTAATCTCATCGGACCCCTGAGTATAACAGGGCGAACCCTAAATTTCCACGGACAATCACAGTGACAGGAAATTTGCATTTGGTGGAGTCTTTCCGAACTCGTCACCGCCGACCCCGCGAAGATCGCAGGCAGAATGTAACCGCAGCTCGCCTCGGGCTGGCCTCGGGCTGTGAGAAACGGCAGCTTCGTTGCGTAGTGTTGATCGAGCGACGCTTCACAATACTTCAATGGATAATAGCTGGCGCGTCTGTTATACTGAGCAAATGAAGGTTCGCGGCTTAGTCAGGCTGTTGACGCTGGGAGGCTTTCTCCTCTCCGCCTACAACTATTGCCCGCCGGGCGCCCAGGCGGCCCCATTGCCGGCGGTGGACTGCTGCCGCGCGAAAACCGCCAAGAACGATTGCCCCCTCCAGAAAAAGGGCGCGGCCGGCATGCGCTCCTGCTGCACCGCGGAACGGCTCGCGCCTGATCAAGGCAACTCGAAAATAACCTCCGTTCAACTGGCCGCTCAGCCGTACTTCGTGCCGGTCGCTATCGCCGCGCCGCAAGCGTCTTCGCATCGCTTGGCTCGCGCTTTAATCCGCCCCGTCGGTCCTCCCGGCCTTCGCCCTGCCGCGCTCGGAACCCGCGCCCCTCCTCTCGCCTAAATCCGGCATCCCCTGCCGGTCCGCGTCGTTCGATAACGTCTGAACGATCGTCCTTTGCCGCATAGGCAAAGGCGGAGAGAAAAACCATGAAGGTCTCAACTTTCGTCTTGCCGTTCGTCTTTGTTTATACCGCGTCGGCGCAATCCACGCCCGCGCCCGATTTCCCGTTATCCCAAGCCCTTCAGCAGGCGCGGGAGCGCAACCCCGAGATCCAGGCTGCGCGCGCGGATTGGGAAGCGGCGCAGGCGCGAGTCCTTCCCGAGAAGACCTGGAAGGCCCCCCAGATAGGCGTCGAGTATTGGGGCTTTCGCGGGACCGGACTCGGCTCGGCCCCAGAGAAGTGGTACGACCTCGCCCAGGATGTTCCGTTTCCGGGTAAGCTGCGTCTGAAAGGCGCCGCCGCGACCCATGAGGCGCGCCGGCAAGAGGAGCTCTACAAGGGCGTCGAGCAGGACATCGTCGCGCGGGTCAAATCCGCCTATTACCGTTACCTCTTCACGACGAGAGCTAAACGTACCTTGGACGAGAATGTCGAGCTCATGCGCCAGCTCGCGAAAGCGGCCGAATCGAAATACGCGACCGGCAAAAGCTCTCAATCGGACGTGCTGCGCGCCCAGGTCGAGCTGATGAAAACCTTGGGCGCCGAGCTTTCGCTCGATCAGGAGAAGGACTCCGCCCAAGCCAAGCTCAACGCCCTCATGGCTCGCGGGCCCGAGGAGCCGCTAGGAACGCCCGGGGAGCCGAGCCTCGCCCCCCTTAAACTTGCCTACAAGGACCTGGAGGAGGCCGCTTTGTCGAAGCGCCCCGAAGTTCTCGCGGCGGGACATCACACGCAGCACATGAAAGCGGCACTGTCCGCCTCGCGCGCCGACGCGCTTCCAGACTTCTCCCTTCAGTACACGCGGCGCACGCGCGACGGGATGCCCGCCGACTCGATCGCCATGATCAAGATGTCATTGCCCTTTCTCTACTTCTGGCGCCAGCGCGCCGAGGTCCGCGCCGCCTCGGCCGGGCTCGGCCACGCCGAGGCCATGCTCCGCTCGGAGCAGGACTCCGCCCGATCCGACGTCAAATCGATCTGGACGAAAGTCCAGGCGGTCGGACGGCTCGTCGAACTCTACCGCACGAGCATCCTGCCCCAGGCCGAGCAGTCGGTCAAGGTCACTTTGGCGGCCTATCAGGCCGGAACCGTCGGCTTCCTAGACCTGCTCGACAGCCAGCGCGCGCTGCTCGAGTTCCGCCTCGACTGCGACCAATACGTCTCGCAGTACGGACAAAATTTGGCCGAGCTCGAACGTACGCTCGGCACGGATCTGAATTCACTCACGACGCTCCCTTCAGAGGAACCTCGCCATGACCACCAATAAGCGCTGGCCCATCTTTATCGTCGGCCTGGCGGCCGGCCTTGTCGCGGCTTTGATCATTCCCAAGATCGGGCACATGAACAATTCCTCCCCCGCCGCCACGACCGCGGCGGAGGGTAAAGTCCTCTACCAATGCGCGATGCATCCTTCCGTGGTCTCGGAGAAGCCCGAGAACTGCCCGATCTGCGGCATGCGCCTACAGAAGATGGATCAGGAGAAACTATCCTCCTCCGGCAAAGGCCGAATTCTCTACTACCGCAATCCCATGCAGGCCGAGGTCACCTCGCAGGTCCCAGCCAAGGACAACATGGGCATGGACTACATCCCCGTCTACGAAGGCGAGGAGGGCCGCGAAAGCCCCGTCTCGGGCCACGCCGTCGTCAAACTGCCGAAGTGGCGCCAGCAGCTGATCGGCGTCGCGACGATGGCGGCGTCCCGCAGGCCGCTTCAGGTCTCGATTCGTACCGTCGGACGGATCGCGCATGATCCGGATCTGTACACGGCGATAACGGAATACAAGGAGGCGCTGACCTCACGCGCCAAGGTCAAGGACAGCTCCTGGCCCGACGTCCATGAGCGTTCAGAGGCGCTCGTGAGCGCTTCTAAAATGAAGCTCAAGCTCATGGGCCTGGGCGACCGCCAGATCGACGATCTAGCTTTGGAGAGCGCGCCGACGAACCTCTTGCTGGGGCAGGCCGGCGGCACCGCCTGGGTCTACGCCGAGGTCTACGAGAACGACGCCGCCCTCGTCTCCGCGGGGCAGGCCGTCGTGGTGACGCTCCCGGCCCTGCCCGGAGAGTCGATCCACGGGACGATCAAGGCCGTGGACCCGACGCTCGACCCGACCACGCGCACTTTGCGCGTGCGCGCCGAGATCGCGAACCCGAAGGGCCGCCTCAAGCCCGAGATGTTCGTCGATGTCTCGATCAAGATACCGCTCGGCGAACAGCTGGCTGTTCCCTCCGAGGCGGTCTTCGACACCGGCGAGCGCAAGCTCGTTTTCGTCGAGATCGCGGAGGGCGAGTTCGACCCGCGCGAGGTCGTCGTCGGCCCTCTCGCCGACGGGTACTACCAAATCCTCTCCGGTCTCAAGGCGGGCGAGAAGATCGTGACCCAGGCCAATTTCCTACTCGACTCCGAGTCGAAGCTGCGGGCGACCGGCCTCAAAGCCGGCGCGGGCGGGCACTGACATGATCGACCGCGTCATCGAGTTCAGCGCGCGCCATAAGTTCCTCGTCATTCTGTTTTCGCTCGCGGCCGTGCTCGGCGCCGTCTGGTGCGCTAAACACGTGCCGCTCGACGCGATCCCGGACCTGTCCGATACCCAGGTCATCATCTACTCGCGCTGGGACCGCAGCCCGGACGTAATTGAGGACCAGGTCACCTATCCGATCGTAACCGCGCTCCTGGGGACGCCAAACGTGAAGCTCGTCCGCGGCTTCTCGGACTTCGGCTACTCCTACGTGTACGTTATCTTCAAGGATGGGACCGACCTGTACTGGGCGCGCAGCCGGGTGCTCGAGTACCTGAGCAAGATCCAGTCCCGCCTACCGGAAGGCGTGCGCACCGAGCTTGGCCCCGACGCGACGAGCGTGGGCTGGGTCTACCAGTACGCCGTCATCGATAAGTCGGGCAAGCACAATCTCGCTGAGCTGCGCAGCCTGCAGGACTGGCGCCTGCGTTACGAGCTCCAGGCCGTGCCCGGCGTCGCCGAGGTCGCCTCGGTCGGCGGCTTCGTCAAGCAGTATCAGATCAACGTGGACCCCAACCGTCTGCGCGCCTATAACGTCCCGCTCACGCAGGTCTTGGAAGCGGTGCGCGGCGGCAACGAGGAGACCGGCGGCCGGGTCCTCGAGTTCTCCGGCGCCGAGTACATGGTCCGCGGGCGCGGCTACGCGAAGTCGCTTTCGGATTTCGAACAGATCGCGGTCGGCCTCGACCGCAAGACCGGCACGCCGATCTTGGTCAAGCACGTCGCCAAGGTGGAGCTCGGCCCTGAGATGCGGCGCGGTGTGACGGACTACAACGGGATGGGCGACACGGTAGGCGGCGTCGTGGTCATGCGACAGGGCGAGAACGCGCTCGAAGTCATCAATCGCGTAAAGGCCCGGCTCAAAGAACTCGAACCGACGTTGCCCTCGGGCGTCGAGATCAAGACGACCTACGACCGCTCGGACTTGATCCTGCGCGCGCTCCACACGCTCAAGGGCACCTTGACCGAGGAAATGCTCATCGTGAGCCTCATCATCCTGATCTTCCTGTGGCACATTCCCTCGGCGCTCGTGCCCATCCTGACGATCCCGATCTCGGTGATTCTGGCCTTCATCCCGTTCTATTTCCTGGGCCTGCCCGCCAACATCATGTCGCTCTCTGGCATCGCGATCTCGATCGGCGTGCTCGTTGACGGCGCCATCATCGAAGTCGAGAACGCCTACCATAAGCTACAACTCTGGGACGCCGGCGGCCGTAAAGGCGACTTCCACGAGGTGCGCCTGGCCGCGCTCAAGGAGGTCGGACCGTCGGTGTTCTTCTCCTTGCTCGTCATCGCGGCCGCGTTCCTGCCCGTCTTCACCTTGGTCGACCAGGAGGGGCGGCTCTTCAAGCCGCTCGCGTACTCGAAGAACCTCGCGATGGCGATCGCCGCGATCTTGGCGATCACGCTCGACCCCGCCATCCGCATGCTGTTCACGCGCATGGACTATGTCTCCTTCAAGCCGTCGTGGCTGGCCTGGCTCTACAATCACGCCGCCGTGGGTAAGTATTATCCCGAGGAGCGTCATCCGATCAGCCGCGTCCTGTTCCGCGTCTACGAGCCGGTCTGCCGCTGGGCGCTCGAACATCGCAAGATCATGCTCGGCGGCGCGCTGGCGCTCATGGCGGCGACGATCCCCGTCTACCTCCACCTCGGGCGAGAATTCATGCCGCCGCTCAACGAGGGCAGCCTCCTCTACATGCCGACGGCTTTGCCCGGCCTGTCCGTCACCGAGGCCCAGCGGCTTCTGCAGGTTCAAGACAAGATCCTCAAGAGCTTCCCCGAGGTCGAGAGCGTCTTCGGCAAAGCGGGCCGCGCCGACACGTCCACCGACCCGGCGCCCTTCTCGATGGTCGAGACGACGGTCATCCTCAAGCCCGTCTCGCAGTGGCCCAAGCGCAAGAGCATGGAGCAACTCGTCGACGAGATGGACCGGCAGCTGCGCTTTCCCGGCATGCCCAACATCTGGACCATGCCGATCAAGAACCGCATCGACATGCTCTCGACGGGCATCCGCACGCCCGTCGGGGTCAAGATATTCGGCCCCGACCTGAAGGTGATCCAGTCTCTCGGCTCACAGGTCGAGGACGCGGTCAAGAGCGTGCGCGGCACTCGAAACGTATACGCCGAACGGGTCGCCGGGGGCTACTTCATCGACTTCACCCTCAAGCGTGAGGCACTCGCGCGCCACGGCTTAAGCGTGAAAGACGCGCAGATGGTGGTGACGTCCGCCATCGGCGGCGAGACCGCTACGACGACCGTCGAAGGCCGTGAGCGCTACCCCGTCAACGTGCGCTACGCGCGCGAGTTTCGCGACAACCTCGAAGCCTTGAAGCGCGTCGTCGTGCCGACCGCAGGCGGCGGCCACATCCCCCTGAGCGAGCTCGCCGACATCAAGACCGTCGAGGGGCCGTCCATGATCCGAGAGGAGAACGGCCAGCTTGCGGGCTATGTCTACGTGGACGTCGGCGGGCGCGACATCGGAGGCTACGTCGACGAGGCGAAGGCGGCCGTCGCCAAGACGGTGGCGCTTCCAACGGGCTACCGGCTCGTCTGGAGCGGGCAGTACGAGAATATGGAACGAGTCGCGGCGAGACTTAAAGTCGTCATCCCGCTGACCATCTTCGTCATCCTCATGCTGCTCTACATGAATACCGGCTCGGCCGTAAAGACGGGCATGGTCATGCTCGCCGTGCCGTTCTCGCTCATCGGCGCCGTGTGGCTTCTGTGGGCGCTCGGCTACAACCTGTCGATGGCCGTCTGGGTCGGCATGATTGCGCTCATGGGCCTCGACGCGGAGACGGGTATCTTCATGCTCCTATTCCTCGACCTCGCCTACGAGGAGCGGGTCAAAGCCGGGACGATGCGAACCTACCAGGACCTGGAGGAGGCGATCATCCACGGCGCGGTCCGCCGCATCCGGCCCAAGATGATGACAGTCGCGGCGATGTTCGCTGGTCTTTTGCCGGCCATGTGGGCGACAGGCGCGGGCGCCGACGTCATGAAGCGCATCGCGGCACCCATGGTCGGCGGCATCTTCACCTCGTTCCTGCTTGAGTTGCTCATCTATCCCGTGCTGTACTCGATCTGGAAGTGGCGCTACGAGATGAAAGAAGGCACGGTGCTCCCTCTGGCCCACGCGGTCGTCAGCGGCGGGAAAGCCATCGAGTAGAATCGCTGCTCGATGAGATTTTATGGCAATCCAATTGACAATATGAACGCGAAGATGAATACTGAATGCGTGAAGAAAGTCGTCGCGAGCCTGACCGCATTCGTCTACCTCGGGCTTTCCAATGTCTGTTTGACCTCCGCCCTCTTGGCGGGCGAAACTCCTTGTCATCCCGCGTTCCAAGCGGAATCGGTCCAAAAGCACGATTGCGATCACGACGCCGACCATGATGCCTCCGGCGAGAAGGACGAGCATCACGATTCATCTTCCAACCGCTCATCGCCCTGCTGCATCATGATTGCCGAACGCGGCGTTCTTCTCTCCACGCCGAAGATCGCCGCGGCCCCGCGGACCGTGCTCTTCGTATTCATCAATGCCGTCTTAAATCCCATCAACGACGAACGAACCCAACTCGCCCGCGTCGATCACGGCCCGCCTAATACCAGCTCTCAAGAAGTCTCGCTCGCCCACCGCGCTCCTCGCGCGCCTCCCGCCCTCGCTTAGCAGCGCTTCCTGCGCTGCCTTCCCGCGCCACCCCTAGCCGCTAAAAACGGACCTTCATTCGCGCGCTGACTTTGTCTCAGGAGCTTTCCATGAAATCTTATCGTGCCCTACTCCTCGCCGTCGCCATTTTGTTCGCATCGGGTCAAATCTCCCTTTGGGCTCACGAGGGCCATCACAAGAAGTCCCAGAGCGTAGCCTCATCCTCGACCACGGCCGAAATAGGTGACATGCCCGGCATGCAGAGCATGAATATGCCCCCGGCCGAGCATAAGTCCGAGTTCGCGATGTTCCTCTCCCATCTCAAACAGCCGGAATACATGCACATCTTGATCAATCCGATCCCGATCTTCGGCATGGGACTCGGCCTGATGCTGTTGCTCGTCGCTTGGGTGCGGCCGGCGGCCGGACTCTCCGAGGCGGGGCTTGCCATCATCATCGCCACGGGCGTCATCACCTATCCCACGATCAAGCTCGGACAATACGCCTACGACAAGATCTTCGAGACGATCCCCCTCGACGCCCAGGAATGGCTCGACGTCCACATGGCCCGCGCTGAGCGATTCCAATATCTGTTTTATCTGGCCGCGATCCTGGCCTGCCTGACTCTCTACAAGCAACGGCGAAATCCTGAACTCGCGCGGCGGCTGATGATCGCCACGATGGCGGTCTCGGGGCTTTGCGCGGCCTTGGCCGGCCTCATCGCCCACGCGGGCGGCCAAGTGCGCCACACCGAGTTCCGGACGGGGCCGCCGACCGCCCGCGCACTCAAGCATGCCGCGCCGGAATCGGCCCCTGAACGCAAGGAGACTCGCTAATGAGACGCCTGACGACATCGAGCGTGTTCGTCGTTGCGGCGGCGCTGGCCGGGTGTTCCACCTCGCCGCGGCGATCCTACGGAGACGTCGAAGGGATGATCAAGGAACGCACAACCTCGGAGGTCCGACTGAACCCACCGTCAGACGCCTCTCAAGATCCCGCCAAGGCCTTGCTTGAGCAGCCCCTCACGGCAGATCGCGCCGCTCAGATCGCGCTGTTGAGGAATGGGGGCTTCAAAGTGAAGCTACAGGAAGTGGGGATCGCGCAGTCCGAACTCGCGCAGGCCGGCATCGTCGAAAACCCGCGTATTCACGCGGCTTGGCGCTTCCCACAGGGCGGCGGCGCGCAGGTCACCGGTCGGGAGCTTGGGATCAGCTTCAACATTCTCGATCTCTTTGAGCGTCCCTTGAGGCGCAATTTCGCCGGGTCGCAGCTCGAGCAGGCGAAGTTCCGGCTCGGCCACGAGGTACTTAGCCTCACGGCGCTGGCCAAGCAAGCATTCTACGAGTACCAGGCGGCTCAGCAACGGCTGCGTCTATTCAAGGCTACGGTCGAAAGCTTCGCCGCCGCTGTTGAGCTGTCCAAGCGTCAGCGCTCGGCGGGCGCCAACAACAAGCTCGATTACGCCAACCAGCGCGCCGCTTATCAAGAGACGGAGATCGCGCTCGGCCAGGCCGAAGCCGAGACGATCGCGACGCGTGAGCGTCTTTCACTGCTGATGGGCGCTCAAGACCCGTCCGGCTGGACGGTCGAGGAGCAACTTCCCGACCCACCGGCGGCCGATCCAGAGCTTGCCGCGACCGAAACTGCCGCGGTCGCGCAGCGTTGGGACCTTCAAGCCGCGCGGCGTGAGCCGCTCGTGCTCAAACAGGCGCTGCGGATAAGCCGGATAAGCATGTTCGGAGGCGTCAACGTGGGCATCGATTCGGAACGCGATTACGATAGATCCTTCGGCGTCGGCCCATCCCTCGAGATGGGCGTTCCCCTCTTCGACCGCAAGCAGGCCTCGTCGGCTCGCCTCAAGGCGCAGCTCCTCCAAAGCTACGCATCTGCCGACGCTCTCGAGGCCGAGATCCGCCTTGAGGTCCGCACGGCAAGCGCGCGGCTCTTGGCCGCCCGCAAGGCCGCGGTCGCGTATAAGAAGAGGCTTGTCCCCCTGCGCCGCGAGATTCTGGACGAGACGCTCAAGCGCTACAACTTCATGCTGATCGGGGTCTATCAACTACTTCAGGCCAAGCGCGAAGAGATCGGCTCGGAGTCGAGCTACATCGAGGCCCTCAAGGCGTATTGGACCGAGCGAAGCGAGCTCGAGCGCGCGTCGGGCGGCAAGCTGCCAGAAGCTCCGAGCGCCGCCGCGCCCGCGAAAGATGCGGCGGAAGAGCATGAACAGACACCGGTGCCGGAGACCGCGCCGGTGGAGCATCACCATCATCATGGAGGGCAGTAACATGACTCGACACAATTCTCTTTTGACGTTCGTCGTCGCGGCGCTTATGCTCGGCATTACAAAGGGTTCCGCCCGAGCGGCGGATACCTTGGCGTATACCCCTGTCGTGACCCCGAACGGATCGACGCTCAAGTATGAGATGGACAACGGCGTTAAGATCTTCCGGCTGACCGTCGAGGAGTGCGATCACGAGATCGCGCCCGGCATGAAGATCAAGGCCTGGTGCTATAGCGGCCAAACGCCTGGTCCCACGATCGAGGCCGTCGAGGGCGACCGCGTGCGCATCCTCGTGACGAACAAGCTTCCCGAGGGCACGGCCGTGCACTGGCACGGCCTGATCCTGCCAAGCGGCATGGACGGCGTGACCGGCCTCTCTCAGACGAGCATCCTCCCCAACGACACCTACGCCTACGAGTTCACGCTGCGCCAGCACGGCACGCAGATGTATCACTCGCACGGCGATGAGATGGTGCAGATGGGGCTCGGCACGATGGGTTTCTTCGTCATCCATCCCAAGAAGCGGCAACCGAAGATCGACCGCGACTACGCGATCTTCCTAAACGAGATGTTCGTCGATCCGGGGAGCGATCGCCCCAATCCCAACATCATGACCGATTTCAATATCTTCACCTTCAACGGCCGCGCGTTTCCGGGCACGGCGCCGCTGGCCGCGCGTCCGGGCGACCGTGTGCGCATCCGCCTCGGCAACGTGGCACAGGATTGCCATCCGATCCACATTCACGGACACAGCTTCAACGTCGTGGCAACCGACGGCGGCGACATCCCGACGTCCGCGCAATGGCCCGAGACGACCGTGGTCGTCTGCCCCGGGCAGACGCGCGACTTCGAGTTCGTCGCCCGGGCCGGCGATTGGGCGCTGCACTGCCACAAACGGCACCATCCGATGAACCCGATGGGCCACGAGATTCCGAATATGATCGGCGTCAATCAAAAAGGCGTCGAGCAGAAAGTCCAGAAGCTCGTGCCGGACTACATGGCGATGGGCGAGACGGGCATGGACGACATGATGAGCATGGGAATGTCCGGTCCCGAAAACACGCTGCCGATGATGGGTGGCGACGGCCCCTTCGGGATGGTCGGCATGGGCGGAATGTTCACGACCTTCAAAGTCCACGAGGATGTTCCCCTCTTCGCCAACGCTGCGGAGTACACGAAGCGCGTCAACGCGCCCGGAGACCTCGGCTGGTACAAGAACGCGCCGGGCACGGTGGCCAGCTCGATCAACAAGAACGCGAAGGCTCCGAAGGAGAAGATGGGCGGCATGAAAGGCATGCAGCACGACATGAAGGACATGAAAGGAATGGAGGAGACCAAAGGCATTGAGAAGTCCACCGAGGCCAATGCCGGTAAGATGACTCAGCCCGCCGCCCCAGCGGCAACCAAGGTCTACGCCTGCCCGATGGGCCACTACACGAGCGACAAGCCGGGCAAGTGCCCAAAATGCGGGATGACTTTAAAACTGGGTGAATCCGAGCACGACGATCACAAGGACAAGTAACTTATATGAAGAAATCCATAGTCGTCTTAGCGATGTCGTTGATGGTCGGATCGGAGATTGCATGGCCGCATGATAGCCCCAAGGACGCCGAACGCGCTGTGCTAATGACACTCGTCCAATATCGCAAAGCCATGGAGGCCCGGAGCCTCGACGGGCTCGCTGCCGCCGTTGATCCCGAGCTCACGGTGATCGAAGGCGTCCACAAGAACGCTGGCTGGCCCGACTACCGCGACAACCACATCGGGCCCGAGATGAAGGAGTGGAAGGCGTTCGAAGTGCTCAACCCCCTGATCTCGGAAGTCGCCGTTTCCGGTGACCTTGCTTACGCGCTGCAGCAGGCCACCTATACCATCACGACCGACAAGGACACCGTCGTTCTCGACGGCGTCGAGTCCTTCGTCTTGCGCAAGAGCTCGGACACCTGGAAGATCAAGCTGGTCCACTTCTCGGCCAAACGCCGAGGCCAAAAGGAGAAATGAAATGACGAAGAAAATAGTCGTTCTGTCGTTTACGGTTATGCTCATGTCGTGCATCTCAGTCCGCGCCGACGACGGCCACGCGGCCGGGATGGAAGCGCACAAGGACATGAAGATGGATCATAAGGGCATGAAGACAAAGGCGTCATCCGTCGAGAGTCTCTGGCAGGACATCCACAAGCATCACGGCGAGCTCGCCGAAGTGATCAAGGCCAAGAAGCTCGACGACGTGCACCACCACGCCTTCGCCGTCCGCGATCTCGCCAATAAGCTCGTCGCCAAGGCCCCAGCCGGCAAGAAAGCCGCGGTCAAGGCCGGCGTCAAGAATATCGCAAAGCTGGCTGAGGACCTCGACAAGACGGGCGACGCCGGCGATCAATCCGCCACCGAGGCCAATATGAAAAAGTTCGATGCCGCGATCCGGGATCTGCAGGCGCAGTTCGATACGGCTGAGAAGAAGTAGCATGCGAATATCAGGGCCGGCGGCGCCAATGCCGCCGGCCTCATATCGGGACGCAACATAAAATGAACCTTACATCTCTGCTCCCCGCCTTGATCGCCCCCTTGCTGTTCGGTTTGGGAGCTGTCGCATCAAAAGCATTGCTGTCCGACATCCCACCGGTCCTGCTGGCGGGCATTCTCTATCTAGGATCAGGGTTGGGCCTAGGTGCTCTTTGGCTTCTTCGCCCGCGAAATCTCCGCCTGGCCGGAGAGCCATTGGAGCGCGGCGACTATCCTTGGCTGGCTGGCGCGGTCCTTTGCGGTGGCGTCGTCGGCCCCGTGCTACTCATGTTGGGACTCGTCCGAACTTCCTCCTCGGCTGGCTCGCTGTTGCTGAATCTCGAGACGGCGTTCACGGCTCTGCTCGCCTGGGCCGCCTTTGGGGAGAAAGTGACCGCACGGCTCGGACTCGGCATCGCGCTTGTCCTCATCGGCGGCGCCGTCCTCTCCTGGCCTGAACCCGGCGCGATGACGGGCGCTCGTTGGCACGGCAGCCTCCTCATCGCCGCCGCCTGCCTCGCGTGGGGTCTCGACAACAATCTGTCCCAGAAAATCTCCGGGAAAGATCCTGTCTCGATCGCCGCGATCAAAGGACTCGCGGCGGGGCTCGTCAACACTGCTCTAGCGCTCGCAGCAGGAGCCCGCCTTCCCGTGCCTTCCCTGCTCGCGAAGGCGGGGCTCCTCGGCTTCCTGAGCTACGGCGTGAGCCTGGTCTGCTTCATCCTCTCGCTCAGGCGATTGGGTAGCGCACGCACGGGACTCTACTTCGCGCTCGCGCCATTCTTCGGAGCCGTCGCCGGCATCTTCTTTCTGCGCGAGCCCATGACAGTTCAACTTGGGCTTGGCGCCGCGTTTATGGCGCCGGCGGCGTGGTACGGGCTTCAAGCGCCGAGTGATGAGTTGCTGCTCCGGCATTTGTAATTTGGCGGACTTGCTGGTACACTTTTAGTCGACTGCTAGGTTCGATCCTGAACCTGACGGAATTGCGAGTTGTTGCGACGGGACGTTTTGAGCGGCTCCTTCTATGCTCATAACCCAGTAGTCTCCGACGGTAGCCGCCGATCTGTAAAACCGGTGTTTTTGACCGCTCAGCCGTGGCTGAGCGCGGCAGCCCGAGAGGAAAAGCGAACTCGCCCCGCCGTCTCTAAGTGCCTGCCTGTAGAGCAGGCACTCCCGCCAAAAGTTCAAACTGACGGAAGCCGGATTCCTGCAAATGTCGCGGAGTTGCGCTCCGATGAGGAACGACGGCTCTTCCCTGGAAAAACATGCCCGGAGAATATCAGGAGGAGCGGACGGGAAGGCGGCGCCTTGAAGACGGTGGGGATTCTGGAGATCTCTGGTCCCTGCCGATATTGGGCCGCGCCAACAGCCCCACTCCCGGATTGAACTGCATGTCCTTCACGATCCCGTCGGAGCTGAAGCTACGGCCGACACGGCCGCATCATCCGAAGCTCCTCTTTAACAGGGGCGGGGCGATGAAGGTCGTGACGATCACCATCCCGACGACGGCCGCGTACAGCGGCGCGTCGATCACGCCGGAGGCGAGGCCGATCTGGGCGAAGATGAGGCCGACCTCGCCGCGGGGGATCATGCCCGCGCCGATGCCGAAGCGGCGCAGTCCGCGGCCCGGAGCCGCCCAGCCGCAGGCGACCTTTCCGATGACGGCGGCCGCGACGAGCAGCAGCGCCAGCAGGATGACCGGGCGGTTGGCGGCGACGAAAGGGTCGTAGGCGTTGAGCGTGACTTTGGCGCCGACCATGACGAAGAACACCGGAACGAAGAGATCGGCCACCGGTTTGAGCGCCCCGTCGATGTCCTCGCGCCGGTCGGTTCGCGCCAGGAGGACGCCGGCGGTGAAGGCGCCCACGATCAAAGCGGTTCCGAAGGCGTGAGACAGCAGCGGCATGGCGAAGGCGAAGCTCACGGCCGAGACGATCAATATCCCGCGGCTTCGCATGCGTTGGACCAAGCCGACCAGGGCCTCGGAGACTCGCGGGCCGACCCATAGCGCCGCGCCGAGGAAGGCCGCGGACAGGAAGGTCGTGCGCGCCACGGCCATCCAGGACAAGGAGCCTGAGGCGGCCACCCCTTGGACGGCCGAGAGGATGATGATGCCCAGGATGTCGTCGATCACGGCCGCGCCGAGGATGATCTGGGCCTCCGGCAGATCGAGCTTGCCCATGTCCGTGAGGACCCGTGCCGTGATGCCGACGCTGGTGGCGGTCAGAGCCGCCCCGACGAAAACGGCCTCCATCCCCCCTCGTCCCATAACCTTCATGAGGGCGAAGCCGAGCGCGAACGGCAGGGCCACGCCCACGCCGGCGACGGCCAAGGACGCGGGACCCGCTTTGAGCAGGCGCGAGAGGTCGCTGTTGATCCCCGTCTCGAACAGTAGCAGCACCACTCCGAATTCGGCCATGAGGGCCAGCGCAGGGTCGCTCGGGTCGAAGAACTTGAAGAGCCCGAATCCCAGCACCACGCCGCCGAGCAGCTCGCCCAGGACGGGAGGCTGGCCCCAGCGCTCGGCCAGCTCCCCGAAGATCTTGGCGCTCAAGAAGATCGCCAGGAGGTTTCCCAGGAAGGCGACGATCTGATGTTCGTGCATGGCGCGTTAGATGTCCGCGCCGAAAACGAACCGCAAGATGAGATTAGGTTGCTCTGGCGGCTGCGGGTCCGAATGGTTCATAGGGGCTCCCGAATGGCGGCAAAAACAATTCTGACTGTGCCAGGATGGCGGCCCGACCATCCAACAACCCTTCAAAGCGGAGGCCGCTTCGAACCATTTTCTGCATGGGCATTCTAACATTCCCCCGTCTCGATGCCAAGCGCCCGCTCCAAGAAGCCTGACGGCGTGGACACACGTCCGTGACACGGATTCCATCGCAATGGACGTCGGGGATGGAGTACGGTGGGGTAAGGCATGACGAATTCCAATGCGCTTGACCGGGCGGCGGTCGACACGATCCGTTTCCTGTCGGTCGACGCGGTGCAGAAGGCCGACAGCGGGCATCCTGGGCTGCCTCTGGGCGCGGCGCCCATGGCCTATGTGCTGTGGACCCGCTTCCTGCGGCACAACCCGGCGAACCCGCGCTGGTTCGATCGCGACCGGTTCATTCTATCCGCCGGGCACGGCTCGATGCTACTGTACAGCCTCCTGCATCTGACCGGTTACGACCTACCACTCGAGCAACTCGAGCGCTTCCGGCAATGGGGAAGCCTCACTCCCGGGCATCCCGAGCGGGGCCTGACGCCGGGCGTGGAGGTCACGACCGGGCCGCTGGGTCAAGGTTTCGCCAACGGCGTGGGGGTGGCGATCGCCGAGGCCCACTTGGCCGCGCGCTACAACCGGCCCGGCTTCGCGCCCGTCGGTCATTTCACGTACGGGCTGGTCAGCGACGGCGACCTGATGGAAGGCGTGGCGGCGGAGGCGGCCTCGCTCGCCGGGCACCTGAAGCTCGGCAAGCTGATCTATCTCTACGATGACAACCGGATCACCCTGTCCGCGTCTACGGACGTCGCGTTCAGCGAGGACCGCGCGGCGCGCTTCGCGGCGTACGGCTGGCACACGCAGGCGGTGGAGGACGGCAACGACCTCGAGGCCATCGAGGGCGCGATCCGCGCGGCCCAGGCCGAGACGCAGCGCCCGTCGCTCATCCTCGTGCGCACGCACATCGGCTGGGGCTCGCCCCACAAGCAGGACACCTTCGAGGCTCACGGCTCGCCGCTTGGGAAGGAGGAAGTCGCGCTGACCAAGAAGGCCCTCGGCTGGCCGGTCGAGCCGGCCTTTCTCGTCCCCGAGAAAGTCGTCCCCCATTTCCATGAAGCCATCGACCGGGGCCGGCGAGCCGAGACGGAGTGGAAAGAAGCGTTTTCCGCCTATGCGAAGAAGCACCCCGACCTTGCCGCCGAACTGCGGGGGCTGATCGAAGGCGCGCTTCCTTCCGGCTGGGACGCGGACATACCTGCGTTCCCCGCCGACGCCAAAGGCCTCGCCACGCGCGTCGCGGCAGGGCGGGTCCTGGGCGCCATCGCCGCGAGGCATCCGGGTCTCATCGGCGGCTCGGCCGATCTCGATCCCTCGACGCACACCGAGCTCGAGGGCGGAGGGGCCTTCGAGAGCCCGGCGTGCGCCGCCGCCGACACGCAAGGCTCCGCGGATGGAGGCTGGAACTACTCCGGCCGCAACGTCTATTTCGGCGTTCGCGAGCACGCCATGGGGGCGGCGGCCAACGGACTGGCCGTGCATGGCGGCCTGCTGCCGTTCACGGCGACCTTCCTGACTTTCTCCGACTATATGCGCCCCCCCATCCGCCTGGCCGCGCTGATGGGCGCGCAAGTGGTCTATGTCTTCACGCACGACAGCATCGGCCTGGGCGAGGACGGCCCGACGCACCAGGCCGTGGAGCAGTTGGCCGCCTTGCGGGCGATCCCGAACCTCGTGGTGCTGCGCCCCGGCGACGCGAATGAAGCGGCCGTCGCCTGGCGCGCGGCGGTGGAGAGGCGGACGGGGCCCACGGCTTTGATCCTGTCGCGGCAGAACGTCCCCACGCTCGACCGCAAGGAATTCGCCTCCGCCGAAGGTCTTCGCCAGGGAGGCTATATTTTGGCCGAGGCGGCGGGCGGAGCGCCCGCTCTGATCCTGATCGCGACCGGCTCCGAGGTGGGGCTCGCGGCCGAGGCGCGAAGGAAGCTCCAGGACGAGGGCCTGCCCGTTCGTCTCGTCTCGATGCCGAGCTGGGAGCTCTTCGACGCGCAGCCGCGCGAGCACCGGGACGCGGTGCTCCCTCCGGACGTGCGCGCACGGCTCGCCGTCGAGGCGGGCTCGACCCAAGGCTGGCACAAATACGTTGGCGACCGCGGAGACGTTCTTGGCATCGATCGCTTCGGCGCGTCGGCTCCCGGCCCGGTCGTGCTGCGGGAGTACGGCTTCAGCGTCGACAACGTCTGCGCTAGAGCGCGAGCCTTGCTTAATGCCGGTTCAGGGAGGATTTAATGAGCCAAAATAATTTAAAGCTACTGGCGGAGTTGGGGCAGTCGATTTGGCTCGATTTCATACGACGTGACCTGATCGCCGGTGGGAAGCTCCGGAGCTTGATCAAAACCGACGGTCTGCGCGGAATGACCTCAAACCCCACGCTGTTTGAAAAGGCGATCGCGGACAGCCCCGATTACGATAAAGACATCCGGACGCTGGCCGCTCAGGGCAAGAGCGCGCGGGCGATCTACGACGCTCTCAGCTTGAGCGACGTGGGCGCCGGCGCCGACGTCTTTCGACCGCTCTACGACGAACTGGACGGCTGGGAAGGGTACGTCAGCCACGAGGTTAACCCGCACCTGGCGCACGACGCCTCCGGCACGATCGCCGAGGCTCGGCGCCTGTGGAACGCGCTGAGGCGTCCTAACGTCTTCATCAAGGTGCCGGCCACGACGGCCGGTCTCGAGGCGATCCGCCGGCTTACCAGCGAGGGCATCAACGTGAACGTGACCTTGCTCTTCGGACTGCCGCGCTACCGCGAGGTCGCGGAGGCTTACATCGCCGGGCTCGAGGATCGCGCCTCCAGGGGTCTGCCGGTGAAGTCGATCGCCTCGGTCGCCAGCTTTTTCATCAGCCGCATCGACGCGATGATCGATCCCCTGCTCAAGGACGACAGCCTACGCGGGCAGGCCGCGATCGCCAGCGCGCGGGTCGCGTACCGGATGTTCAAGGACATCTTCGGCGGCAGCGAGTTCCGGAAGCTGCAAGCCGACGGCGCCCGGCCGCAGCGGCTGCTCTGGGCCAGCACGGGCACGAAGGACCCGGACTACAGCGACGTGAAATACGTGGAGGCCCTCATCGGCGCCGACACTATCAGCACGATACCGCTCAAAACCCTCGACGCCTATCGTGATCACGGCGTCCCGGCGCTTCGCCTCGCGGGCGGCCTCGATGAGGCCGCCGCCGTCTTGGTCGGGCTGGCGAAGGCCGGGATCGACATCGACGAGATCACGCGGCGGCTCGAGGATGAGGGAGTCGCGAAGTTCAACGAGGCGTTCGACAAGCTGCTTGGAGCCTTGGACAAGGAGATCGTTCAAGCGCGATAGCTCCTGATGAAAAGAAAAGCTGCGAGCGGAGCGCGCGCTCTCAAGGTATTCACGATCGGTCACTCGACGCGGAGCCTCGAGGAGTTCGTCGAAGTTCTCCGGGCGTACGGCGTCCGGCAGTTGCTCGACGTCCGCACCGTCCCGCGTTCCCGGCACAATCCGCAGTTCAACAAAGATGCGCTGGGAAAAGCCCTGCGCAATCGCCGCATCAACTACCGGCATATGAAGGTCCTGGGCGGACTTAGGCGCGCCCGCGCGGACTCGACGCTCAATGCGGGGTGGCGCAACGCCTCGTTTCGCGGATATGCCGATTACATGCAGACGGAGGCATTCGCGGACGGGCTGCGCGCGCTCATCGAGCTCGCTGAGAAGAAGCCGACGGCCGTCATGTGCGCCGAGGCCGTGCCCTGGAGATGCCACCGTTCGATGATCGGCGACGCGCTCGCCGCGCGCGGTGCGCTCGTAGAGGACCTTTTCAGCCCGACGAACAGCCGCCCGCACGCACTCAATAAGCTGGCAAGCGTCCGGGGGAAGACGCTGACATATCCGGAGGAAAGACATGAGCCTGCTCTATAAAGCGTGCGGCTTTTTTTACTGGGTGGGCTTAACTCATTACGTTAATCTGCTGTTCCTCGGCTTCCTGATTCGCAGCGGCCTCGAGATACTCAGCGCCCACCCCAAGCTTTATTGGCGCGACGACTGCCGGCCCGGCTCCGAATGGCTGAAATTCACGAAGAAGACTCAGCCGAGGGACCGGCTCTGGACGGGCACGGACGAAGAGGAATCATTTTCGCCTTGGCTCGCGCTGCCCGGCCGCCGCAATCTCGGGCTGGGACGCCAGTGGCATTTCTTCTGCGTGATCTTTTGGGTGCTCAACGGCCTGCTGTACGCGGCCCTCCTATTCGCGACCGGCGAGTGGCGTCGGCTCATCCCGACGTCCTGGTCCGTGTTCCCGTCCGCGGCACGCACCGCCTGGATCTATCTGCATTTTCATCTGCCGCCGCCCGGCCATCCCTATAATCCTCTTCAGCAGCTAACCTATGGCGCGGTCGTGTTTTTGCTCGCGCCGCTGATCATCGCGACAGGAGCGGGGATGTCGCCGGCCGTCGAGGGGCGCTTCCCGGGGTACGTCCGCCTATTCGGCGGCCGCCAGGCGGCGCGTAGTCTGCATTTTCTCGCGTTGCTCGCCGTCTGCGCCTTCACGGTCGGACACGTGGCACTCGTGCTCATCGACCATTTTCCCCGGAACATGAGCTGGATCATCCATGGCCGCCCGGGCTCCGGACCCCTCTCGATCGGGATCGGCCTATCGGGGCTCGCGGCCGCGGCGGCTCTTCATGTCCTGGCGACCAAGTCTTCGCTGCGCGAGCCACGGCGCGTGAAGCGGGTCCTGGAGAGGTTCGTCGATCCGGCACAGAGCGCGCTTCTTGACGGACTAGCCTCGAGGCAGTTCTACTCGGAGCGCGACATTTCCCCGTTCTTTCGCGTGAACGGCTATCCGCCCGAAGCGCCCGAATACCGGGCGTTGACCGATTCCGATTTTAAGGAATGGCGGCTCCAGGTCCGGGGTTTGGTGGAGAATCCTCTTGAGCTCTCCCTGCGCGAGCTGCGCGCCATGCCCGCCGTGACGCAGATTACCAAGCACAACTGCATTCAGGGCTGGTCGGCCGTCGGACGGTGGACGGGTGTGTCTTTGGCCGAGTTGCTGAAGCTTTGCAAGCCCTTTGCCGCGGCGCGGTACGCTCTGTTTCGCGCTTTCGATGAACCGCGCAATGGGTGCGCCTACTACGAGACGATCGACATGCGGCTCGCGCGCGAGCCGCAAACGATCCTCGCCTACGAGATGAACGGCGAGCCCTTGACCGTGCCGCATGGGGCGCCCTGCCGGCTGCGGGTCGAGTCGCAGCTGGGATTTAAGATGGTCAAATATCTCCGTTCGATCGAGATCATATCCGACTACCGAAAGATCGGTGACGGCGCGGGCGGCTACCGGGAAGACACGCAGTTTTACAGTCAACAGGCGGGAATATGAGCGCGCCAAACGATGAATTGTAGGATGACTCGTCACAGGAGGAAGTGATTATGCCGGATCAACTGAAGCCGACTCCGACTTCAAGGCCGAGTAGCCGCATGCAAATCGGGATGATCGGCCTGGGACGGATGGGCGCGAACCTCGTCCGGCGCCTGGCGAAGGGCGGGCACAAGTGCGTCGTCTTCGACGCGGATAAGAAAGCCGTCGCGCGGCTTAAGGGCCCGGGCGTCTCGAGCGCGGCTTCCCTCGAGGATCTGCTCGAGCGGCTGCCGAAGCCGCGCGTCGTCTGGCTCATGGTTCCCGCGGGCGCGGCCGGAGAGCTCATCGAGAGCCTAGGCTCTCGCATGGAACCCGGAGACATCATCATCGACGGCGGCAACAGCTATTACCGCGACGATATCGCGCGAGCGAAGGCCCTCGGCGAGCTCGGCGTGAGGCACGTCGACTGCGGCGTCAGTGGCGGAGTATTCGGTCTCGAGCGCGGCTATTGCCTCATGATCGGAGGCGAGGACAAGATCGTCGAGTCCCTGGAGCCGGTCTTCAAGGTCCTCGCGCCCGGCGTGGCGGCGGCACCGCGCACCGCCGGCTTGAAGGGCGCGCCGAGCCCGGCCGAGCGCGGCTATCTTCACTGCGGACCCCACGGCGCCGGACACTTCGTGAAGATGGTTCACAACGGCATCGAGTACGGCCTGATGGCCGCGTACGCGGAAGGCCTCAATATCCTCAAGAACGCGGACGCCGGGCTGCGCCCGCGGAGCACGAACGCCGAGACGAGCCCCCTGCGCGAGCCGGAGGCCTACCGCTACCGCATCGACGTCGGGCAAGTCGCCGAGCTGTGGCGCAGGGGCAGCGTGGTGTCCTCCTGGCTGCTCGATCTGACGGCGGCGGCGCTGGCGGGCGACCCTCAACTCGCGCGCTTCACGAGGCGAGTGTCGGACTCGGGAGAGGGGCGGTGGACCGCGCTGGCCGCAGTCGAGGAGGGAGTGCCGGTTCCGGTGCTCACGGCCGCGCTCTTCGAGAGGTTCCAATCTCAGGGAAGCGCTGACTTTTCGGATCGCGTTCTCTCCGCCATGCGCAAGCAGTTTGGCGGGCACGAGGAAAAGAAGCCGAGAGGCGCGTGACATGATGAAATCCGCCGCGGCCGCTCCTCCCGCCGACGCGCTGGTTTTTTTCGGCGCGACGGGCGACCTCGCGCACAAGAAGGTGTTTCCCGCGCTGTATGCCATGGCTAAGCGCGGCGTCCTCAAAGTTCCCATCATCGCGCTAGGCCGCGAGCACTGGACCTTAGAAAAGATGCGCGAACGCGCCAAGGACGGCATCGAGCGCGCCGGCGGAGTCGACGACGCCGACGCCTTGCGCCGGCTGCTGACTTTGATTCGCTTCGTGCCCGGCGATTACTCCGACCCCGGGATGTTCAAGACGGTCAAGGCGGCCGTGGGGGATTCAAAACGTCCGGCGCATTACCTCGCGATTCCTCCGTCATTGTTCGAGACCGTGATCAATCACCTGGGAGCGGCCGGCTTGGCCGATCAGGCCCGCGTGATCATCGAAAAACCCTTCGGGCGCGACCTGGCCTCGGCGCGCGCGCTCAATCGGGTCGCGCAGTCCGTGTTCCCGGAATCCTCGATCTACCGCATCGATCATTTTCTCGGCAAGGAGGCGATCGAGAATATCCTCTACTTCCGCTTCGCGAACTCGTTTTTGGAGCCGATCTGGAACCGCAACTACATCGAGTGCGTGCAGATCACCTTGGCCGAGAACTTCGGCGTCGAGGGCCGCGGCAAGTTTTACGACGGCGTCGGCTGCCTCCGGGACGTGATCGAGAATCACTTGTTCCAGATCGCGGCGCTGCTCGCCATGGAGCCGCCGATCGGCAGCGATGCCGAGTCGCACCGGGACGAGAAGGCCAAGGTCTTCAAGGCCATGAAGCCGTTGGCGCCGGAGGACCTGGTACGGGGGCAATTCACGGGCTACCGCGATGAGCCCGGCGTCGCGAAGGACTCCGACACGGAGACCTATTGCGCCGTGCGGCTCTCCATCGATTCGTGGCGCTGGTCGGGCGTGCCATGGTACCTGCGCTCAGGCAAGTGCCTGCCCGTGGATGCCGCCGAGGTCCTGGTCCAGCTCAAGAAGCCTCCTCAAGGCCTGTTCGCGGACTACGGAGTCGGGCAGGCCAATTATCTCCGCTTCCGGCTCGCGCCGTGTCCGGCCATCGCCTTGGCCGCGCGGGTCAAGCGCGCGGGTCGAGAGGACGTCGGCGAGCAGCGGGAGCTGCAGCTGCTTGCCGCGCAGCCCAAGGAGATGGCGCCCTATGAGCGCCTCCTGGGCGACGTATTGGCCGGAAACGGCGCCCTTTTCTCGCGGCAAGACACCATCGAGGCGGCGTGGGCCGTCGTCGAGCCCGTCTTGAAGGATCATCGCGCCGCCATCCCTTATCCGGCGGGGAGCTGGGGGCCGAAGGAAGCCGACGCGCTCCTCTCGGGCGCGGGCGCCTGGCACAATCCCGTCATCGACGCGTCGACGGAGGCGGCCTCGTGAAGCGCGCATGGATCGACGTCTCCGTGGGCCTACGCGACGGCATGGTCCGCTGGCCCGGAAACCCTCCGGTCTCCATCCGCAGGACGTCGGACATGGCTCGCGGCGCGCACAGCAACGTTTCGACGCTCTCGCTGGGCTCGCACACGGGCACGCATATCGACGCTCCGGTCCATTTCCTGAAGGGCGCTCCGGGCATCGACCGGATGCCCTTTGAGGCGACCAACGGTCCCGCGCGGGTCATCTCCATCACCGATCGCGCGTTAATCGAGGTCGAGGAGCTCCGGCGGCACCGGCCCCGCCGCGGCGAGCGGCTGCTGCTCAAGACCGTCAATTCGCCGCGCGTCTGGCGGAGCGAAGCTTTCGTCGAGCGATTCGTCCATCTCACCACGAGCGCCGGGGGCTATCTCGCCGAACGGGGCGTGCGGACGATCGGCGTGGACTATCTGTCGGTCGGAGGCTATCACGCGAACGGCTCCGAGCTCCATCGCGTCCTGCTCAAGGCCGGCATTTGGATCATCGAAGGACTGGACCTCTCTCGGGCCCGGCCGGGGCCTTGCGACCTGGCGTGCCTTCCGCTCAAGATCGTCGGCGGCGACGGCGCTCCCGCCCGTGCGTTCGTGCGGACGAGCCCTTCATGAAGACGAAGGCTAAGCCCCCGGCGACCCTCGTCGTCGATGTGGGCGGCTCGCACATAAAAATCCTCGCGACCGGGCAAAAGACGCACGTCAAGATCGCCTCCGGTCCGAGTATGACTGCCGTCCGCATGGTGCGCGCCGTCAAGCGCGCGACGCGAGGCTGGACATTCGATCGCGTTTCGATCGGCTGTCCGGGGCCGGTGATCAACGGGCA
>JBBQVX010000055.1:0-23995 GCA_038211115.1 Elusimicrobiota bacterium | reverse complement strand
CGGCTCGATCGGCTCGGAGCTCTGCCGGCAGATCGCGCGCGTCGGCTGCAAGCGCCTCGTGCTCGTCGACCACGCCGAGACGCCGCTCTTCGAGATCGAGCGCGAGCTGGTGGACGAGCGCGGCTTCACGGCCGCGATCCCGATCCTGGCCGACGTGAAGAACCGCAAGCAGATGCGCACGCGCGTCTTCGAGCGCTACGAGGACATCGCCGTCGTCTTCCACGCGGCCGCGTACAAGCACGTGCCGCTGATGGAGGGGAACCCGCTCGAGGCGGTGCGCAACAACGCGCTCGCAACGAGGGCGATCGCCGAGCTGGCGGCGCAGTTCGGTGTCGACCGCTTCGTGCTGATCTCGACCGACAAGGCGGCGAACCCGACGACCGTGATGGGCCAGTCGAAGGCGCTCTGCGAGTGGCTTGTGGAGGCGATCGGCGCGCGTCCCGAGGTGAGCACCCGCTTCGTCGCAGTGCGCTTCGGTAACGTGCTCGGCTCCTCCGGCTCCGTCCTCAAGATCTTCCAGGAGCAGATCGAGCTCGGCCGGCCGATCACCTTGACCCATCCGGACGCGACGCGCTACTTCATGACCGTCGAGGAGGCCGTCGGCCTCGTCCTGCAGGCGGGGGCGATGTGCAAGGGCGGCGAAGTCTTCGTCCTCAACATGGGCGAGCCGGTCCGCATCATGGATATGGCGCGCAACCTGATCCTTCTCTCGGGCCTCGAGCCCGGCCGCGACGTCGAGATCCGCATCACGGGCCTGAAGACCGGCGAGAAGCTCTCCGAGGAGCTCGTCGAGGATCCGGCCGGCGAAGAGAAGTCCGAGCACCCCGACATCCTGGTGCTGCGCAGCGAGAACCAGCCGATCGTCGGCCTCGATCAGCGCGTGCTCGAGCTCGAGCTGGCCAGCCGCGGCACCGACAAGGCCTCGATCCTGCGCAAGCTCGTCGACTTCGTGCCGACCTGCTCGCTCGATCCGATTCACGGCGAAGCCGCCGAGGTCTCGGAGAGCTAGCTCGTCCCGTCGAGGCGGAACCCGGAGGCGATCAGCCTCTCGAGGGAGTCCTTGAGCACGGAGAGGCAGCGCGCGAAGACCTCCTCGGAGCCGCCCATCGGGTCCGCCACGTCCTGCTCGCCGAAGCCCGCCGCCTCGCGGAACAGCGCGGTCTTGCGCGCGAACTCCGGGAAGCGTTCCACGATGTGATCGTGATGCGCCCGCGTCATCGCGAGGATCACGTCCGCGTCGCGCAGGTTCTCGCGCACGGCCAGCCGGGCCTTGTGCTCGAACGGAGGGACGCCCTCGGCGGCGAGCAGGCGGCGCGCGTGCGCGGGCATCTCGTACCACGACTCGGCCGCCGTCCCGCACGAGGAGACCTGCAGGTCGAGCCCGCGGACCCGGGCCCAGTGCCGCAGAAGATGCTCGGCCATCGCGGACCGGCAAATGTTGCCCGTGCAGACGAAGGCGACGCGCTTAGGCGGCATGCGTGGGGGCGGCCTCTCCGTAGCGGCGGACGATCTCGAGCCCCTTCCGTTCGAGCCTCGAGAGGTCGCACGGGCGGTTCTTGAAGTAGCCGAGCCAGCGCAGGGACTCCAGCCGCGAGACGACGGGCGGGACCGCGGCGAACTCGTTCCACGACAGGTTGAGGCGCCACAGCTTTTTCAGCCCGGACATCGACTCGGGGAGGTCGGTCAGGCGATTCTGATAGAGCGAGATCTGCTCGAGATCGGCGAGGCGGCCGATGTCGCGCGGCAGGCGGGTCAGCTTGTTCTTGAGGAGGCGGGCCGCGACGAGCTTCTCGAGGCGGCAGAAGGTCTCCGGCAGCTCCTCGAGATCGGTCGCGACGAACGTGAGATACTCCAGCTCCCGCAGCTCGCCGATCTCCTCGGGCATGGCCTTGACCTGGGACACGCCCCAGCTGAACGTCTTGAGCTTCCTGCAGCCGAACACCTCCGGCGGAACCCCGGCGAAGCGGTTGAGGTAGAGGTTGAGGTTGTCGAGCTCCTTGAACGCGGCGTAGGAGGGCGGGTAGCGGGAGATCATGTTCTTGTGGAGCTGGAGCCGACGCATGCCCGAGAATTTCGCGAGCTCGTCGGGGACCTCGGTGAGCTCATTGACGCTGAGGTTCAGCCACTCGAGCTTGTCGAGGGACAGGATCCAGCGCGGGCAGGTCTTCAGCGCGTTCGAGTCGAGCAGCAGCGCGCGGAGCTCCTTGAGCTCCCCGAAGGAGTCCGGAACGGCGCCGAGGCGGTTTTTCCCGAGATCGAGATGCCGGAGGCTGCGCAACCGGGCGATCAGGGCGAGGATATCCTGTTTCTGCGCCTGGCCGTGCCTGCGGATGATCCCGTGGTACGGGCAGTCGGGATCGGTGAGGCGGAGCTCCACGCACCGATCTTCCTCGAACGACGCGGCGACCTTCCGGCCGGCGAGCTTCTCGACCGCGGCGACGACGGCGGCGTCACTCACGGGCGAGGTTCCTCGCGCGAAGGCCGGTCGTCCAGCCGTCGAACAGCTCCCAATCGATCAGCGGCAGGGTGTCGAGGGACAGCGCCGGGTAGAACTCGCGGCCGCCGCGGCCTTCGATGAGCCGGCGGAGGATCTTCGCGGCGCCGTACTCGTAGAGGTCGTAGCCGTAGTAGTTCCCCAGTTCGCAGATCGTGAACTCGCAGCCCGATAAGTCGATGTCCGCCCGGTCGAACAGGCGCTCGATCGGTTCCGGGAGCTCCTCGTTCCCGGCGGTGGGGGTGAGGAAGACGAGCCGAGAGTAGGCCTCGAGCGCGCCGGGCTCGCGGACGTCGTCGGCGTGCCGGACGTCGGCGTCGACGAGGATTTCCCGGATCCTTTCCGCCGCGGCGGCGGTGTTTCCGGTGCGGGTGATGGACCCGAAGATGATTCCGGTCCGGGGCGGCGTCTTCGCGCGGCTCACGGGGAGGATTGTATGAATAATGGCGCGCGTTGCAAGCGCCGCCTCGAAATCGCATAATCAGCGGGCATGAAGCGAACCTCGGCGAAGACGGACGGGAAGGTCGTGGCCGTGGTGGGCCTCGGGTACGTGGGCTTGCCCCTCGCGCTGGCGTTCGGCGCGAAAATGAAGACGATCGGCTTCGATCTGTCCAAGGGAAAGATCGACGCGTATAAACGGGGCTCCGATCCGAGCCGCGAGGTCTCGCCGGCCCGCTTCAAGGCGGCCAAGTTCGCGGCTTTCACGAACGATCCCGCGGCCCTGTCGCACGCGGACTTCGTGATCGTGGCCGTGCCCACGCCCGTCGACGCCGCCAAGCGCCCCGACCTGTCGCCGGTGGAATCGGCGAGCGTCGCCGTGGGCAAGCACATAAAGCGCGGCGCCATCGTGATCTACGAGAGCACCGTCTACCCGGGCGTGACCGAGGACGTCTGCGTGCCCATTTTGGAGAAGCAATCCGGCCTGAAGTGCGGCGTCGACTTCAAGGTCGGCTACTCCCCCGAGCGCATCAACCCGGGCGACAAGGAGCACACGCTCGAGAGCATCGTGAAAGTCGTCTCGGCGATGGACGCCGAATCCCTCGAGCGCGTCTCGTGGCTCTACTCCCAGGTGGTGAAGGCGGGGGTGTACCGCGCGTCGAGCATCAAGGTGGCCGAAAGCGCCAAGGTCATCGAGAACACGCAGCGCGACCTCAACATCGCGCTGATCAACGAACTCGCCCTCATTTTCCACAAGCTGGGAATCGACACGGTGGACGTCCTCAAGGCCGCGGGCACGAAGTGGAACTTCCTGCCCTTCCGCCCGGGCCTCGTCGGCGGGCACTGCATCGGAGTGGACCCGTATTACCTGACCTTCATGGCGGAAAGGCTCGGCTACCATCCCCAGGTGATCCTCGCCGGCCGGCGGATCAACGACAGCATGGGCGCCTACATCGCCCAATGCACGGTCAAGGAGTTGATCTCCGCGGATCGCAGCGTGAAGAACGCGAAGGTCCTCATCCTCGGCCTCACCTTCAAGGAAAATGTGGCGGACGTCCGCAACTCCAAGGTCTACGACATCTACGCGGAGCTCAAGGGCTTCGGCCTCAAGCCGCTCGTTTGGGATCCGGTGGCCGATCCCGCGGCGGTCAAGCACGAGTACGGCATCGAACTGGCGAATCTCGATGACCTGGAGCACGTGGAGGCGATCGTGGCGGCGGTCACGCACAAGGAGGTCCTCGCCCTCGATCTCGGAATGCTCGCGGACCTTGCGGGCCACGGGGCGCCGTTTATCGACGTCAAGTCGGCGTACGACCCCGCGAAGCTGAAGGCCAAGGGCTTCCGGGTCTGGCGACTGTGAAAGTCCTCGTCACGGGCGCCGCCGGCTTCATCGGCTCGCACGTGGCCCATCGGCTGCTCGACCGCGGCGACGCCGTCGTCGGCCTCGACAACCTCAACGATTACTACGATCCGCAGCTCAAGCGGGACCGGCTGAAGCGGCTCGAGGCCAAGTCGGGCTTCTCGTTCGCGCAGGCCGAACTCGCCGACCGCGCCGCGGTGGAGGATATCTTCCAGCGGGGCAAGTTCCAGCGCGTCGTCCATCTCGCGGCCCAGGCCGGAGTTCGCCACTCGATCGAAAAGCCGCACATCTACGTCGACAGCAACGTGACCGGGACGCTGCACGTGCTCGAGGGCTGCCGCCGCAACGGGGTCGAGCATCTCGTGTTCGCGTCCACCTCCTCCGTCTACGGCCTGAACACGGAGATGCCCTTCTCCGCGCACCGGGGCGCGGATCATCCGATCTCCCTGTACGCGGCGACGAAGAAGGCCACGGAGATGATGGCGCACAGCTACGCGTACCTGTACAAGCTGCCGTCGACGGGACTGCGCTTCTTCACGGTCTACGGTCCCTGGGGCCGCCCGGACATGGCGCTGTTCCTGTTCACGAAGGCCATCCTCGAGGGGCGCCCGATCGATCTGTTCAACAACGGCGACATGATCCGCGACTTCACGTACGTCGACGACATCGCGGAAGGCGTGATCCGGGTGCTCGACCGCGTGCCGGTCCCGGCCGCGGCCGCGGAGTGGGACCCCGCGCGGCCCGACCCAGCCGCGAGCCCCCAAGCGCCCTACCGTCTCTACAACATCGGCAACAACAGCCCGGTGAAGCTGCTCGATTTCATCGAGGCCATCGAGAAGGAGACCGGCAAGACGGCGAAAAGGAACCTCCTCCCGATGCAGCCCGGGGACGTGCCCGCCACGTCGGCCTACGTCGACGACCTGATGCGCGACACGGGCTTCAAGCCCGCCACGCCCGTGGCGCAGGGCATTCGCGCGTTCGTGCGCTGGTACCGCGAGTATTACAAAGTTTAGGGCCTGGGCCTATTAGCCGGCCTTGACATGTCCAACGGCCCAGGCGCGCCCGCGCGCCGGCCGTTATCCTCAAGGCATGAACCGACGACACCATAAAGCCGGGATGGCGCTGGGCGTGCGGAAGAACGCGGACGAATCGTGGCGTGAAAAGACGCTACCGCCGGCCACCCGAATCCTTCTGGTCGAGGACGAGCCCGAACTGCGGGTCGCGCTCAAGCGCGTGTTCTCGCGCTACGACTGCCAGGTCTTCGAGGCCGGCGACGGCGAATCAGCGCTCGTGGCCGTCCAACTGCACCATCCGCACATCGTGATCAGCGATTTCGAAATGCCCGGCATGAACGGCTTCGAGCTCGTCCGCCGCATGCGGCATCATGAAGCCATGCACGGCGTGCCCGTCATGATGCTCACCGGCAGCCCCCGCGCCTTCAATCTCGCCGAAAGCCTCGAGTGCGAGCTCGCGGTCCTCCTGCGCAAGCCGATCGGCGGCGACGCGCTCGTCGAGGCGCTGTCGAGGACGCTCGGCGCCCGCCTTCCGGCCCGTTCCCAGGCCGACCTCGATGCCGACGACGCCCGCGAAGCCGCGACCCACCATGCTCCCGCCCCGCACGACGCCGCCGATACGCGAAAGGGTGAGCTCGAGCTCCAGGCCTTGCTCGGTCGGACCGCGCGCGAGGGCTACGATTTCGAGACGGATAAGCCCGCCTCGACGGACATGCACGACACCGCCGCCGCCGACGCCGCTCCGATCATCAAGATGGTCAACGCGATCTTAGCGCTCGCCGTGGATAAGAAAGCGAGCGACATCCACATCGAGCCCCAGGAGAAGAACGTCCGCGTCCGCTTCCGCGTGGACGGAGGCCTGATCCCGCAGCTCGAGGTGCCGCTCTCGATGTGCCCCGCGATGACGGCGCGCCTGAAGGTCATGGCAAGCCTGAACATCTCCGAGCGGCGCATCCCTCAGGACGGCCGCTTCCGCATGCGCCTGCCGGACGGGCGCAAGCTCGAGATTCGTCTCAGCACCTTGCCCAGCCGCTACGGCGAGAAGGTCGTCATGCGCCTGCTCGGCCAGGCGCGCATCAGCGGCGACCTGCGCTCGCTGAAGCTCCACCAGCGGGACCTCGACTGCATCCAGGCGGCGCTCGCCAATCCGAACGGCTTGATTCTCGTGACGGGCCCCACCGGAAGCGGCAAGACGAGCACGCTCTACACGATGATCTCCTCGCTCAACAGCACGGACCGCAACATCCTCACCGTCGAGGATCCGGTCGAGTACGAGATGGCCGGCATCACCCAGGTCAACGTGCGTCATGAGGTCGGCTTCTCCTTCGACAAGGCCCTACGCGCCTTCCTGCGCCAGGACCCCGACGTCATCCTCGTCGGCGAGATCCGCGACTCCGAGACGGCGAACACGGCGCTGAAGGCGGCCGTCACCGGCCATCTCGTGCTCTCGACTCTGCACACGAACGACGCCGTCACGGCGGTCACCCGGCTCTGCGACATGGGCGTGCCGCCCTACATGGTCGCCGCGGCCGTGCGCCTCGTCGTGGCGCAGCGCCTCGTGCGCACGCTTTGCCCGCACTGCAAGCAAAGCTGGCAGCCGACCGACTCCCAGACGCGCTTTCTCACGAAAGAAGAGATTCGCCGGCTCACGACGGTGCAGTCCGCCAAGGGCTGCGAGCGCTGCGACGGGATCGGTTATATGGGGCGCACGGCCGTAATGGAAGTCCTGCACATCCGCACCGCGCCCATGCGCGAGGCGATCACCCGCTGCGTCAACCCGGACGCCCTGCAGGCGCTCGCGGTCGCCGAGGGCATGCGTCCCCTGCGCCGCGGCGCGCTCGATCTCGTGGAGCGCGGCGAGACCTCGTTGTCCGAGGCGCTGAAAATACTGGTCGACGAGTAGCGCTTTCTATTGAGGTCGACCGCGCTGATATCGCATAATCAGCGGGCATGAAGCGATTCGCTCTGGCGGCCGCCGTCCTTTTTTCCTCGGCGCTCGCGCACGCCGGCGCCGACCAATACGGCGGCTTCGCGCGCTACGCCGACGAGGGCTCGCTGAAGCCCTTCGCCCGCGACCTCGGCGGCATCCTCGGCTCGGCGACCTTCCAGAGCGGGCGCTCGCTCGGCCTGACTGGCTTCGACGTGGGCTTCCGCTTCGGCGGCCAGTTCTACCCGTCCAAGGGCAACGGCATCCTGCGCAACAACGGCGTGCGCGTATTCGGCCTTCCGTGGGTGCAGGCCGAGGTCGGCATGCCCTTCAAGCTCTCCGGCTTCATCCGCGGCGTCTCCTACCAGGGTCTGACGATCGCGGGCGGCGGCGTCCGCTACGGCCTCTACGCCGCCTCGGACAAGTCGTGGGCGCCGCAGTTCCTCGTCTCCGTCGTCGGCCACTCCGTCGTGCACTCCGAGTTCTCCGCGTCCCACTTCGGCGCGAACGTCGTCTGCTCGATCGGCACGCCGTTCTTCGCGCCTTACGCGGGCGTCGGCCTCGACCGCATGCGCCTCGTCGTGCGCCAGTCCACGCTCGATCCGACGCTCAACGGCCGCGTCGTGAACACGCTTGAGAGCCGCTTCACGTTCGGCATGCGCATCACGCCCTACCAGTTCACCTACCTGAGCCTCGCCGCGACCGTGGCTCACGGCCAGCCCGGAGCGGAAGCCGGCCTCGGTGTTCGCTTCTAAAAAGCCCGGGTTCTTTCCGGCGGCTGCGGCCGTTCTCGCCTTCCTCGTCTTCGTCCCGAGCCTGACGCACGGCTGGACGAATTTCGACGACCCGATGTTCCTGCTCAACGAGACCGGCTGGCGCGGGCTCGGGCCGGCGGCGTGGCGCTGGGCGTTTTACTCCCGCGTCGGCAGCGTCTATCAGCCGCTCGCCTGGCTGACTTACGGACTCGATTATTCGCTGTGGGGTCTGGACGCCCGCGGCTACCACCTGCAGAGCGCGCTGTGGCACGCGCTGTCGGCCGCGCTGGCGTTCCTGACCGCGCGGCGCGTCCTCGAGGCCGCGCGCCCCGGGCCCTCGCGGGACCTCGATGCGGCGGCGCTGTTCGCTGCGCTCGTCTTCGCGCTTCACCCGCTGCGCGTGGAATCCGTGTCGTGGGCCTCCGAGCGCCGCGACGCCGTCTGCTGCACGTTCGTTCTCGCGGCGGTCCTCTCGTACGTGCGCGGCCGCGGTCGGGCGACGATCGAGGTGTTCGCGCTGTTCCTGCTGTCCCTGTTCGCGAAGGGCATGGCGCTGCTCCTGCCCGCCGCCCTGCTCGCGCTCGATTTTTATCCGCTGGGCCGGATCGGCCCGCGCGGCGAGGAGGCGCTCGAGGCCTTCCGCGAGAAGCTTCCGCTGTTCGCGCTGAGCGCCGTCTTCGGGGCCGCCGGGATGGCGGCGCAGCACCGCATCCGGTGGACCTACGAGCAGCACGGCCTCACCGCCCGGCTGGCGCAGGCGTGCTACGCGCTCTCGTTCTACGTTTGGAAGACGATCCTGCCCATCGGGCTCATGCCTTTGTACGAACTGCGGCCCCCGATGCGCCCGTTCGAGCCGCGCTTCGTGCTGTCCGTCTTCATCGCCGCCGCCGCCGCCTGGGCCTGCTGGCGCCAGCGCCGGGAAAAGCCGTGGCTCGCGGCGTCGGCCGCCTGGTACGCGATCCTGCTTTTCCCGGTGAGCGGCTTGTTCCAGTTCGGCCCCCAGCTCGTCGCCGACCGCTATTCCTACATCACGACGCTGCCGCTGGCGCTCCTCGCGGGCGCCGGGCTGCGCGCGGGGCTCGTCCGCCGCCGCGGGGCGGCGCTCGCCGCGGCGGCGGCGGTCGTCGCCGGACTCGCGGCGGCGTGCGTTCTTCAGCAGTCGCACTGGCGCGACTCCGAGACGCTCTGGGCCCGGGCGCTGGAGGGAGACCCCGAATGCGCGACGTGCCAGACGTCGCTCGGCACGTTGCGCGCCTCGCAGGGACGCTTCCTCGAGGCGAAGGACCGCTTTCAGCTCGCGATCGACGCCTTCCCGGGCTGCATCGAGGATCAGGATCGCCTCATCGCCCTGCTCTCGAGCGGCGGAGGCTCGCCCGAGGAGCTTCGTCGCCTGCGCGCGTCGGTGGAGACCCATCCCGTGTGCCGCAAAGCGCGGGCGAATATCGGCGCCATGCTCGCCCAGACGGGGGACCTGCCGGGCGCGGTGAAGATCTTCCGCGCCAGCGCGATCATCGACCCCAGCGACGACGGTGTGCGGCGCAACCTCGCGCGCGCGCTGGCCGAGCTCAACGCGCGGCGCTGAGCCCCCTGGATTGCGCTTCTCGAGGTCTGGGGCTATACTCCGGGGTATGAAGACCGTAGCACTCGTGGCCGTTCTCGCCGCCGTCGTACCGGCTTCGGCCGCGACTTCCTCGGATCCGGTTCAGGAGGCCTCGGACTGGCAAGCCGTCATCGTCGCCGGGACGCGCACGGGCTCCGTCGTGGACGCGAAGGCATGCGGGGACTGCCTCGAGAACCTCGAATACCTGCCCGCGTGCCGAGCGGTTTCGGCGGACAACTTGGTGCATACGAAGAAGCCCGAAAAGGCATGCGTCGACACATGCAAGATCGAAACCACGATCGAATACGACAAGATCGTCGAACGCAAGCGCGCCGAGCCGAAGTGCCGCGCCGAGCTTTCCGATCCCGCCGCGATCAAGCGCGCTTCGGAGATGGTCGGGGAGGAGCTGACGCTCGCCTACTTCCGCTGCAACGCGTGCGTGACTCCGACCGACCTCGAGAAGTGGGCCGAGCGGCGCCGCGCGCTTATGCAGCTGCACGGGCGGCTCGGCGAGGCTCTCGGCAAGACCGACGCCGCGTCGCGCGCCGCCGCGCTCGCTCCGCTCTTCGCGGAGGCTAAGGCCCAGTTTGCCTGCAGCGGCGACAAGATCGAACCGGCGTCCTGCCTGCTGAGGCGGTGAGCCGGGCTCAGCCGCGGTACACGCCTTTGAAGCTCTTCTCGGCCTCGCGCCGGAGGTCTTTCTTCTTCAGCGAGTCGCGGCGGTCGGCGCCGGTCTTGCCCTTGGCGAGGCCCAGCGAGACCTTGGCCCAGCCGTTCTTGAAGTAGACCTCGAGGGGGATCAAGGTCAGCCCCTTCGTCGTCAGCTTGCCGGTGATCTTGCGGATCTCGGCGCCGTGGAGCAGGAGCTTGCGGTTGCGGCGCGTGTCGAGCGGCTCCAGCAAGGTCGCGAAGATATAGGGGGGAATGTAGAAATTGTGGAGATACAGCTCGCCTTTGTCGTTGGGGCGGGCGTAGCACCCGTCGAGGCTCGCCTGCCCGGTGCGCAGCGATTTGACCTCTCCCCCGAAGAGCTGGAGTCCGGCCTCGAAGACGTCTAAAATCTCGTAGAATTGGCGCGCTTTTCTGTTGGTCGCGACGACCTTTTTTTCGTCGGTGTTGTCTTTGCTCGCCATAGTATCGTAGAATGTGATTGTAGCACTTCGTCCCGGGCGGTGGGCAGGTGGCGGAACTGGCAGACGCGCACGGCTCAGGACCGTGTGGGCGCAAGCTCTTAAGGGTTCAAGTCCCTTCCTGCCCACCGACCGGGATGAAGTAACGCACGACAGCGACTAAAGTCACGTGATTTTGGTTTCCGTTTCCTTGACAGCGGCGTGGCTTCCGGTTATACTTCGTTCAGTTGCGTGACCAGAGTGCCGGCATATAACACATCTGTCCCAGTCATTCATAAATAATCGGCACATGGGGGTCATGTAAATGACGAAGTTGAAAGAGCTGTCCAAGAAGGGCTTCACGCTTATCGAGCTGATGATCGTCGTCGCGATCATCGGCATTCTCGCGGCGATCGCGATTCCGAAGTTCGCCGAGCTGATCCGTAAGTCGTCCGAAGGCGCGTCCAAGGGTAACCTCGGCGCTCTCCGGTCGGCCATGAGCATCTACTACGGCGACATGGAAGGCTCGTACCCGGCCAACGTGTCGGCGCTGACGATCGGCGGCAAGTACTTGACCGTCGTCCCGCCCGCGAAGGCTCCTAACTACCACGCTGACGGCAGCGGGATCGTCATCCTGACCGCCCAGGCTAACCCGACCGATGCGGGCGGGTGGTACTACAACGACCAGACCACCAACGCGAACGTGGGCAACGTGCTCGTCAACTGCACGCACACGGACACGAAGGGAACCGTCTGGACGGGCTACTAAGCTAGACGCTTGATGACGAAAGGCCCCCGGGGTCGCAAGACCCCGGGGGCTTTTTCATTCCCGCGATGATCGACCTCTCGCCCGCCGTCGCCGCCCTCTTCGGCTCCCTGTACGGGAGCTTCCTCAACGTCGTTATCTACCGCCTGCCGCGCGAGGAGTCGGTGGTGAGCCCGCGCTCGCGCTGCCCGCATTGCGGCAAGCCGATCGGCGCGCTCGACAACGTCCCCGTGCTCTCCTGGCTGCTTCTGCGCGGCCGCGGCCGCTGCTGCCGCAAGCCGATCTCCTACCGCTATCCTCTCGTCGAGGCCGCGACCGCCCTGCTCGCGGGCGGCTTGTGGCTCAAATGGGGCTGGACGCCCGTTTTCGCGGCCTGCACCGTGCTGGCCTGCGGCGCGCTTCTGGCCGTCGCGCTCATCGATTGGGACACCTTCCTGATCCCGGACGAGTTGTCGCTCGGCCTGGCCGCGGCCGGGCTCCTCGTCTCCCCGTTCAACCCCTATCTCGACGCCGGGGCCGGCGGCGCCAGGTGGCAGGCGCCGTGGTGGAGCCTGCGCGGCGCCTTGACCGGCTTCCTGATGGGCTGGGCCGTGGCGGCGGTTGGTGAGGCGCTGTTTAAGAAGGAGGCCTTCGGCGGCGGCGACGTGAAGCTGCTGGCCGGCGTCGGCGCCTGGACCGGCGCGACGGGCGCCTTCGACTGCCTGATGATCGGCTCGACCTTGGGCTCCGTCTACGGCGTCGCGCTCCTCCGGGCGGGCCGCGCCAAGCGCTCCGACGCGATCCCGTTCGGCCCGTTCCTCGCCGCGGGCGCCGCGTTCAATTTCTTCAAGCTGCTTCCGCTCGGCTGGCCGTTCAACTAAACGAAAAAAACGATACAATCCCACAATGTCCAGGCGAAAGGGCTTCACCTTGATCGAACTGATGATCGTCGTCGCGATCATCGGCATCCTCGCGGCCATCGCGATCCCGAAATTCGCCGAGCTGATCCGCAAGTCGTCCGAAGGCGCCTCGAAGGGCAATCTCGGCGCGCTGCGCTCGGCGATGAGCATCTATTACGGCGACATGGAAGGCTCCTACCCCGCGAACGTGACGGCCCTGACGATCGGCGGCAAGTACATCGGGCAGATTCCCGTGGCGAAGGCGCCGAATTACCATCCCGACACGAGCGGCACGACCTTGTTCTCCGCGGCCGGGCTGACCGACGTCGGCGGCTGGGCCTACATGGACGTCACGACCAACGCGAACATGAGCAACGTGTACGTGAGCTGCACGCACACCGACACGAAGGGCACGATCTGGACCGCGTACTGAGCCGGGCCGGCTAAAGCTCCTCTCGCGCCTTGATCCACGCCGCCGGAACGCTCGCGCGCCGCGCGAAAATCAGCGCCTTCTCGTCCCGGTAGACGAGCGCCCACTCCGTGCGGGGCATGTAGCTCAGGTGGTACGGGCGCCCGTCGATGAGCAACGGCGCGTTCTCCATGAGCGCCAGGTCGATCCGGCGCCGCGCGAGGAAGTCCTGCCACGACTGCGGGTCGCTGAGCGCGTCGCCGGTCTCCTCGAGCAGATCGTGGAAGAGGTAGCGCCCGTCCTGGAAAACCAGATAATCGGGGTACAGCCGCCAGCCCAGGTAGCCGCCCCAGCCCCAGGGATTGTAGAGCCCGCGGCGCGGCAGCTCCCGCGCCTGGCCCGCCAGGAACTCCGCGGCGGCGCGCGGGATGAAGTGGTCGTTGAAGATCTTCCGCCCGAAGCCGTACTGCAGCGAGCTCGCGAGCGAATAGCACGCGAAGACGACGAGGCACGCCGCCTTCAGGCGGTTGCGGGCCGGCTCGCTCGCGGCGCGGAGAAATGCGACGGCCAGGGGAACGGAGCATGCGACGCTGTAGCCCGCCATCCGCGAGTGCCGGGACGCGGTGAAGCCGAAGAACAGGAGCGAGGCGAGCGGGCCGAGCGGCGGCCGGCGCCCGCGGCGCAGCAGGAGCAGCGCCGAGCCGCAGCCGCACAATAGCGCGATCCAGAAAGGCCAGAACCAGGGGTCATCGAGCCGGATGCCGCGCCATTCGCTGATACGGACTCCGATATTCCCCATGTCCTTCCAATGCCGCCAGAGGACCTCGGCGTTGGCGAGGACGTAAGGCTGGAGGAGGGCGCCGAGAACGCCCGCGGCTAAGTAAAGCCATAAAGACTTCGCCTCCGGCTTATTTTCGGCTGTCTCGCCCGCGGCGTACAGGCCGGTCAAGGCGAGGCCGTAGACGAAGCCGGGATGGAGGTTGCCCCAGACGCAGAACAGCGCGACGAAAGCGCCCGGGCCCGGAATCCTGCGTCCGAGACGGCGCCGCTCCAAGGCGAGGAGCACGAGGCCGAAGCCGATCAGCGAGAACAGCTCGGGCCGGATGTCGGAGCGGGTCAGGCTCGCCGCGCCCCACAAGGACAGCGCCGCGGCGGCGTCGTACGCGGAGCCGCCATACAGCTCGATCGTCTTGAGCACGAGATAGGCCGACGCCGCCATGAGCGCCGCCTTGAAGCACCACAGCGCGGGCATGCCGCCGAGGCGGTGAAGCGCGCCGAAGACCAACTGGCTGACCCATTCGAAGTCCGCCCACGGCGCGCCGGCGCGCGTGGACGAGAGCCAGTCCGCCGCGGGAATCGCGCCCGTCTCGCGGATGCGCCGGGCGGCGCTGAGATGCCAGAAGAGATCGGGATTGGAGAGCGGGAAACCCAGGACGGGGATCAGCGACGCGAGCCCGAGCGCTCGCACGAGGCGGTCGCGCGTCATCGGCGCAACTCGAACAAGCCCTGCGCCGCCGGGAGGAGATCTTCGTCGCGCACGTCGAGTGCCGCGAACGGCCGGTCCTGCGGCATCGAGTTGAAGCCTTCGAGCGTGATCAGCCAGATCCGGCCTTTGCGCGCCGCGCGAAGAGTTCTCAGCTTCGCCGCGTCGACGGTCGCCATGCCGGGGTCGATGAAGCAGAGCGTGTAGGCGTCGAGGCGCACCGGCCCGAGCGCCACGGCGAGGCTCGCGGGGAACCGGAACAGGGCGAAGCCCTGCCGCATCTCGATGCCGCTCAGCGCGTTAAAGGCGCCGCGGTCGAGCAAGTGCAGGACGGTGGCTCCGGTGTTGGGGTCGGAGAAGATCAGGACGTCCGACGGGCCCGCCCGCCGGCCCAGCTCCTGAGCGAACCCACGCAGGTAGCCGCTCAAGTCCGACTCCCCGTGGGCCAAAGCGAGCAGCGGTCCGGCGGCCGCGCACGCCATGACGGCGGCCAGCGCCGCGCCCAGCGCTTGTCCCGCGCGCTGCGAACGTTCGGCGGCCAGCGTCTGCAGCGCGGCGCAGCCCGCCGCCGCGATGCCGAGATAGTACGGCAGCAGCGGGAGCGCGTGGCGCGGAAGGAGGAGGACGCTCTCGGCGCGATGGATCGCGAAGACGGCGGCGAGCGTCGCGAGCAGCGGCGCCGCCGCCGAGCGGACGAAGCGCCCCGGTCCGAGGCCCGCGGCCGCGACGCACAGCGCGGGATAGAGGAAGAGGCCCGCGCCCTGGCCGCCGTTGAACGCGCGCGCGATTCCCGTCAGCGCGCTCCACGGGACTTCATAATGGAAGCCGCCCGCGGAGGAGACCTTCAGGTGCCACCAGCCGAGCCACCCGGCCAAGGCGGCCCACGGTATGATCGAGGCGCGGATCATCCGGGGCAGGGACGGCCTGCGGCTTGCGGCGACGTAGGCGAGGTGCGAGGCGCCCACGAGCCACGCGTGGGGGTAGGCGACCTGAAAGAGCGACTGCGCCAGCGCGTAAGGCCACGCTTTCCCGCCGTCGAGCAGCTCCTCAAGCGCCGACCACGCGAGCAGGCATAGGAGAACGGAGAGGGAGTACGTGCGCAAGGTCAGCGAGAAGCTCACGAGCGGCATCGAGACGGCGAGCAGCGCCGCCCACCAGAGCCCCAAGGCCTTTCCGCCCAGACGCGTTCCGAGCCGGTGCGCGGCCGCGACCGACGCGACGCCCCAGGCGAGCGGCAGCAGGCGCAGCGCGCTCAGGTCGCCCGTGAAGCGCGCGGCGGCGAAGTCTGCGAGGTAGTCGAGCGGCGGCTGGAGCGGGCCGATGCCGGACATCGCGCGCGCGGCCTCGCCGAGGGTCGGGCGGGTCACCGCGTACAGCTGCAGGAGATCGTCGATGTACGGAAACCGGGAACGCAGCATCGCCCACCGGATCAGCAGCGCTGCGGCGACGAGCGCTCTCATCGCGGGACGTAGACGGACGCGCGCTCGTCCTTCTCCTCGTGGACTTTGCGGAAGAACCGCGGGTCCTGGAGCCGTCGGCCGATGCGCTCGATTTCACGACGCGGCGCCGCCTCCGCGTCGTTCTGCAGGCCGTAGTCGAGGCCTTCGACGCGCAGGACGTACTCGACGCGCGCGGACTTCAGCGCGCGCGCGAAATCCTCATCGCGCGCGACGGACGGCAACGGGCGGCTCGGCAGGCCGGAGAGCCAGCCGTCGCGGACCGGCTCGGCGCTGCTCAGCAGCGCGGGCGCGGGGCGCGCCGCGAGCCACGCGTAGGTCTTCGCGAGCTCGGGCTCGGCCCAAGGGCTCGGGCGGCCGAGGCGCGGAAGCGTCTGGGCGCCCAATTGCAGGAGCAACAGCGCCGCGAGGACGGGCTTGGCCGCGCGGCCGAGGCCGTCGGCGAGCGCCCAGAGCAGGAGCGGCAGCAACGGAATCAGGTAGCGCTCGTACTGCCAGCCCCAGACGGCGAGCATGAGCGCCGTGCCCGCGAGGGCCCACGCCGCCGGATCATCGCGCCGCTTTCGCAGCGCGAGGAAGAGGCCGCGCAGGACCGCTGCCGCGAGCAACGCGCCCATGGCCGCCGCGAGCGCGCCCGAGGACAGGGAGGGCGGCGTGAAGCACCCGCCCCACTCGGAGGCGTAGTAGCCCGCATTGGACCAGGCGACTTTCGCGAGCTTCGGCAGCGGATTCGCGCCGTACGTGAATGAGAACATGTCGAACTTCTCGACCGAGCGGATCCTCGACCAGGACCACGCCGACCACGCGCCGAACGCGAGCGCGGGCGGCAGCAGGGCCCGCGCGAGCTCGGCGGGCTTGCGCTTCTTGAGGAAGCCCGCGGCGAGCGCGGGCATCGCCGAGATTCCGGCCGTGCGCGTGAGGAGGAGGGCCGCGCCGGCGAGGCCCGCGGGAAGCGCGCGCCCGGCCTCGGACGCGGCGAGCATGGCGAGCAGCGCCAGGGTGAAGGGGGCCTCGGACATCACGACGCCCGACTGCGACAGCACGAGCGGCGACGACGCGAACAAGGCGGCGGCGAGCAGCGCGGTCGTCTCGTCGGCGCGGCGGCGGAGCCAGGCCCACAGCGCGACCGGAACGGCGGCGAGGAAGAGGGCGGCGGCCGCCTGGAACGGGCCCGTCCCGTCGGTCGCGCGAGCGAGCGGCGACAGCAGAGCCGGCCACAGCGGGTTGATCATCGTCAGCGGAGGGCAGGCCGGATCGGTGAGGACGCAGTAGCGGCCCATCGCGAGGGCGCGCGCGCCGATGAGATACATCACGTCGTCCTGCTGGCGGCCGAAGTATTGCGCCGGCGCGAACGCCAGAATCAGCAGCGCGCAGGCGGCCAGAACGAAGGCGGAGCGCGGCGGGATGGGGCGCGTGGCTTTCAAAAAATGGCGGAAGAGGAGGGATTCGAACCCTCGAGGGCTGTTAACCCTACACGATTTCCAGTCGTGCGCCTTCGACCACTCGGCCACCCTTCCTACGGATGTGATTATACAGTTTTTAACGCGCGGCGGCGCTCCGAGCCTCGAGCTCGCGCGCGATTTCGGCGGCCCGGGCGGCGTCGGGGTCCTGGGGCGCGTACTTCGCGAAAGCGCGCCAATGGGGGATCGACTCGGCGCCGCGGCCGGCGGCGAGCTCGAGCCGCGCGAGATTGTAGTTGGCGGCCGTGTTCCAGGGCGCCAGCTCCAGCGCGCGGCGCAGGCTCTTTTCCGCCTCGGACGGGCGGCCGCGGCCCTCGTCGATCAAGGCCGAGAGCGTCCACGCGTCGGCTGCGGCGGGATCGAGGGCCAGGCTCTCGGCGACGCGACGCGCGGCTTCGCGCGTGTCGCCGCGCTCCCACGCGAACCGCGCGAGGTTGTAGCGGGGCAGCGGGAGGACCGGATCGAGGCGGATCGACTCGGCGAGCTGCGCCCGGCCCTCCTCCGCGCGGCCGGCGACGGTCAGTTCCATGCCGTACGCCGCGCGCGCGCGCGCCGAAACGGGATTGCACGCGATCACGCGCTCGTAATACGGAATTCCGCCGCTCCAGGAGCGGGCGAACGCGGCGCACGCGCACGCGTGGATCGTCAGCGCGAGGGCGCCGGCCGCGAGCGCCGCGCGGGGGCGCGCGGCATGGGCGCGGGCCCACAGGGCGCCGAGGCCGGCCGCGAGGCCCAGGCTCGGCATATACAGGAAGCGTTGCGCGCCGAGCTCGTTGAGCGGCGCCAGCGCCTGGATGGTCGGCAGCAGGAAGATCGAGGGGGCGCAGAGCCAGAACGCCCAGCGCGCGCGCCGCAGGAGCAGCGCCCGCAGCGCGAACGCGTACAGCGCGGCGAGGCCCAGCAGCGGAGGCCACGAGCCGGGCGAGCCCGCGCTCGCGTTGGGTATCAGCGGCGGCGCGAAATCCGTGCACAAGCCGAGGCCCGTCAAGCTCGGCCATAGGTAGCGCGTCAAGGAGAAGCGCGCGACCGTGAGCGCCGCGGTGAGGCGGTCGGCGAAATACGGGACGCCGCCGCTGAAGGGAACGCCGGCGACGCCGAGGCGCACGAGGAGATAGGCCGAGATCGCGGCGAGCATCGCCGCGTGGACGCCGCGGCGCGGGCGCGACCAGGGCTTCAGCCCGTCGAAGGTCCAGTCGGAGGCGGCGAGCAGGAGCGGAAAAAGGAGCGCGTGCTCCTTGACGAACAGAGCGGCGGAAAACAGCAGGAGCCCGCCTCGCGTCCGCTTCCGCGAGGAGGCTGGACCCAGCAGCAGCCACGCGCCGAGGAGCAGGACGGCCGATAGGAGCTCCGAGCGCCCGGTGATCGCGGCCACGGCCTCGACGTGGACCGGCATGACCGCGAACGCGGCGGCCGCGGCCAGAGCGGCCTGGGCGGAGAAGCGGCGGCGAAAGACGAGGAACGCGAGCCAGCACGCGCCCGCGTGCAGCAGGACGTTGACGGCGTGCATCGCCCGCGCGTCGCCGCCGGTCGTCGCGCGCTGGAGGAAGAAGCTCAGCAGCAGCAGCGGGCGGTAGAGGAGCGGCCGCTTGTGCGCCGCCCGGGCGCCATCGACGGCCGCCCACAGGTCCGTGCCGAGGAGCGGCTTCAGCCCGGAAACGCCCGCGTCGAGCATGACGCTGTTTCCCACGAGCCACGCGTCGTCGTTCACGTAGGCGCGCTGGCCCAAGGTCGTGCCGAAGGCCGCGAGGCACAGCGTCAGGAGAAAAGCGGCGGGCCTGTATCCGAGCACGTGGGGATTATCCTATTTTGTCGGGGCATGCTTGCGACCAAGGGCAGAAACGGATTTTTTTGGGCCGCCGCCGCGGCCGCGCTCGCCGTCATCGGCCCTGCGCTCCTGCGGGGCGAGGGCCTACTCGCGACGGCCGCGCTGTGGCGCGTGCCGCCATGGAACTCATTCCTGCCGCCGCGGTACGGCGCGGGGCTTCTTTCCGACCAGCTCCTGTACCTCGAGCCGTGGCGCGCGTTCATGCGCGAGGAGTTCCTCGCGGGTCGTTTTCCGTTGTGGAACCCGTTCATCCTCGCGGGCGTGCCGTTCGCGGCCTGCGTTCAAGCGGCGCCGTTCTATCCGCTGAACGCCGGGCTCCTGTGGCTGCCGGCGGTTCCGTTCAGCCTTGTCGCGGCGTTTCTGAAGCTGTTCGCGGCGGGCGCTTTCACCGGCCTTCATCTGCGGCGCTTGGGAGCCTCGCCGCGCGGCTCCGTGCTCGGGGCCGTCGTCTTTTCGCTCGGCGGCTTCATGGTCGTCTGGCTCGGGCATCCGCACTCGAACACCGCCTGTCTGCTGCCGGCGTTGTTCTGGGCGCTGGGCCGGCTTTCGGAGAGCGGCTCGTCCCGGGACGCCGCGCTGCTCGGTCTTTTCACCGGCCTGGCGTTGCTCGGCGGACATCCTCCGACGATGCTCCACGTGCTCGGCGCGTCCGCCGCCTACGCCGTTTTCCTGGCCGAGCGCGCCCCGCGTTCGGACCGCGTCCGCTTCATCGGCTTGGGCCTGCTCGCAGCACTGCTCGGCGTCGGACTGGCCGCGCCGGCGCTTCTGCCCTACCTCGAGTACCACGGCTTGAGCTCGTCGGCGGCGGCGTCGGGCTCCCTCGCGCGTTGGAGCACGCGGCTGTCGCCGTGGCTGCTCCTGCACCTGATCATGCCGCTGGCCTCCGGCTCGCCGGCGCGCGGCGCCGAGATACTCGCCGGCATGTTCGGCTTCGGGCCGGAGAGCAATTTCATCGAGCGCGCGGCTTGGACCGGGATGATCCCGCTCCTCTTCGCCGGCTTCGCCGTCGTCCGCCGTCGCCGCTCCGGGGAAGTCCGGTTTCATCTGGCGCTCGCGCTGTTCGGCCTGAGCGCCGCGCTCGGCATGCCGCCGCTTCCCTGGATCTGGCGGATTCTTCCCGGCTACTCGGAGGTGAACCCGACGCGCCTCCTGCTCGTCTGGAGCTTCGGTGTCGCCGTGCTCGCGGGACTCGGCGAGGGCCTCGACGAGGACGGCCTGCCGCCGACGAGCGTTCGCGTCAAGAACGCCCTATGGCTGGCCGCCTGCGTCGCGGGCGCCTCGTATTGGTTCCTGCTGTGGCGGAACTACAGCGAGCTTCAGCCCGACGAGATGACGCACGCCACCAAGGTCGTGGCCCTCTTGATCGTCGAGTACGCGGCGGCCATGTGGGTCCTCAAGCCGCGCCGCCGTTCCTGGGCGCCCTGGCTCGCGGCCGTCTTCTGCCTGATTCCGGCGCTCGACGTCAATCCGTCGGCGCCCGCGGCCACTTATTATCCGGAGACGCCCGCGCTCGCGGCGATGAAGGACGCCGCCGGCGAGGGGCGCGTCTTCGCGCTCGGGCACGCGCTCGAGCCGGACCTCGGCATGCCGTCGCGCCTGCGCGACGCGCGCGGCCGCGACTTCACCGTGCCCCGGCGCTACGAGCGCCTCGTCAGCGGCGGCGCGCGCGACTTCGACTTCTACTCGGGCGCGGAGGAGATGCCCGGAAATCCGGCGCTGCTCGGCGTCGGGGTCCTCGGTGCGACGAAGCGGACCGCGGCGCTCGCCCCGAAGGGCTGGACGTTGGTCCACGACGGCGGCCTGCTCGTCTTCCGGGCGCCCGTTCCCGCCAAGCGCGCGCTGTTCGTGCCCGAGGCGCGCGCGGGAAGCGAGGAGGAGGCGTTCGCCGCGGTCCGGGCCGAGGGCTTCGCTCCGTCGAAGACGGTCTGGTTCGACGACGGTGACGCGCCTTCCTTCCCGAAAAAGACGAAGGGCGTCGCCCGCATCGCGGAGGACGGCGTCAACGCGGTCGTCGTCGAGACCGAGGCGGACGGCCCGGGCTGGCTGGTGCTCCTCGACGGCTGGTTTCCCGGCTGGGAGACGGCGGTGAACGGGAAGCCCGCCCGCTTGCGCCGGGCGGACTACGCGTTCCGCGCCGTGGCGGTTCCCGCCGGCAAGTCGGTCGTGCGCTTCGACTATCGCCCGCGCCCGCTGCGGACCGGGCTGCTCCTAGCGCTCGCCGCGGCCCTCGTCCTGCTCGCCGCGGCGTTCCTTTAAAGCTCGACGACCTGGCCTTCCTTCGCAGCGAAGCACTCGATCGCGAGCTTGCGCGAAGTGATCAGCGCGATGCTGTCGGCGAGACGGGCATCGAGCTTCGCGTCGTCGTGCAACGGATCGTGATGGAAGAGCGCCATGCGCTTGACCTCGGCCTTCTGCGCCAGATCGAGGATGTCGCCGAACGCGGCGTGGCCCCAGCCGCGCTTGATCTTGTACTCGTCGGCGGTGTACTGCGCCTCGCAGATCAGCAGGTCGGAGCCCGCGACGAACCTCGCGATCGCGAGGTCCTCCTTGTCGCTGAACTCGCCTTTCGGGTTCAGCGCGCCGTAGGGCTCGTGATCGCTGATGTAGGACACGGCCTTGCCCTCGTATTCGAAGCGATAGCCGACGGTGATGCCGGGATGGTTCAGGAACTGATGCGTGACCCTGACCGGGCCCGCCTGCACCGGCCCGTTGATCTCGTGGAACGTCGGCTTTGAGGCGAGGTCCTTGACCTGGACCGGGAAGTAGGTCGAGTGCATCTGGCCGATCATGACCGCTTGAAAGGGCATCGTCGTGCCGTGCATCCCGTAGACCTCGAATTTCGTGGTCGGGAGGAAGAGGGGGGTGAAAAATGGAAAACCTTGGATGTGGTCCCAATGCGTGTGGCCGATGAACAGGCGGCCTTTGATCGGCGCGCCGGCCGCGCGCCGCATGAGATCGAAGCCCAACTCGCGGATGCCGGTGCCCGCGTCGATGATCAAGGTCTCGTCGCCGCAGGTCAACTCGACGCACGGCGTGTTGCCGCCGTAGCGAACGGTCTTGGGGCCGGGAGACGGGATGGAGCCTCGCACGCCCCAGAATTGGACCCTCATCAGACGCCTCCCGACATTTCATCGACGAGGCGGTTGAACTCGGCGACCTCGAACGGCTTGACGATGTAGCCGTCGGCGCCCGTCTCCTCGACCGCCGTACGCACGTCGTGCCGGTAGGATTTCGAGGAGCTGATCAGGATCCTGGTGTTTTTCAGCTCCGCGTCGGCGCGCAAGCGCTGGCAGACCTCGAAGCCGTGCATGCGCGGCATCAGCAGGTCGAGCACGAGCAGGTCGGGGCGCACCGCGCGGATGACGTCGAGGCCCTCGACGCCGTCGCAGGCGGAGGAAACCTCGTAGCGCCCGCGAAGAAGCATGCACATGAGCTCGCGCATGTCATCGTCGTCGTCGACGACCACCACCTTTTTCACCCAGGCAGTGTAGCGGGACTTGAACGCGCCGTCAATACGCACGCGGGCTTTTTGATATCCTGACGGCATGCTTCCCGGCATCAAGGAGTGGCTCGCGGCTTCCTGGTCTGATTACCGGCGGCGCTGGATGCCGCTGATGACCGCTCTCGCCGCGGGCGGATTCGCGACGGCGGCCGCAGTGTTCCTCCCTCTCGTTCCCGCGGGCTTCGCCGCCTACCTCGGGGTGGGCTCGCCGTGGGCGATCTGGGGCGCGGCGGCCGCGTTCTCGCTCCTGGCCGGCCTCTGGCTGTCGACTTGGACGCAGGCCGCGGCGATGCGCGCGGCGGCCCGTGACGAGAGCGCGGGCGACGCGCTCCGGTCCGCTTGGCGGCAGACGCCGGCGTTCGCCGCGGTGCTGTCGCTCGTGATGCTGGCCGCGGGCGGCGGCTTCGTCCTGCTGTTCGTGCCCGGCATGATCCTGAGCGCGCTGCTCTTCTTCGCGCCTTATTATCAGCTCGACGGAGAGGCCGAGGGCCTGGCCGCCGTCGAGCTTTCCTACGCGCGCGCGCGGCCGCTGCTCGGCCCCGTTTCAGGACGGCTCGCCTTGATCGGGCTGATCGCGTGGATTCCCTCGTGGATTCCGTACGTCGGGTGGCTGATCGGTCCGCTGTGGGCGCCGTTCGGGCTCACGGCGTGCGCGCGGCTGGCGGACGATCTGAAGCGGCTTTCGCCCGCGCCCGAGCGGCCGCGGCTGGGTGCTGCGATCGGCGCGCTCGGGCTCGTGCTCGTCGCCGCGACGTTCACGATGTCCTACGGCGCCGCGCGCGCGGCGGCGTCCCTGTACGCCGGCTTCACGTCGGGCCGCATGGAGCTCAAGGCTCCTGACGCCGGGACGGCCCAGGCGCTGATGTCGGTGCTCCAGGGGCACGGCACCGCCGAAGAGCGGCGCCAGGCGATGAGCTACGTCGTCTCGCTCTCCTCCTCGGCGATGGCGGCGCCGTGAGGCGAGGGGGCCGGCTGGCCATCGTGCTCGGCGCGGCCGCGGCGTTCGGCCTGCTCGCGTGGGTCGTCGGCTCGAACTACGCGCAGGTCCGCGAGGCCGCGGAGGGCATGTCGTGGGGCTGGGCGGGGGCGGCGCTCGTCTGCGCGCTCGCGAGCCATGCGATGGGCGGGCTCGCGCTGTCGGCGGTGCTGACCTTGCTCGGGCATCCGCTCGGCGCGCCGACCGTGCTGGGCATCTCGCTCGTGTCGACGACGTAGTTGGCCGTCGGCGTGAGCGGCTTCGCGCTCAAGGCTCACCTGCTGCACAAGCGCCTCGTGCCGATCGCGACGACGATCGTCGCGTCCGCGCTGACGTCCGTGATCCTTTACGCGGTGCTCGCCGCGATCCTGACGCAGGGCCTGGCGACGCTGGCGTTCCGCCTGCAGGGAAGCCGCGTCGGCCTCATCGAGGGCTTCGTCGGCCTCGGCGTGCTGCTCGTCGCCGCCGGCGGATTGATCGTGCTGTTCCTGAACGGGCGGCTGCGCAACAAGGCGACGCGCCGCGTGTTCCATTGGACGAACC
>JBBQVX010000054.1:0-24053 GCA_038211115.1 Elusimicrobiota bacterium | reverse complement strand
CTCCGCGCGCCGCGGCAAGCTGTCCCGCTTCCTGGGCATCTTCGGCCAGATTTCCGCCGGCGACCTCGAGGGCGCTCACCTCTCGCTGGTCAACGCCGAGGGCGGCCGACGCTAGGCAAGAAGTGTCAGGCTTGCCGGATTACAGATTTTTTAAAATTACAGCGGATTTAAATACTGGAATCCGGCAAGCCTGACACTACTACGGACGGAAGGACGGGATTAGCGCCTTCAGGCGCGGGAGCGCCTCTTCCGCCGCGAGCTCGCCGGCGCGGATGATTTCGCCGGCGCGGTGAAGCTCGGTCCACGAGAAGCCCTTGAGGTCGGGGAACATCGTCACGTGGGCGACATCGAGGCGCGACTGCGCGACCTCGTACTCCATCGTGTAGATCATCTGGAAGAAGACCTCGAGGAAGTTCGGCGCGCGGAAGGCCTTGGGCATCGCGGTCTGCGCGACCCGGCTCAGCGTTTCGAGATTCAGCGGCTGGTCCAGTAGGCGGTGGCTGTGGCGGTCGTGCACGTTCGTCTTGCGCTCGCCCGCAGGCATGGTCAGGTTGACCGCGATCAGGATGTCGGCGCCCATGTCGGCGATCACGCGCGTCGGAACCGGGTTGACGATGCCGCCGTCGACGAGCCAGCGGCCCGAGAGCTGGGTCGGCTCGAAGATCAGGGGCAGGCCGCACGAGGCGCGGATCGCCTCGGCGACGCGGCCGTTCTTGAGCACGACCTCCTCTCCGGTCTCGATGTCGGCAGCCACGCACGCGAACGGGATTTCCATATCGGAAAATTCCCGAGAGCCCATGTATGACCGGATGAAACGGAGCAAGGTGTCGCCGGCGAACAACCCGGAGCGCGGCACGGTGAGGTCCCAAAATAGATTTTCGTACACCCACGACTTGTCGATGCGCAGCGCGAGCTCCTCGATTTCCTCAGGCTCGTAGCCCGCGGCGAAGCAACCCGCGATGATCGAGCCCATCGAGGTGCCCGCGATGATGTCGACGGGAATGCCCTCGCGCTTGAGGACCTTGAGCACGCCGATCGTCGCGTGGCCGAGCGCGGCACCCGTGCCCAGCGCCAGACCGACCTGCACGCCGCCGATGCGGCGCGCGAGACGGCCGAGCACCTTCGCGGCCTTGGGTTCGGCGGCGAACGCGGAGTCGGCCTTGCCGTCGCGCTCGTACGCCTCGGAGGCGAGCTCGCTCCACGGCACGACGATGTGCTCGGCGCCGACGAGGAGCGGCGCGTCCTCGGGCTCGAGGTCGCCGAGCCACAGGCGCAGCAGCCGGCGCGACTCCTCGGCGAGCGGCGGCACCTCGACCTCCATATGGCGGTACTGCGGGCGCATCGCGTCGCAGCCCGCCATCAGGATGAGGTCCGCCTCGGTCAGCGCCGCGCGCTCGACGTCGCCGCGCGGCCCGCCCAGGCACAGCAGCGCGAGCTCGCGGCTGTCGCGCACCGCGTTGAGGAAGAGGTACAGCTGGCTGAACAAGCGGCCGCCGAGCGTCGCGGGCGACACGGACAGGACGAGGACGCCGGACGGATGCTCCTGGGCGAGCGCGGCCAGCGCGGCTGGATCGCGCAGGTTAGCGCCGCGCAGCTCGGTCTCCGTCACGGGCGACGGCTTGAGGCCGGCCGCGCGCGCGATGTCTCCGGGCTCGGGCGCCAGGTCGACGACGAGCACCTTCTTGCGGGTCTGCGCGGCGAGCTCGGCGGCGAGGCGCCAGGCGATCAGCGCGCGGTCGCGGCGCGGCAGCGCGCAGTCGAGCGCCACGAGCCGGGCCTGCTCCGACGACGGGCGCGGCGAGGACTGTCCGCCCTCGATGAGCCGGCTCGCGAGCGTGCGCGACAGGTGCAGGAGGATGGTCGGGTGCTCGCGCAGGATTTCCTCGAAGTCCTTGCGCGGCAGCTTGAGGACCTCGCTCGTCGCGTCGACGCGGACGGTCGACGAGCGCGGCGCGCTCGTGAGCAGGCCGGTCTCCCCGGCCACGTCGCCGCGTCCGAGGTACGACGAGAGCTTCTCCGCCTCGCCGACGCCGCGATAGCGGCGCGCGTGGCCCGAAACGATCAGGTAGAGCGCGTCGCTCTCATCTCCCTGGCGAAACAACGTGGCGCCCTTCGGCAGAGAGAGAAGCTGCAGGCGCGCCGCGAGCTTGCTCAAGTCCTCGATCGACAGGCCGGCGAACAGGGGCGTGCGTTTGAGGAATGACTCCCACGATTGGATTTCGTCCGGCTTCAACGGTCCACCGCGCACGCGAGCAGGCCGACGACGGTCTTCGAGTCCCGGATTTCACCGCGGCGGACCATCTGAACGGCCTTCTTGAAGGGCATGATCACGGTCTCGATGAACTCGTCTTCGTCGGCGTTCACCTTGCCGGCCTTGAGCCCCGTCGCGACGAAGAGATGAAGGACCTCGTCGGCGAAGGCGGGCGTCGGCCAGTACTTGATCAGCGGCGTGAACTTGGCGGCGGTGTAGCCGGTCTCCTCGGCGAGCTCGCGCTTGATGCACGAGAGGATCGATTCACGCGGGTCGATCTTTCCGGCGGGCAGCTCGAGCGTCACTGTCCCGACGGGATGCCGGTACTGACGAACCATCACGATCGTGTCCTTGTCGAGAAACGGCACGACGCCGACGGCGCCGGGATGCGAGATGTACTCGCGCGTCGCGAGCTTGCCGTTGGGCAGGCGGACGGTGTCGACGTCGAAGTTGACGGCCCGGCCGCGCCAGACCGTCTTCTTGCTGACGAAGGTCTCGATCAAGCCCTTGTCGCGCTTTTTCATCGAAGGCCGCATTGTAGCAAAGGGGCGGACGAGCCGAAGGGCTATGTGGTCGCGCGACCACCTCGACGGGGCGTGGTATAATGAGGCTCCCCCCGCGACATGTCAAAGCCCGAGTTCGTCCACCTCCACAACCACTCCGAGTACTCCCTGATGGACGGGGTCATCCGCCTGTCCGACAAGGACGGCAAGCCGTCGCAGGCGCTGAAGGATCTGGCGAACGCGGGCGCGAAAGGCTTCGCGATCACCGACCACGGGAACATGTACGGCGCGGTCGAGTTCTACTCGAACGCGAAGGCCGTCGGCCTCAAGGCGATCATCGGCTGCGAGATGTACATCTCGAAGGGCACGCGCTTCGACCGTGGGCACTCGCAGAAAGAGAACTGCCATCTGACCGTTCTCGCGAAGAACTTCGAGGGCTACCAGAACCTGATGGAGCTGTGCTCGATCGCCTTCACCGAAGGCTATTACTACGATCCGCGCATCGACAAGGAGTTGCTCGCCAAGCACTCCAAGGGCCTGGTCGTTTTGTCCGGCTGCCTGAAGTCCGAGCTCAACCAATCCATTCTCTCCGGCGATCTCACCCAATCCGAAAAGCTCGTCACATGGTTCCGCGACAATCTCGAGCAGGATTCGTATTACCTCGAGATCATGGACCATGGGATCGACAAGCAGAAGCAGGTGACGCAGGAACTGCTCGATCTCAACAAGCGCACGGGTATCCCCCTCGTCGCCACCAACGACTGCCACTACTGGAAGCCCGAAGACCACGAGTCGCACGACGCACGCGTCTGCATCGCGACCGGCCGCAAGATGGCGGACACCGAGCGGCTGAAGTTCGACAGCCACGAGTTCTACATCAAGTCCCCGGAGGAGATGCACAAGCTTTTCTCCTTCGCGCCCGAGTCGCTGACGAGCACGCTCAAGATCGCCGAGATGTGCAACCTCAAGATCCCGATGGACCAGATGCTCCTGCCGGAGTTCAAGGTCCCGCCGGGCTTCGACCAGGACTCCTACCTCGAGCACCTGTGTCTCGAGGGCCTGAAGGAGCGCTTCCCCGCCGGGTTCCGCCCGGAGTACAAGGAGCGGCTCGACTACGAGCTCAGCGTCATCAAGCGCATGGGCTTCTCCGGTTACTTTTTGATCGTCTGGGACTTCATCAAGCACGCCCGATCGATCGGCGTGCCCGTCGGGCCCGGCCGCGGCTCCGGCGCCGGCGCCATCGTGGCTTACACGCTGCGCATCACCAACGCCGACCCGATCGAGCACCGCCTGCTCTTCGAGCGCTTCCTGAACCCGGACCGCAAGTCGATGCCGGACTTGGACATCGATTTCGCCGACACCGGCCGCGACCGGATCATCGCTTACGTGCGCGAGAAGTACGGCAAGGAATGCGTGGCGCAGATCATCACGTTCGGCTCGCTCGGCGCCAAGCTCGTCATCCGCGACGTCGGCCGCGTCCTCGACATGCCGCTGATGCAGATCGACGAGATCGCGAAGAAAATCCCCGTCGGCCCGAACGTCCACCTGCACGAGGCGATGCAGGGCCCCGAGCTGCTGGAGCTCGCCAAGGATCCGCAGGTCAAGCGCCTGCTCGACCTGTCGCTGAAGCTCGAAGGGCTCAAGCGTCACACCGGCGTGCACGCGGCCGGCACCTTGATCACGAAGGAGCCCGTCGTGAAGTACACGCCGCTCGCCAAGGGCGCCAAGTCCGAGGTCGTGACGACGCAGTACGACGGCGACGTCTGCCCGAAATTGGGCCTGTTGAAAGTCGACTTTTTAGGCCTACGCACGCTCTCGATCATCGACGACGCGGTCAAGTTCGTCCTCAAGCGTCACGACCCCAAGTTCGACATCGACACGATCAAGATGGACGACGCGAAGACCTACGAGATGCTGCGCACCGCGAAGTCGCTCGCCGTGTTCCAGCTCGACTCGCAGGGCATCCGCGACCTGCTGTTCCGCATCAAGCCGACCGTCTTCGACGACATCGTTTCCTTGATCGCGCTGTTCCGTCCCGGCCCGATGCAGAGCGGCATGCTCGACATGTTCGTGGACCGCAAGCACGGCCGCGAGGAGGTCGTCTACGACCATCCGCTCCTCGAGAGCATCCTGAAGGACACGTATGGCTGCATGGTCTTCCAGGAACAGGTCATGGAGATCAGCAAGAAGCTCGCGGGCTTCACGCCCGGCGAAGCCGACGGCCTGCGCAAGGCCATGGGCAAGAAGATCCATGAAGACCTCGAGAAGATGCGCGATAAGTTCGTCAAAGGCGCCGCGACGAACAAGACGAACCCGAAGGTCGCGAACAAGATCTACGACATGATGGTGAAGTTCGGCGGCTACGGCTTCAACAAGTCGCACTCGGTCGCGTACGGCATCGTCGCCTATCAGACCGCCTTCTTGAAGGCCAACTTCCCGATCGAGTTCATGACCGCCGTGCTCACCTCCGAGATCGGCCACAGCTCGATCGGCGCGGAGGACAAGGAGAACAAGCTCGTCACGTATCTCGACGAGGCGCGGCGCATGGGCATGAAGATACTGCCCCCCGACGTGAACAAGTCCGAGACGCGCTTCGACATCCAGGACGGAATGATCCGCTTCGGCCTGCTCGCGATCAAGAACGTCGGCTTCGGCGCCGCCGAGTCCATCGTCAAGGCCGCGCGCGAGAAGCCGTTCGTCTCCCTCGACGATTTCTGCGCGCGCGTCGATCTGCACTCGATCAACAAGAAGTGCGTCGAGTCGCTGATCAAGGCCGGCGCGCTCGACGCGCTGCGGCCCGGCGAGCCGTCGCCCGCCGCGCGCGCGCGCCTGCTGCTCTCCGTCGACGAAAGCGTCGGCCGTCAGCAGAAGGTCAAGGCCGACCTCGACAAAGGCCAGGGCCTGCTCTTCGGATCCGCGCCGACTCCGACCGCCTCGTCGGCCGCGGACGCGGCGGTCAAGCCTTTGTCCGAGCACGACACGCTGACCTTCGAGCGCGAGGTGCTGGGCTTCTACTTCTCAGGCCATCCGCTGCTGTCGGTAAAAGCTCAGCTCAAGGCCACGGCCACGCACGAGGTCAGCCAGCTCGTCCCGTCGATCACGACGCCGGTGCGCCTCGCGGGCATGATCAGCAAGATGCGCAAGATGGTCTCGAAGAAGACCGGCGAGCCGTGGGTCATCGTCACGGTCGAGGACCTGACCGGCGAGATCACGACCTTGTGCTTCCCGAAGACCTACGCCTCGGGCGTGAATACCCTCGCCAAGATCGGCGCGTTCGTCGCGGTGACGGGCCGCCTGTCGTTCAAGGGCGAGGACGCCGGCGAAGGCGCCACCGCCGAGCTCATCGTCGACGAGATGATCCCGCTCGACTCCTCCGCGACGAAGTTCGCCAAGCGCCTGCGCCTGAAATGCGATTCCACCGTCGGCACGGAGAAGCTCGAGGCGCTGCGCGACGTCCTCGAACGCTTCGAAGGCCCCTGCCCGGTCGCCCTCGAGCAGGAGACGGAAGGCGGCGTCGCGATGCTCGACGTCGACCAGCGCGTCAACCTCAACCAGGCCCTGTTCGAGGCCATCGAGGCCATCCTGGGCGAGCGCTGCTGGAACATCGACGCGTCCGGCGCCCCCGCCGTCATCGCCCCCCGCAAGTGGGGCGCGAAACCCTCGAATTAGCGGGGCCCCGGGGTTTCGTTTTTCCTAAATAACTTGTCGCATAAAGGATAAATGGGTTAGAATTCCCTCGCTGTTATATAAGGAGAGGGAATGGCCGATACGAAGAAGCGCATCCTCGTTGCGGACGACGATCCGGATCTGCTCGATCTGCTCAAGATGGACCTCGCCTACCAGGGCTATGAGGTCCTCTCGGCCGCGAACGGAAAGGACGCGCTCCAAACCGCCCTCAACGAAACCCTCGATCTCGTTCTGCTCGACGTAATGATGCCGTACATCGACGGCTATCACGTGGCCTACGAGCTGACGAACAAGCTCGGAGCCAAGGCCCCGCGCATCATGATCATGACCAGCCGCGACACGGTCAAGGAAAAGGGCATCGCGCTGATGAGCGGCGCCACCGAAGTCCTCCAGAAGCCCTTCGAGATGGCCAAGCTTCACGAGCGCATCATCGCCGTCCTCTCGAAACCCGCTTAATTCACCAGGATTTATAAATGAAATTCATGATTTCTCTTCTCGCCGCGCTGCTGCTCCTGGGGGCTTCCGGCCTTCGCGCCGCGGAGCCCGCCTCCACCCCCGCCGAGGTCAAGATCAAGCCGAAGGGCGCCTCCTCCTCCTCCCCCCGAACCGCGCGCACGGCGCGCGACGGCAGCGTCCAGCCCGACACCGATATCATCGACGCGCCGACGACCGCGGTGCTCGACAACTACGGCTACTCCGCGCGCTCGCGCTTCTACGCGCGCGGCGGCCTGCTCCAGTATCTCTCGTTCGGCGTGTATCCCGGCATCAACCTCGGCGCCTCCGCCGCGGTGGACAGCCTGGTCGGCGACGAGCGCAATGTGCGCATGCGCGCGCCGACGGCGCAGGTCAAGTGGCGCTTCTACGACGGCGACAGCGAGATGCCGTCGTTCGCGCTCGGCTACGACGGCCAGGGCTACCGCTACAACGCGGGCGACCGCCGCTTCAACCAGCGCCAGCGCGGCTTCTACGTCGTCGCGACGAAGGAGCTCGGCGTGCCCGGCCTCGAGCTGCATCCGTCGTTCAACGTCTCCGACTTCGACAGCAACGGCATCTTCGGCTCGTTGCCCCTGACGATCAACATCCGCGACAAGGCGTCGATCCTGCTCGAGTGGGACAACATCAACAACTGGAGCGACTCGCGCTTCAACGCCGGCCTGCGCGCGCGCCTGACCCCGAACTTCAACGTGGACTTCGCCGTGCGCGCCATCGGCGCGGGCGGCAATTACGGAGACGGAGCCTCCCGCGGACCCGAGCGCGTCGTGCAGCTCAAGTACGTCAACACCTTCTAAGGGATTTTCCATGGCCAAACGAATCGCGATTCTCACCGGCGGCGGAGACTGCCCGGGCCTCAACCCGGCGATCCGCGGCGTCGTGCTCAAGGCGCACAAGCTCGGCTACGAGACCGTCGGCATCCAGGAAGGCTGGAAGGGCATGATCAACGGCACGGCCAAGCCGATCGGCCCCGACGACGTCCGCGAGATGATCGGCCGCGGCGGCACGATGCTCGGCACCTCGCGCACGAACCCCTATAAGAAAGAGGGCGGCGTCGCCGGAGTCCTCGAGTCGTTCAAGAAGCTGAATCTGCACGCGCTCGTCGCGATGGGCGGCGAGGACACGCTGGGCGTCGCCAACAAGCTCTTCAAGGAGCACAAGGTCAACGTCGTCGGCGTGCCGAAGACGATGGACAACGATCTCGACGCGACCGACGCCACATTCGGCTTCGACACCGCGGCAACCCTCGCGATGGAGGCCGTCGAGCGCCTGCGCGACACGGGCCGCTCCCACCGCCGCATCATGGTGCTCGAGGTCATGGGTCGCCACGCCGGCTGGGTCGCCCTCTACACCGCGATCGGCTCCGGCGCGGACTACCTCTGCGTGCCCGAGCGCCCCGTCGACGTCAAGGACATGTGCGCGAAGCTCAAGGCCGCGCACGCCGCACGCCAGGTCGCGATCGTCGTCGCCTCCGAGGCCGTCGACATCCCCGGCGAGAAGAAAGAAGAGGAGCTCGACGAGTTCGGGCACATGATCCTCAAGGACCGCGGCGTCGCCGAGCGCCTGACGAAGATCATCGAGGCCGAGACCAAGATCGAGACCCGCTCCGCCGTCATCGGCCACATGCAGCGCGGCGGCCCCCCCACTTTATTCGACCGCATCCTCGGAACCCGCGTCGGCGTCCTCGCCGCGGATCTCGTGCACGCGGGGAAGTTCGGCCACATGGCGGCGCTCAAGGGCGACGCCGTGGTCGCCGTCAGCCTCGAAGCCGCGACCGCGAAGCTCAAGACCGTGACGCCCGAGTGGCTTAAATTCTCGGACGACCTGCTCTGACGCGAACGGAGACCAATGCCCGACGAAGAAGCGAGGTTCCAGCGCAAGACCGTCCTCGTCAAGCGCGCGCTGCAGCTCAAGTACATCGGTATGGTGTTCCTGAGCGTACTCGTCGCCTCGATGATCGTCGGCGGCGACGTGTACTACTCGCTGATGCGCGTGATGCTGACGGAGTGCCCGTCGGTCACGGACCGCGTCGTGCAGTTCAACACGGTCCTGCTCGTCAAGATCGCGCTGTACCTCGGGCTGATGCTCCTGATCTCGCTGTACGTCTCGCACCGCTTCGCCGGGCCGATCTACCGGTTCGAGAAGAGCTGCCAGATGCTCAGCACCGGCGATCTAACGCACCGCGTCTCGCTGCGCACCGGCGACGAATTGATGGAGCTGCAGGAGGAGTTCAACGGCATGGCCGCAGCGCTCCAGGCCCTTCTGCAGAAGGACCGCAACCTCGCCCAGCGCCTGTCCGAGCGGGTCGAGGAGATCGCGAAGAGGCTCCCGGCCGACGCCGGAAGCTCGCGAGACGACCTGAAGGCGCTCAAGGTCGAACTCGACCATCTGACCAAGTCTTTTAAAGTCTGACCGTTCCCGACGCGCCCATGCTCAACCGATCCCTCATTGCCGCGCTTTACCTCGCCCTCGCCGCGACGCCATCCTTCGCGCAGGAGGCGACGCCGCGCCCCGTGACGACGGAGCGCGTGTACACGCTCGACGAGACCCTTCGGCTCCTGCGCAACGACCCGAAGCTCCAGAGCGCCGAGCAGGACGTCATCATCGCCGGCGCGCGCGTGACCGAGGCGCGCCTGCGCTTCCTGCCCGAGGTCGGCATGCAGGCCAGCGCGACCAAGTACGACGCGCGCTATCCGTTCGCGCTGTCGCCCGAGTTCCGCAACCTTCTCCTGTTCCCGGGCGCGCCGAGCGAGAGCATCTACTCCGGCCGCGCCTACTTCAATCTTCCCCTCTACGAGGGCCAGCGCACGACGAACACCCTGCGCCTGGCGCTCGCCTCGCAGAAGCAGGCGTTGTCCAACCGCGACTCGGTCAAGATGGACACGACCTTGCACGCGAAGGAGGCTTTCTACCGCCTCCTCCTCGCCCAGGAGCGCACGAACGCCTTCGACGCCCACCTCAAGACGGCCGAGGCGGCCGCCGACCGCGGCGGCCTCGGACCTTGGGAGCGCGTCGAGGCGGAGACGTCCCTCGGTCTCTCCCGCGCGCGCGCCGCGGAGGCCCGGCACGAGCTCGACGCCGCGCGTCTGCAGTTCCTCAGCACCTTGAGCCTCGAGCTCGACACGCCGTTCCGCGTCGACGGCGTCCTTGAGACGCGTCCCGCGCAGGCCGACGTCGAGAAGGCCGTGATCTGGGCGATGGAGCTCCGGCCCGAGCTGCAGTCCCAGACTTACCGCGTGCAGATGGACGCGATCGGCGTGAACTTAGCGCTCGGCCGCCGCTACCCGACCGTGCTCCTCGCCGGCGACTATGAGCTGACCGCGCAGCGCTTCCCGCTCAAGAACAACAACTGGGACGTGTCGATCGGCATCAAGGTCCCCTTCGCGTTCGACTTCTGGAGCCAGCTCAAGCAGAAGCGCGCCGAGCAGCGCCAAGGCGAACTGGCCCGCGCCGAGCTGCAGGACCACGTGCGCCTCGAGGTCCGCCAGACCGCCGAGACCCTGCGCTGGTGGCAGGAAGAGTGGCCGCGCCGCGAGAGCCAGTGGAAGAAGGTCCAGTCGCTCTACGACGACGCCTCCGGCAAGACCGGCGCTTCGCTGTCCCGCCTGCGCGCCCGCGACGGCGTCCTCGAGCTGAGGCTCGCCTATCTCTCCGCCGTCACGGAGCACATCCTGGCCCGCGCGCGCTTCGAGCGCGCCGTAGGCCGGGAGCTGCCTCAGTGAAGCTGCTGCTGGCGCTGCTGCTCGCGGCGCCGGCGTATGCGGCTCCGGATCTCAGCGCGGACGCGCTCCTGCGCGACCACCTGTGGCGCGAGGTGCGCCAGGCTCCCGTCGGCCGCCGGCCGAAAGTCGGGCTCGTGCTCTCGGCCGGCTCGTTGCGCGGCGTCGCGCACGTCGGCGTCATCCAGGTCCTCGAGGACGCCGGCTTTCCCATCGACTCCGTCGCGGGCACCTCGATGGGCGCGGTCATGGGCTCGATGTACGCGTCGGGCATGTCGCCCAAGCGCCTGCGCGAGTTCGCCCTCGCGATCAAGGTCGGCAGCGGCAACGACCTGTCGTCGGCGCGCCTAATCTCGCTGCTGCTCTTCGACAAGCTCCTTTCTTCGGAGAAGACCGAGATCATGCTGCGAAAGAACATCGGCGGCGTGCGCTTCGACCAAACGCTCAAGCCGTTCGCCTGCGTCGCGATGGATGTCTACACCGGCGAGGCGATCATCTTCCGCGACGGCGACGTGGCGCGCGCCGTGCGCGCGAGCATGAACCTTCCCGGCATCTTTAGACCGCTCGAATACCGCCACCGCTTTCTCGTCGACGGCGGCGTCGTGGACTACATCCCCGTCGACGCCGCGCACCTGCTCGGCGCGGAGTGGACGCTCGCGAGCGTGACCGAGACGGACTACACGACCGCGCGGCCGGAGAACGTGCTCGAGTCTCTCCTTCAGGTCATCGACATTCGAGGCTCGTACTTGTCCCATGAACAGCGCAAGCAGGCGGACTTCCTCATCGAGCCGCCCGTCGGCGACATCGGCATGTTCGAGGATCACCGCATCGGCGAGGCGATCGAGAAGGGCGTCATCTCCGCGTCGGCGCGGCTCGAGGCGGCGAAGGAAAGCCTGATCCTGGCCTCGATCCCGAAACTGACGGGCGGCTGGACGCCGAAAGCTGCCAAATGAAATTCACGTACCTCCTCGCGGCCTTCCTGCTCCTCGCCGCTCCGGCGCGCGCGTGGCGCCTGTGGGGCGAGCCGTCGGACGGAAAAATACGCCCCGTGCAGGCGCTGGCCGACGCGCGCAAGCACGCCGCGGTCGTCGCGGCGCTGACCCCCGAATTCCTGCAGACTCTGCGCGGCACCGACCTGCGCCAGGCCTACGTCCTCCGCGGCGACAGCCTCGACAGGCTCGGACGCGAGGACGAGGCCCTCGGTGACTACCAGCTCGGCGTGAAACTGTTCCCCAAGAACGTGGACCTCCTCACGCGCCAGGGCGACCTGCTCCATCGCAACGGCCTCGACGAGCAGGCCCGGGTCTTCTACCTGAAGGCGATCATCTACGAGCCCAAGCACTTCGGCGCGCAGCTCGGCCTCGCCGAGATCGACCGCCGCCTGGGATTCCTCGACCGCTCCGCGTCGCATTACGAGCTTGCGCTCGAGACCCTCGACGGCCGCGCCGACGTCTGGCGCTCGTACGTCGAGACCCTGCTCGCGCAGCGCGACTGGACGACCGCGGACCTCGCGATTGAGCGCGCGCTCGCGCTCGACCCGCAGAACTCCGAGGGCCACGTCCTGACGGCCCTTTCGCGGCGCGCGCAGGGAGATTTGACGGGCGCGCTCGCGGCCCTCGACGATGCGCTCTCGAAGGGCGCGGATGTCGGCGCGCGCCGTGCGAAGGCTCTCTGGCTCATCGAGGCGGACCGCCCCACGGAAGCCCTCGCCGAGGCGGACCTCGTTCTCAAGGAGTCGCCCGGCGATGCCGCGGCGCTTTGGGCGCGCGCCCGCGCGCAGCTCGCTCTCGGCCAGAACGCGAAGGCGCTCGCCGAGCTCGCCCCGTTGACGGGCGCGGAGCGGCTCGGCTTCTCCGCGCGCGCCGCGCGCCGCCTGAGCGGCCAAATCTCGGCTCTGCGGGCCGCGAATTGAAGATTCCTTTCTGGAAGATGTCGGGCGCAGGGAACGACTTCGTGCTCTTGTCCGGGCTCCCGAAGGGAAAATCCCCGGCCGCCCTCGCGAAGACGCTGTGCGACCGGCACAACGGCGTCGGCGCCGACGGCCTGCTCGTCGTGACGCGGCGCCGCGGGAAGCTCCGCCTCGACTATCGCAACGCCGACGGCTCGTCCGCGTTCTGCGGCAACGGTTCGCGCTGCGCCGTCCTGTGGGCGTCCGCGCGCGGCTGGCTCAAAGGGAAGGATTTCACGCTCGAAACCAATCGCGGGCCTCTGGCCGCGCGGCTGACGGGCAAAGGGCGAGCGGAAGTGTCGATGCCCGCGCCGAGGAACCTGCGACTGGGATTGAACGTCGAGGCGGCGGGACATTCGCTGCAGGCGCATTTCGTCGACACGGGCGTGCCCCACGCCGTCGTGTTCGTGCCCGATATACGGACAATCGACGTCAAGGTCCTCGGCCGGGAGCTCCGCTTCCACAAGATCTTCGGACGCGCCGGCGCCAACGTCGATTTCGTCGAAATCGCCGGCGACGAGCTCCGGCTGCGCACCTACGAGCGCGGCGTCGAGGACGAAACGCTCGCGTGCGGCACCGGGATCGTCGCCGCCGCCTTCGTCGCGCGCGTCCTGGGCTTGGGCGGCTCGCCGGTCCGCGTCACGGTCCGCGGCGGGGATATGCTCGCCGTTTCTTTCGACGACGGGCCGAGGCTCGAGGGGCCCGGCACGACCGTTTTCTCAGGAGAGGTTTCCCTATGAAGCTCGAAGGCTCCTACGTCGCGCTCGTCACCCCGTTCGACCGGGAGGGCCGCCTCGACGAGGCCGCGTACCGCCGCCTGATCCGCCTCCAGCTCAAGGCCGGCACCCGCGGCCTCGTGCCGTGCGGCTCGACGGGCGAGGCCGCGACGCTGACGCACGAGGAGTACCGCCGCGCGATCGAGATCGCGTGCGCCGAATCCCGCGGCGAGTTCCCCGTCATCGCCGGAGTGGGCACGAACGCGACCTGGAAGGCCGTCGAGTCCGCGCGCGAGGCCGAAAGCCTCGGCGCCGACGCGCTGCTCGTGCTGGCGCCGTACTACAACAAGCCGACGCAGGAAGGCATCTACCAGCACTTCCGCGCCGTCGCGCGCGAGTCTCGCCTGCCGGTCGTGATCTACAACATCCCGTCGCGCACCGGCGTCAACATCGCCCCGAAGACGATCGCGCGCCTCGCGAAGGATTTCCCGACGATCGTCGCGGTCAAGGAGGCCGCCGGCAGCCTCGACCAGGTCTCCGAGATCCTGGCGCTGACGAAGCCCTCCTTCACCGTGCTGTCCGGCGACGACAGCCTCACCGTGCCGATGATGTCCGTCGGCGCGCGCGGCGTCGTGTCCGTCGTCGCGAACGTGGCGCCGAAGGCGACGCAGGCGCTGTGCGACGCGGCGCTCAAGGGCGACTACAAGAAGGCGGCGGCGCTCCACCTCAAGCTCCTGCCGCTCGTCAAATCCATGTTCGTCGAGACCAATCCGATTCCCGTGAAGGCCGCGCTCGCGATGATGGGCCATTGCCGCCCGGAGCCCCGCCTGCCGCTGACCCCTTTATCCGCCGAAAGCCGCCCCGCGCTGAAAAAGGCCCTCAAGGAGTTCCACCTCATATGACCGCGACCGCCAAGAAGGACGTCTTCCCGCCGCAGATCAAGTACATCGTCGGCAACGAAGCCTGCGAGCGCTTCAGCTTCTACGGCATGCGCGCGATCCTCGTGGTCTACATGGCCAACCACCTGCTGATCCCGAAGAACGAGGCCTCGGCGGCCTACCACTGGTTCGTCTCGGCCTGCTACCTGACGCCGCTGCTCGGCGCCTACATCGCCGACCGGTACTGGGGCAAGTACAAGACGATCATGACGCTCTCGATCGTGTACTGCCTCGGCCACGCCGTGCTCGCGCTGTTCGACGGCAAGACCGGCCTGTACTGGGGACTCGGCCTCATCGCGCTCGGCTCCGGCGGCATCAAGCCGTGCGTGTCCACGCACGTCGGCGACCAGTTCAGCGAGAAGAACAAGCACTTAATCGAGAAGATCTACGACATCTTCTATTTCGCGATCAACTTCGGCTCCACGTTCTCGACGTTGCTGATTCCGTGGGTGCTCGTCAAATACGGCCCGTCGTGGGCGTTCGGCATCCCCGGCATCCTGATGGCCATCGCGACCGTCGTGTTCTGGCGCGGCCACCGGCTGTACGTCAACGTGCCGCCGACGGGCAAGACCGGCGAGGCCGGCTTCCTCGCCATCCTCCTCGCCGCGCTGAGCGGCAAGCGCAAGCCCGGCGGTGACTTCTTCTCCGCCGCGTCGCCGAAGCACACGGCCAAGGAGATCGAGGGCGCGCGCGCGGTCCTGGACGTCTGCAAGGTGTTCGTCGGCATCTCGATGTTCTGGGCGCTGTACGACCAGCACGGCTCGTCGTGGGTGCTGCAGGCCGAGCAGATGAACCTCGACGTGCTCGGCATGCACTTCGAGGCCTCGCAGATCTCGGCGCTCAACCCGATCTTCATCATGCTGCTCATCCCGGTGTTCGCCAAGTGGATCTACCCCGGCATCGAGAAAACCTTCAACTACAAGATGACGCCGCTGCGCCGGATGTCGGGCGGCATGGTGATCACGGCGTCCTCGTTCGTCTCGGCGGCGCTGATCCAGACGGCGATCGACGCGGGCGGCCACCCGTCGGTCGCGTGGCAGGTGATCTCCTACTTCCTGCTCACCGTCTCCGAGATCATGATCTCGATCACGGGCCTCGAGTTCGCGTACACGCAGGCCCCGCGCGCGATGAAGAGCACGATCATGAGCTTCTTCTTCCTGACGATCACCCTCGGCAACGCGCTGACCGCGAAGATCGACGAGTCGATGTCCATTCCGGCCGTCGCCTCCATGCTCAAGGGCGCGTCGTTCTACTGGTGCTTCGCCGTCATGATGGGCGTCGTCGCGATCGGCTTCATCTGGGTCGCGTCGGGCTATAAGGTCCGCGAGTATATCGAGGACGGCTCCGCCCCCGTCGGCCATTAAAATGCCGGAGATCCGCAAGGCCTCGAGCGTCCGGGAAGGCGCGCTGGGGCGCTTCTACGCCGAGGCGTTCCCCGAGCGGGCCGCGTTCCTCTCCGAGCACTGGGAGTGGCTGTACCGCGTCGGACGCTTCCCCGGCATCGAGCCGCTGGCGCTCGTCGACGGCGAACGCGTCGTCGGCCACGCGGGCGCCATCCCCGTCAAGCTCCGTCTCCGGGACCGCGAGGCCACGGCGATCTGGTTCGTCGACTTCTCCATCTTGCCGGAGTTCCAAGGCAAGGGCCACGGCAAGGCGCTGACCGAGGCCTGGATGGCGATGTGCCCGCGGCGCGTCACCTTCTGCAACGACCTGTCGATGAAGGTCTTCCTGGGCCTCGGCTGGACGGAGCGCTCGGACGCGCGCGTGCGCAGCCAGCCGCTCGAGCTCGCCGGCCCCCTGGGCCGCCGCTACGGCCCGCTCGCCGCCGCCGCAGGGCCCGCGCTGTCGCTCGCCGCGCGCGGCCTCCTACGAACGCTGACCGTCGGCGCGCCCAAGCTCGCCGTCGGCCCGCTCCCGTACGACGCCGGCGGCCTCGCCGAGCGCTTCGACTCCCCCGAGGTCCGGACGCGCGTCGTCCGCGACGCGGACTGGCTGCGCTGGCGCCTGCTCGAGAACCCGCGCCGCGCGGAGCTCTTCCTCGCGGAGGCCGGCGGCGTCTCGGCGATCTTCCGCCTGTTCACGAGCCTCGGCCGAAAACGCGCGCACCTTCTCCTCGTCGGGCCCGGTGCGGCGCCCGCGCGCGGAGGCCTGGTCAAGGCCTTCGCCCGCTGGGCCCTCGACCAAAACGCCGACGACGCCTGGATGGCCGGCAGCGACGCGGCCCTGCTCGGGGCCGCCGCCCCCGTGCTGCGCCGCTCGCGCCCGCTGCGCTACGCCTGGCACGGCGCCGACGCGGAGGCCGTCTCGGACCTCGAGTCACCGTTGCCCACGCAAGGCATCGACAGCGACCACGATCTCATGTTCCCATGAAGCCGGCCCTGCTGAAAGCCGCGCTCGCGCTCGGTCTCGACCGCCCCCTCCGCTGGCTGCGCCGCCGGCAGGCCGTCGTGCTCATGTATCATGGGTTCACCGACCGGCCCTCCGACGGCGTCGTCAACTACCAGGGCAACCGGCTCCAGCAGTCCGCGTTCCGCCGCCAGCTCGCGTTCCTCAAAGACAACTGCGCTATGGTGAGCCTGAGGCAGGTCGCCGCCTCGCTGTCCGGCGGCCCCTCGCTGCCCGACTACGCGGTCGCGCTCACGATCGACGACGGCTACGAGTCGGTGTATACGCTCGGCTTCCCCGCCCTGCGCGAGGCCCAAATCCACTCGACGCTGTTCGTCGCGACGCAGTTCGTCGACGAGCGCGTCCCGCTCTGGCCCGACCGCCTCGAGTACGCCTTCGCGGGCGCGCCCGGCGATCCGGCCGCCCGGCGCGAGCGCCTCAAGGCGCTCCAGGGAACGGCCAAGGGCCTGCTTCCCGCGGCACGAGAGGCTCTGATCGCTCCCGTCGAACGCGAACTCGGCCGCAAGCTCGTCCTCGACGCGAGCGCGCCCGAAAACTACCGGCCGCTGACCTGGGCGCAGGCGCGCGAGATGGCCGAGTCCGGCCTCATGGACATCGGCAGCCACACCCACACGCACACGATCGCGACTTTGCTGGGCGAGGAGACGGCCGCCCTCGAGCTCGCGCTCTCGAAGCGCCTCATCGAGCAGAATATCGCCAAGCCCTGCGACCTATTCTGCTATCCAAACGGCGACTACGACGATTTCAGTCCGGAGACCTCGCGCCTCCTGAAGGCTTCCGGCTACCGCTGCGGCCTGACGACGGTCGCGGGCTTCGTGAAGCCCGGCTCCGACCCCTTCACGATGCTCCGCTTCGGCACCGACGACCGCGACCCTTTCGAGAAGTTTCGCATGACCTTCTCCTTGGGCCGAAACCTCCTCCAATCCGCGCGCCGGCGTAAAAGATAGAATCTCGACGTGAAGCCACGTCCGAAAGCCGTTTTCATCGACCGCGACGGCGTCTTGATCCGCGATGCGGATTATCTCGACTCGGTCGACGGTCTTCGTGTCTATCAATCGACCCCTACGGCGCTGAAGCTCCTCCGCAGAGCCGGTTTTAAAATCATCATCGTCACGAATCAGTCCGGCGTCGCCCGGGGATATTTCACGCTCGCAACCGTCAATCGCATCCATACCGAGCTCAAGCGTCGCCTCGCGAAAGCCGGCGCGCGATGGGATGCGATCTACGTTTCGCCCCATGGGCCGAAGAGCGGTCATCCATGGCGCAAGCCCGGAACGGGTATGCTCCTTGCCGCCAAGAAGAAGTTTGGTCTCGATCTGGAAAGTTCGTATTTGATCGGCGATAAAACCTCGGATATCGAGTGCGCCAAGCGTGCCGGATGTGCCGGCATTCTCGTCCTCACAGGCACCGGCGGACGCGACAAGACATACAAAGCCGTTCCGTCGGCCGTTCGCCGCGACCTCCTCTCGGCGGCCCGCTGGATCATCGAGAATTCGTAGAATGGGGCTATGAAGGAACTTATTCGCAAGACGACTTTGGGCCTGACGTCGCTGTTCTTCGCGGCGGGCGCCGCCCTGTCTAAAAAATCAGAGGTGAATCCGATGCAAGCCGAGAAGACCAAGGGCCGCGTTTATGAGTTCGAGATGTCGACGACCGACGGCAAGGCGCAGAAGCTGTCGGTGTACAAGGGCCACCCCCTGCTGATCGTCAACACGGCCTCCCTGTGCGGCTTCACGCCCCAGTACAAGGACCTCGAGGACCTCTATCAGAAGTACAAGGACAAGGGCCTGCGGATCGCCGCGTTCCCGGCCAACGAGTTCGGCGCCCAGGAGCCGGGCTCCGACGCCGAGATCAAGAGCTTCTGCCTGACGAAGTACTCTCTGTCCTTCGACCTGTACTCCAAGATCGCCGTGAAAGGCCCCGCGATCCATCCGCTCTACAAGTACCTGACGACCGAGGCCGGCTACAACGGCGACATTCCGTGGAACTTCTCTAAATATCTGGTCGACAAGGAAGGCATGGTCGTCGCGCGCTTCGGCCCCGACGCCAACCCGGTCGGCAAGGAGATCACGGGCAAGATCGAGGCGCTGCTGGCCCAGTGAGCGAGCCGCTTTTTTCGATCGTCCTCCCCACATACAACCGGGCCCACATGCTGCCCGGGGCCCTGTCCACCGTCCTGGGCCAGACGTGCGGCGACTACGAGGTCCTGATCGTCGACGACGGCTCGGTCGACGAGACCCCGGAGATGATCAAGGAGTGGACGAAGGACAAACGCTTCAAGTACACCCGCGTTCCCAAGAACATCGGGAACATGGCGTGCCGGAACATGGCCCTCGAGATGGCGACGGGGACATGGATCACGAACATCGATTCCGACGATTTCTGGACGCTCGATCGTCTCCAGAAGTTCGCGGACTTCTTCAAGGCGCGGCCGAAGGCCGGCTTCGTGTTCTCCGACGGCTGGCTCCATCGTTATGACCGCCTGATCGGCACGGCCTTCCCTCCGGGAATGAAGATCGAAGAAGGCAAAGTGCCCGGCCATTACGCGGTCGGCGAAGAATTTTTGCCGTATCTCACGACGAATCTCGCGATCCCGCGCGCTCTCTACAAGAAGTACGGCCACTACCGTTCGGACATGATCATTCTCGACAATGAATTATATGCTCGCATGCTTGCCGACGGCGTCGAGGTCGGCGTGATCTACGAGCGCCTCGCGATCCGGCGCATCCACGAGGGCCAGGTCACGCACAAGTGGCTCGAGGAGTACCCGGAAGGCATGGCGGCCCTCGTCGCGGGCGGCACGCCGCCCGACATACTCGCGGCCGAGAAGCGCAAGATCGTGCGCGAGATCGCGTCCTACCTCGTGAAGAACCTCCAGCCCGTGAAAGCACGGGAGTTCATGCTCAAGGAACTCGGCGACGAGGCGAAGTCGATGCCCGTCTACAAGGCGACCTTGGTGCCGTCTCCCGTGCTCGCCGCGGCCAAGGAAGCGCGCAAGTGGTGGCTGATCGCCAAGAACCAGCCCGCGCTCGCGAGCGCCGAGGCTAAGGCGGTGTACGCGTTGATCGATCCGCTGATCCGGACCGAGAACGAGCTTCTCGCCCGACGGCGCGCATGAGAAAGCGGGCGCTCCAGCTCGTCGCCGGCGCGGCGACGGCTCTCGTCCTGCTGGTCGGCTTCGCGAGCTTCCGCATGCGCCACCGGCCCTACCGCCCCGGACCGCTCCCGGCGATCAAGGGCTCGGGGCTCAAGCTGCGCTACACGGGCATCTCCGGCTATGAGCTGTCCGACGGGAAGACGACGATCCTGCTCGACCCGGTCTCGACGCGCCCGAGCATCCGGCGCATCCTGCTCGGGCCGCTGAGCACGGACGACGCGCTGTCGGCGAAGGTCTTTCCGAAGGCAGACTTCATCATCGTCAACCACGCCCACTACGACCACGCGATCGACGCGCCGGCGATCGCCCTGCGCACGGGCGCCGTGCTCGTGGGCTCACGCTCGACATGCCGGCTCGCGCGCTCCCGCGGCGTGGCCCCGGAGAAGCTGATCGAGGTCGCCGGCGGAGAGACCCTGACCTTGGGGACGTTCACCGTCAAGGTCGCGCGTTCGCGGCACGTGGCGTTCCTGGGCCGCCCGGAGATCATGTCCGGGACGATTCCCGAGGACGCCGGGGCGTTGTGGTTCTTCCAGTACGTGCAGGATTCGGCTTTGGCCTTTCGCCTGGAGTCGGCGGGGCGCTCCGTCTGGTTCCATCCGACGAGCACGTACGCGCCGCACGAGCTTTTGGGCCTCGACGCCCGCACGCTCATCCTCGGGGTCAACGGCGAGGCCATCACGGCCGGAAAAATGGCGGGAATCGCCGCCGAGGTCCCCGGCGCCGCGCTCATCGTGCCGACGCACTTCGACAACTTCTTCCAACCGCTGTCGAAGGGGCTCACGGTGATGCCGGGCGTGGACCTGGACGACGTGCGCCTCCTGGCCGAAAAGGCCCTTCCGAAGGCCGGCTTCGCGGTGCTCGATTTCGACCAGACCATCGACCTGCCCTGATAGGGCCGAAAGGCCCTTGGACCGGAGGGCCGCTCCGGGCCATACTTAAGGTATGAGGCTGATCCCCCTTCTGGCACTCCTGCTGGCCGCGCAGGCGCGCGCCCAGGTCGTGCCGATCGCGGGCCGCGTGTCGGCGCCGGTCTCCGGAGCGGGCGCGGGCGCGGTCCAGATGCAGGCCCCCTCTTGGGAGCCCTCCGGCGTCTTTCTCCTCGCGCCGTCGCTGATCGAGGCGAGACTCGGCGCTCCCGCGATCACGCCGCTCGAGACGGCGCTCGCCGCGCAATCCGCGAAGACTCCCATCGCCGTCGCCGCGCTGAAGGCGCCCGACTCGCAGGCTCCCGTTACGCCTTCCGTTTTTTCGACGCCTGCTCAGACCTCCTTCACGCACGCCGCCCTCACGGAAACCATATTCCCGACGGCCTCCAAAAACCCTCTCGATAAAAAGGGCGGAAAGAACGGTCCGGGCGAGACCGGCTCGGCGAAATCCCCGATCCCCGACAGCCAGGCCGATGACGGCCGCTCGCTGTTCGACGGCGCCGAGAAGCGCCCCGCCGATTCGAACGAGCCGACGAAAGCCGAGCTCGAGGCCGCGTTCGGCCCGCCGCGCAAGCCGCTCAAGGCCTTTCTACGGAACTTCGGCATCGCGAGCGGCTTGCTCGCCGTCAACACCGTCGCCTACGCGGCCGTGCCGCACGACGGCACGGAAACGGGGCTGCTCGGGCGCCTGAGCTTCGACACGGGGGAGTTCCTCACGTCCCTCCATCATTTCTCTTTCTCGGGCCTCGCGGATTCCACCTTCCGGGCCTTCACGTCCATGTTCATGCACGCCACTCCCGGCCACATCATCGGGAACATGGTGGCGCTCGTCCTCTTCGCGCCGTGGGTGCAGTCCGTCCTTGGCGGACGTCGGACTCTCGTGATCTATCTCACGGGCGGCCTGCTGGCGGCCGCCGCCCAGGCCTTTTCCGTAGGCGATAGCCTCTTGCTCGGCGCGAGCGCCGCGATCGCCGCCCTCATGGGCGCCGTGCTGACGATCTGGTCGAAGCCCAAAGGCGACGATCTCATCAGCCTGTACCGGCTTTCCTTCCAGGCCCTCGCGGCGATGATGCTCTACGGCGAAGTCAAGAATCTCATCATCCAGGGGACCTCCACGCCCAACCACGTGGCGACGCTCGCGCACGTCATCGGCGCGGCCGTGGGGATCCTGCTCGGGGCGTGGTACGCGCTCGGGCGGCGCCGTCGGAGAGCGCAGGGACTGGCCGAGAAGTAAGCGCGGCTATTTCTTAGGGCCGACGATCCAACCCGTCGGAACCGGCAGGCCCGGGATGATCTTCTCGCCGGGCGTCGCCTTGACCGGCTTCAGCCTTCCATCCACCTGCGCGCGGCGGTAGGTGACCTCGAGGTTCTTCTTGGCCATCTCGAAGGCCGGATCATACGACAGAGCGGTACGATAACCCTGCTCGGCTTCCTGGAAGCGGCCGCCCATGAAGAACGCGTTGGCCATGCTCGTGTAGGCCTCGGCGGACTCGCGCGGCTGGAACGCGCCGATGTGACGGTGGACCCAGCCGCCGTCCGTCGCGTCGTAGCGCTGGTAGGAGAGGATCGTGTTGCGCAGCCAGGGCTTCGCGAGCAAGGATGGGTCCGCGGCGCAGCGGTCCGCGTCGATGAAGTCCTGGTACGTCTTCGCCGCGAGGTCGTAGTTCTTCTGGATCATGTAGACCTGGGCCATGCGGTAGTAGTTCGGCGGGAAAACGGGATCGACCTGGTAGTAAAGCTTGAAGCGCGTGAGCGCCATATCGAGATACTTCGCCGCTTCCTCGGGATGCCCGTTGTTCGTCGCCCATTCGGCGCGACGCAGGTGCAGGTTGCCGATCTGATGGTGCATCTGCACGTAGTTCGGGGCGAGCTTGCGGACTTCGTCGTACCAGTACATCGCGCGCTCGTAGTCGTCGTGCGGGACGCCGCCCTCGTCGCCCCAGTTCGGGAGGTACGCCTTCGTCATGTTGAAGCGGTCGTTGAAGACGTTGCCCAGGAAGTACTTCGACATGACGAAATCGGGGTTGAGCTTGTTGACGATGAGGTAGTTGCCGACGGCCGGTTCCCACTGCCGTTCCTTCGAAAAATAGATGGCCACATTATGATGGATGTCGGCCTTGAAGTAGCCCCAGAACAAGTACAAAGGCTGGAGCATCGCGAGGACGAGCAGCGGCACGATCGGATTCTCGGAGAGCAGGCACAGGCGGACCATCTTCCAGCCGAGCCAGCACATGCAGCCGGTGAAGACGCTCCAGGCGGACCACCACTGAAGGAGCTCGCCGCCGGAGGGAACGCGCGCGAGCGGGCCCTGGAGCATGCAGAACTCGCCGAACATGCCGCCGAACGGTACGAGCTTCAGCTGGTTCCAGCCCTTGAAGAACGCGAGGTAGACGATGCCCGCGATCGCGATGAGCCGCAGCGGCCAGATCAGCATCTCGCAGAGCGTGGTAAACGCCGACGCCTCGTGCTCGGCGCCCGGAAGCGGATCCGGCACGCGCGCGTGGAGCTCGTACAGCGCTTTGCCGCGCGCGACGCAGACGATGAGGCCCGACAGCAGGCCCAGGTACACGCCGGACGAGACGAAGCGCAGACTGACGTCGAAGCAGTTGTGACCGAGCATGCCCATGAACGAGACGATCACGCCGATGAGGTCGAACGCGCGGGGCGGCGGGCGGCCGTCCTTGAGCATCGCGGACGTCGTGAGCTGGCCCAGCGACCGGAAGCCGACGACCAAGGTGCTGACGATGAGCCAGATGAAGATGCCGAAGCCGAGGATGCCGTTGTCGAAGAACTGCTCGAGGTACTCGTTCTCGGAGTGATCGGTCTCGGTGTTGTGCTTGCCCTCGATGTGGAAGATCGCGGGGCGTCGGAAGGCGGGGTAGACCGGCGGAAAGGAGCCGATGCCCGTGCCGGTCCACGGCTGGGTGCGAATCATCTCCCACGTCGCTTCCCACGTGAACAGGCGGAAATTGATCGAGACGACGCGGCCGCTCAAGTCCTTGGCCGTATAGCCGATGAAGCCCAGGACCAGGCCACCGACGACGCCGAGCAACTGCTTGCGGTAGGGCCGGCTCTGCTCGGGGAAGAACACGAGGCCGATGACGCCGAAAATGAAGCAGACGAGCGCGAAGCCGAGCCACGCGCCCTTCGTCCCCGTCTTGACGAGGTTCAGCAGCAGTAGGCCGATCAGGACGATCAGGCTCCACCGGCGGGTCTTGAACCACTGCGTGACCAGGATCGGGAACATGATGACGAGGAAGTCGCCGTAGAAGTTGGGGTTGCCGTAGGTCGAGAACACGCGGTCGGAGAA
>JBBQVX010000053.1:0-24135 GCA_038211115.1 Elusimicrobiota bacterium | reverse complement strand
TATATTAATTGGATGGTCGAGAAAGGAAACTTTCCGCCTGATGTGATGCGGATATGCCGTGAAGCCCTGGATGGACAATTTCCGGAAAAGAAGGCGTAATGAAAAAAAAGGAAGTCGCCGTCGTTTTGCTCTCGGGTGGCTTGGATTCCACCACGGCTCTTTATTGGGCGAAAAAGAAAAATTATTCCCCGATCGCCCTGTCCATTCGTTACGGTCAACGCCACGTTAAAGAGCTGAACGCGGCGCGCGCCGTCGCGCGCGACGCGAAGGTCGTGCTCCAGGAAGTGTCGTTGACGCTGCCGTGGTTGAAGGGTTCGTCCTTGACCAATTCCTCGCTCCGCCTGCCCGACCTTCCGTTGAAAAAGATCGGCACGGGCGGCGTTCCTTCGACGTACGTCCCCGGCCGAAATACTATTTTCCTGGCCCTCGCCGTTTCTTTGGCGGACGCTTGCGGAGCCTCCGCCATCGTCATCGGCGCGAACGCTCTCGACTACTCCGGGTACCCCGATTGCCGTCCTCCCTTCATCGACGCTTTCGGCAAGGTCGCGAAAGAGGGCACGAAGCGCGGCTCCGAGGGGAAACCTCTGAAAATACTCGCTCCCCTTCTTCGCCTCGACAAGAAAGGCGTCGTGCGCCTCGCCAATAAAGTCGGCGCCCCTCTCCGTTTGACGTGGTCTTGCTACGCGGGGCGTTCGAAGCCGTGCGGCTTCTGCGACTCCTGCAAGCTGCGCGCCAAGGGCTTTCGCGAGGCCGGCCTCGAGGATCCCGCGGCGTGACCCAGACGCTCAAGCTGTCCACCGAGTCCGACGGGCGCCTCGTCGAGATCTTCTCGTCGCTGCAGGGCGAGGGTCCGCGCCTGGGCGAGCGGCAGATCTTCGTGCGCCTCGGCGGCTGCAACCTGCACTGCGACTACTGCGACGAGCCCGACACGATCCCCATTCCCTCGGGCGTCGTCAAATCGGCGGAGTACGTCAAAGCTGAGATCGAGAAGCTCGCGCACGAACGCGCTCACCGCTCGATCTCCTGGACGGGCGGGGAGCCGCTCCTACATCCGCAATTCCTGATGCCGCTCATGCGTTGGGCGCACAAGAAGGGTCTCGAGAATCATCTGGAGACCAACGGGACTTTGCCGGTGCCCATGGCGGCGCTGGCGCCGCTGTGCGACATGGTCGCGATGGACATCAAGCTGCCGTCCTCGACGGGCCGCGAGACGTGGAGCGCGCATCGCGACTTCTTACGGGTCGTTCCGCCCGCGACGTTCGTCAAGGTCGTGCTCAGCGACCGATCGACCGAAACCGAGTGGAAGCAGGTCGTCGAGCTCGTGAAGCACGCGCCGCATCCGCTCCCGCTGTATCTTCAGCCCGCGACGCCGATCGGGAAGGTGCGGCCGATCCCGGCGGCCCGCGCCCTGCGCTTCGAGGCGCTCGCGCGCCGCGCGGTCAAAGAGGTGTTCGTCCGCCCGCAGTGGCATCACCTTTGGAACTTACCCTAGCCGCGAGCGACCGGAAGACGAGGTAGGCGATGATGACGAGTGCTGCGATCGCGTCGGCGAGAAGCGGGTCGTAGCGGTAGAGCGCGAACGAGCCGGCGGTCACGCCGAAGCCCGCCGCGACGAGAACGGCGACGCGGGCGATCCGGGTGAGCCCGGCGCGGAGGCCGATTCCGAGCAAAGTGCCCCTGCCGCCCGACTGGTTCCTCACCTTGAACGCGTAGGCGCCGCCGCCGTCGGTGAAGGCCGGGATCTTGACCGGGCGTTTGAGCAGCCGCGCTTCCCGGTAGCCGTGGATACCGAATTTCGCGAGAGCGCCGCCGGACTCCGCGGGCGAGTTCGTGCGCATCGGCCACGAGGGGTCCAGGCGCCCGAGCAGGAGGTGTCCCGCGGCGAGCACGCGCGCGTCCTTGATGCCGGTCAGGACCTTGCCGAGCTCGACGGCGAGATCGGAGCGGTGTTCGCGCTCCATCTTCGCGGAGATCGCGGCGAGCGCGCGCAGGACGGCCAGCCGGCGCTCCGGGTCGCCTTCACGCATCGCTTCGAGAAGCTCCATGACGGCTTCATCCCGCCGCATCGGCCGGGTCAGCGCCTTTTCCGTCAGGTCCGCGACGACGGCGTCGGTCTCGCCGCCGGCCTGAGGGCCGAGCAAAGTGTCCTGCAGGCGGCGGATCTCGAGATCCATTCGCTTGCGGATCTCGCGGGCCAGGCGCACGGAGGCGCGCGCGCGGGCGTCGAAGAGGCGCTCGGTGAAGCCGCCGGCCGCGGCGTAGGCGTCGAAGGAGCGCCGGATCTCGCGCAGCCCTTCCGTCGCCGCGGACAGCTGCGCCTCGTCCACTTCCGCGGCGCTGGCCGCGGCGTCCAGCGCCAGGATCTTCGCGCCGACAGCCTTGGCCGCTTTGGGGAAGGCGTCCTGGAGGGCCTGCGCCTGGGCGGGGCCGCTCAGGGCCGCGAATCTCTCGGGCCCGAGAGCCTCGAGCTGCTCGACGAGAGGGGCGACCGCCAGCGCGAACCCGGGCTTGAGGGAAAGTCCGCCGAGGTAATCGGTCAGCGGGCCTTTGGGCATGTCGGCCATCAGCTCCGGCGAGCCGAAGAAGGCCGCCATGGGGCCGGCCCACGCCTTTCCGGCCGGTGCATAGGGCTGGGGCAAAGCGGCGCGTACGGGCGCGGCCAAAACGAGGAGAAGGGCGGCGAGCGCCCGTCGATTCGACATCATCATAGTATAGGCGCCCGGCCGCGGCCCCGCCTGAGCCCTGCGACCCGCCCGGCCTGGGCCAAAGGACTTGAGGGTGCGCCGGGGGGAAAACGCTAAAATGCCCGCGATGACGAAAAACAGGCGCAGGCTCGAGCTCGCCGGCTCCGTCGCGGCGCTGGCGGCGGCTTTGGTCTTCAACCGCGCGGCGGACGTGTATATCGAGCGCGTCGGGGAGACCGCGCCGGTCAGCCCGGATCTTCTCCTGGCCCATCTGCCCGCCGTCGACGCGTCCCTCGTCTACTGGTGGGGCGCCGCGGCGTTTGCCGTCTTCGCCGCGCTGACGGCGCTGCTGCGCGAGCGCGACCGGCTCGCTTATTTCGCCCGCGCCTACGCGATTTTGATCGCGGCGCGCGCGTGCCTGATGACGTTGACCCCGCTTCACATACCGGCGGGCGCGATCTCGGTCGACTCCGGGCTGATCTACAGCAGCTTCGGCAGCAAGCTCACGGTCCACCACGACCTGTTCTTCTCGATGCACACGGCCTCGCCGTTCCTCGCCGCGCTCCTCTTCCGGGATCGCTGGGCCCGCTTGACGGGCATCGCGTTCGCCGTCCTGATGGGCGCGACTGTGCTGCTGCTCAAAACCCATTACTCGCTCGACGTGGCGGGAGCGTTCCTCGTCACCTACTCCCTGTATCGCTTCGAGCTCCTGTGGCTCGAGCCTCTCTTGACGAGGGCCGGCTTCCGGCCCATACTGGGAGAATGAGAACCCCTCTCGTCCTGGCCCTGCTCCTGACGATCCCCGTCGCTTCGTCCGCCCAGGAGGAAAATCCCTGGGTGACCGGCGAGGGCGTTTCCGTCAAACGCCCCGGCGGCAAGATCGTCGTGTGGGCGATGCCCGAGGCCCAGGCCAAGTTCGGCAAGGAAGGCCTCAAGGCCGTCGTGAAGGCGGGCGACAGCGCGCTCGCGGCGCTGGGCGTGAACACGCGCCTCGTCGTTTACACCGGGAAGAAGCTGTCGCGCGAAACCGCGGACGCGATGGGCAAGCTCGTCATCCTCGGCAACAAGAAGAACGCGCTGGCCTTGGCGCGCGCCAACGGCCTCGTCTCCGCGGCTGACGCCGACTGGCTCGAGAAGGAGTGGCGGCCGGAGGGCAATAATCCGGAGAAGTCCGACTTCGACAGCGAGGGGAAGGGACGCTACAGCTTCGTCGGCTCCGACGCGTGCTTCTCGTTCACGAAGACCGCCGGGGGCACGGTGACGGCGGCCGAGGCCGCGGCGCTTTTCTCGATCCACGGCGTGGGCCACCAGACGGGCATCTCACACCCCGACGAGCAAAATTTCAACGACAACGGCGCGCGCATCCTCTCGATGCTGACGGGGGAGCTTTTCGTCTACGAAGGCACGGGCGTGCAGCTCAAGAAGCGCCCCTTCCAGGATTTATTCGTCGCGAAGAAATTCACCGAGGGCTGCTATCGCTCCGACTATTGCGACCATCACCAGCGCGAAAAGTGGGACGCCGCCTTCCGGCCCTGACGCGACTTTTATAGAATAGCCGGGTGATTCCTCCGCGCGTCCGGGCGTTCCGCGAAAACTACCGTGAGCATCGCATCCCCTGGTTCTACTACGGTGAGATCCACGTTGCCTTCACGGCGGCCGTCCTCCTGGGCACGATCGGCTGGCACCTGAGCCGTCTTCGTGCCGCGACGTGGGCGGAGCTTCTGACCGTTCCCGCGACCTTGATTCTCGGCAACTGGGTCGAGTACACGATCCACCGCTATCCGTTGCATCGCGTCTACAAGGTCTTCGAGCCGGGCTACCGTATCCACACGCTCCAGCACCACAGCTTCTACGTCTCCGGTGCGATGGACTTCGAAAGCTTTCGGGATTTCATGATGGTGCTTTTCCCGCCGTGGGCTCCGGTCGGGGCGGGCCTCGTGACGTCCCTGATCGGCGCCTATGTCCTGGCTCCGCTCGTCTCCGCGAACGCCGGGCACCTGTTCGCCGCGGCCGGGACGGGTTCGTTGCTGCTCTACGAGCTGCTGCACAGCCTGTCGCACTGCGCCGACGATAGCTGGGCGGGCCGCCTGCCGCTCATCCAGGGCATCCGCCGACACCACCGCGGACATCACGATCCCGTGCTGATGAGCCGGTATAACTTCAACATCACCTTCCCGTTGTTCGACTGGGTCTACGGCACGACCGCCCCGTTACTTCGTCCCGAGAAGCGGCGGGTGCTTGACGTGCAGGATCAAGTCAGCCGCTAGCGCGGCCTTGAGCGGCGCCGAGTCGCCGGGCGCCGCGTAGATCGCGAGATCGTCGCCGGCGCGGCCCGCGGCCTCCACCATGTAGGTCGGGATGTCCCAGTTCGCGGGGCCGCCCTTGAACCGGTCGGTGCCGCCCGTGAGCTGTGCTACGAACACGGCGTCCGCCCCGAGCTTGTCCGCCGCCAACTCGCTGATCGGCCGGCTCTTGAGCCCGTAGTTCGAGTGCAGGGCGCCGCAGTAGACGAGGACTTTGGCGTCCGGGTTCTTCTCGACGATGCCGAGCAGCGCGGGCATCCACAGATAGTTGCGCTCCTCGGTCAGGTGGCCTTTGACGGCCTCGTCGTAATCCTTATAGTTCGGCCCTTTCTCGAGGCCCACGATTTTCACGCCCTTGCGCTTCGCCGCGGCGAAGACGGGCACGAGATCGCTGTGCGAGCACTGCGTGCGGAACTCTTCCTCGGTGATCGCGTCGCTTTGGTACCGGTCGATCAGGTCCTGCTCGCGCTGGCCGAGGAATTCCGTCGCGAGATGCGTGATGGGCATGGATTCGATGAGCTTGATGATCGCGTCCGGGAACTCGGCGATGCCGTGCCGTTCGCCGACCATGAAGTAGCGCGTCTTCTCGCCGGGCCAGGGGATGCCGCCCGGAGTGTACGCGCCCGCGCTCCGGATCTTCGCGATGTAGTCCTTATAGAAGGGATAGCGAGGCATCAGCCAGGCGGCGAGCTCCTGGTGCTTCGGGTTCTTGATGTCCATGAGCGCCGGCTGCGCGGCGATGTCCGACGAGAGCGCCTCCGCCTTATAGCTGACGCTGATATCGGCGTGGAGTTCCTCGACGAGGTATTTTGCGATCTCGAACTGTCCGATCATCGCGGCGAAGCTCAACGGCGTGTCCTGGAAGCGCGGCGGCTGGATCTGGAGATTCACGTTCTCGCGTGTCGTCAGCTTCTTGACCGTGCCGAGGTCGCCCGCGCGGATCGCCTTGTATAGCTCCGGCTCCTCCGCCTTCGCCTTCTTCGCGTAGTCCTTCGCGTTGGCGGGGGGGGTGGAGCCGCCGAAGCCTTCCTGCGCGGAGGCGCCCGGCGCGCACAGCAACAGGAGCGCGAACAGAGGGGATGCGTTCACATCCAGAGTGTGCCTCCGAAACCGGGCGTCGTCAAGGTCCCCACCGACGAGCGGATAAATAGAATAATCCTCCATGCTCAGAGGCCTGATCCCCTATATCGCCTACGCTTACGTCCGCTTCGTCGGCATGACCTCTCGGATCACCATTCACGGCGAGGAGCATCGGCGGGAGCTTCGTCGGAACGGCCGGCGGTTCATCTACGCCTTTTGGCACCAGCGCGCGCCTTTTTTCGCCTACACGCACAGCCATGAGAACGCGTCGATCCTCGTGAGCCAGAGCAAGGACGGGGAGATCATCGCCCAGTTGCTGCGCTTGTCCGGCGTCGGGGCCACGCGCGGATCCGCGAGCCGGGGCGGCCAAGCCGCCACGCGCGCTATGATCGAGACGATCGAGGCCGGCCAGGACCTGGGCTTCACCGTGGACGGGCCGAAAGGTCCGGCCCGGAAGTCCAAGCCGGGCATCCTGCATCTGGCCCAGAAGCTCGACCTGCCGATCCTGCCTCTGACCTGCGCCTTCAGCCGCAAGATCGAGTTCAAGAAAGCCTGGGACCGGTTCCATCTGCCGCTGCCTTTCAGCCGCATCAGCGTCCGCTACGGCGCGCCGATCCTCGTCGGGAGCGGGGACGACCTCGCCTCCGCGGCCGCGGCGCTCGACGCGGCGCTCGACGCCGTCACGGCCCACGCCGACCGCGACGTGTGATCTCCGCCGGCGTTCCGGCGGGCTTGATTTTAGGGGGCACGGAGGGCATACTGGGCTTATGAAAACCACCCCTCTGATTCTACTGTTCGCCTTGTCCGGGCCCGTTTTCGCGGCCGACCCCGCCGTCGAGAAGGAATGCATACGCCTGGAAGCGGAAATCTCCGCGCTCTCCGCGAAAAACGCCTGGTCCGGCGTTGAGAGGGCCTACTCGGGGGTCGTGAGTTCCAACGGCGAGAAGACGGCGGGATACGCCGAGTTGGGCTGCTCCGATCCGGTGGCGCTCAAGACCGCGTCCGAAGCGGCTCGCTTGGCGGGCAACGTGCGGGAGCAGCTCAAGCGCTTGCTCGCCGCGAACAAGTCCTGCAAGGAACGGGAGGCGACCACCCCGTGCCCGCAGGCGTTCAAGGACGAGTTGGCCGCGAGCGCCGCCGCCATCGTCTGTAATTCCGCCGCGGCGGACCCGGCTTGGATTCTCGAGCCGGACCGGAAGAAGGCCATCGAGAAGGAGGCCAAGAAGGCGGGGACGCCGGTCGGCCCTCTCATCGTGCGACCCGCCGGGAACTTCTTCGAGCCCGATAAGAACCAGGTTGTGACGTTCGCCAATGAGAAGCTCTGGGAGACCGGGAAGTTCAACGGCTATCTGCCGGCGGGCGAGTATGCGGTCGACGGCCAGATCAAGCTGATCACGCCGGACACCTCGAAGCTGGCACAGATCTGGGGCGTGCAGTGCTCGAAATGACCGCTCAACGCGCCCAGGGGTTTCCCTTTTTGCTCGCTTCGCCGGAGTACCAGTCGGGGAACTTCTTGTTACGCGCGTAGTACTCGTCGGCCTCGGCGCTCTTCGTGAGGTAGGCCTTCACCTCGTTCTCCCCGAACGGGTTCTCGCGCCAGACCACGATGGGCTGGGCGAGCGGGCTGTCGATGAAATAGACGTACAGCGGGCTGACGACGACGTCGTAATAGCCGCTCTCGTTCTGATGGCTGAGGTCCTGCTCGCTCGGATGGTGCCGGGGAATCCCCACCATGCTGGTGTTGTCCGAGTTGGGATGCGTGTGCAGCTTGCCGACGGGCTGCGCTTGGCCCTCGAAGCCGCCGGAGCCGCCCTGGTTCACGTCCGTGCTCGTGACCTCGGCGGCGTTGAAGCTGACGAGCTTCTCGCGGCCGATGCGGACCATCCCGTCGGTGCTCTTATAAAGGTAAACCCGCATCTCGCTGATGAGCCCGTTCCCGATCTTGACCCGGTTCTCCTTGGAATCGAAGTCGATGAATTCCTTGATGGCGTAGGCTTGGCCCACCTCGCGAAGTTTTTGGGCGCTGAGCAGCGGGGTCTTGGACGGGCAGCGCCCGCGGTATTTGACGATCGTGTCGAAGAGCTCCCGCTTTTTCTCCGGGACGACGACGACGGCGTCCTCCTTGGCGGATCCGACGGTCCCGGCCGGCAGGTCGATCGGCATGCCCTTCGCGTCGTAGAACTCCGTGCGCCCCTTCAGCGATCGGTCCTCGACCACGCAGAGGACGGGGATGAGCTGCTGAACCAAGGCGTCGTTCTGGGCGGCCGCGGGGATCGCCAGCGTCAGCAGGAGGGGGAGGGGGAGCATGAGTCGAGTGTAGCCCCGGGAAGCGAAAAAAGAAAGCCCCGGGGGAGATTTTTCGCCTAAAAATTAGGAGGCGCCGAGACAGGCGTCCACTAGGGGACCGCCTCGGCGCCTCACAGTACCCGCCCCGAACCCGTAACGCCGGGCGCAGCCTCGCGTCTCGACGGAAACACCCGCGACGACGCGCCCGATACTACGGCGTGCGAACGAACTTCGACTGCCACTCACTTCATCGCCGGTTACGGCCTCGGCCTCAACTCGGCGTCCACTTCGCGGCTCCGACTTTGCACCGGTTTCGGAGCGGGTATGATTGGAGTATAGCCCCGAAAGTCCGTACGTCAAGACCCACTCACGGTAAAAAATTTTCGAGCGAAAACAATATCGCCGCGGCCGTCAAGTGGTGGCCGTCTTCGCCGCGTGAATGCTAGGATTGCGGCATGATCACGACCGCTTTTCTCCTGCTGACCGCGACGCTGGCCCACGCCGCCGAACTGCCCGGCCTTCCCGGCATGTCCGGTATGACGGGCCCCGCCGTTGCCGTCTCCACGCCCGTCGCCGCCGCGCCCGAGCCGGCTCCCGCGCCCGCCCCGGCGGTCGTCGAGGCGCCGAAGCCCGCCGAGACGAAGCCGGCGCTGTTGCCTCCCAAGGTTCCGGCGCGCCCGAAAGGCACGCTCGACACGGCGGGCGAGGTCGCCCGCGATCTCGCGGTTCGCGTCGAGTATTTCGAGAACGGTCAGTCCTACTACCGCGCGTACACGAAGGGCTCGCATTCGCCCGAGGAGAACAAGGCGTTCGTGAAGTTCCTCGAGGACTACGAGAACGAGCTCGGCATCGCGAGGCGCACGCACACGATCCTCGGCCTCTGGCTCGAAAAGAAGTCCTCGATCAAGGACTAGCGCTTACAGGCGCGAGCCGGGAACGCCCAGCGCGAGGGCCACGCCGCGCAGTTTGGCCTGCACCGCCGCCTGGTTTTGGGGCCCCATGCGCATGAGCTGTTTCTGCGCGGGACTCAGGTTTTCCAGCCGCTCATCGGCGTAGGCCCAGCCTATGCCCTTCTTGCCCGGCTTGAGGGCCGTGTCCGACGCAAGCGCGGGAGCCGCCAGCAATTCGCGGGCCGCGGCGAAGAAGGCCTCCCGCGCGCTCGCGTTCTTCTCGCCGAGCGCGCGCTGGGCGGCGTCGAACAGCGGCATCAGCTCCTCGAAGAGCTTCGCGGCCGCAACCGCATCGACTTTGCCGACCATCGCCGCGAAGCCGTCGTAGCGGGCGTACGCGGCGGGGTCGGCGAAGGCCTTGCCGCCCTTCTTCACGGCGAGAAACTTGCCCCGCGGCGCGAACGCGGCGAAGCTCTCGCGCGGGACTTTCCCGTTCGCGATCATGTTCATCGCGGCGCTCAGGCGCGCGATCAGCGACTCCTGCTTGAGCCACTCCCGGAAGGAGGCGTCGGAGGACAGCGATGCGGCGCGGCCGCGGACGAGCTCGTCGCTCTCCTCGAGCGGCGGCAGGTTCGAGGGCGGGGCGTCCGGGGCGGCGGGCGCCGACGAAAGGCCCGACGCGGCGGGCTTGTTGAGGAAAGAGCGCGCGCCGTAAATCCCGACGGCGGCTCCGGCGGCGAGCAGTAGAACGGCGATAAGCAGTCCCGTGTTTTTCATGTTGGCCTCAGCGCCATAGAATACGCATTTCGCGCTCGGAAACTGACATATCCGGCGTAACAGTCAGGTCTATGCGGCCTAACTCCCGGGCGTCGGACGTCACGATCTCGACTCGCCAGCGGCCGGGCTTGTGCTTGGCCTTGACCGTGAACCCGCGCCAGCCGCCGTCGCGGCCGCCGGTGATCGGCAGTGGGATGATCTCGGGCTCGCCCCAGCCGTCCGGCTCGCGAAACCGCCAGTGCACCTCCAGGCGCTCCTTGAAGTTCGTCGGCGAGAAGACGCTGATCCAGCAGTAGATCGAGTCGCCGGGACGGGCGAGAAAGATCTGATCGCCGCGCTGCCAGAACTTCCAGGCCGGGCGCGTCGAGCCCAGTCCGAAGCGGTCGCCCTCGCGGCGCACCTCGTGGTAGATGCCGATCTCAGACAGCGACAGCGGCACGGGCGGAATCGTCTTGGTGAAATAGAGGACGGCGAACAGCGTCGCGACCGCGGCGAACGGTAGCACGACGTGCTTGCGCACGTCGCCGCGCTGCTCGGGCAGCCGCGCGTCGAGACGCCAGGCCAGGGCCGCGATGCACGCCGACGCGGCCGCCAGGGAGCCGAGGAAAGGAATCGCCCCGATGCGCCCCAGCAAGGTCGGCACGAGATACGTGAAATAGGACACGAGGCACAGGCTGAACAAGGTCATGCGCAGCAGCGTCCCGGAGCTTTCGAACGGCTTGAGCTCGTTGACCGCGAGCAGGGCGGCGAGGATGAGCAGGAACAGAAACGAGGCGCCCATCGAGGCGCTCTTGAAGAAGAAGAGCGTGTAGATGTTGAGCAAGGTTCCGAGCATGAAGTGCGTCGCGCCGGTGTGATACTGCCAGGCGCTCTTGAAACGCTCCGACGGCGCGAAGTTCCCGTGGCGCTCGCGGAGCTCGAGGGTCGTGAACCAGGCGCACAGCGACAGGTAGGTCGCCTGATGGATGATGTTGTGCAGCTTGTCGATGCGCCCGACCGCGAGCGTGTCGAAGAGGAAGCCCGCGACGAAAAAGGCGACCGTGCAGGCCGGTTCGTGGTCGCGGTAGAACGCCTTGGCTCGCTCGAGCATCAGCAGGGGGGCGCCACGGAGAACGGCAGGCGGTCCTTGGAGCGGGCCGCGGACTTCGCGCGGTCGTAGACGCTGATCTGCTCGATCATCCACATGTAGGGCGGGCGCGCGGCGGTGAGCGCCGTCAGGAGACGGCCGGTCTCGCGGCGGTCGTAGGCGAAGCCCTTCGCGGCCAGCTTCGCGACCCAGTAGCGCTTGGGTCGTTCGTTGACGTGATGGTGTCCGCCCTGGTTGGGCTGGGCCGCGGAAAGGACGAGGCGGTCGCTGAAGCGCAGGAGGTTGTCGAGGAAGGCGTCCGCGAGCGGCTCGGGGATGTGCTCCGCGACCTCGAGGCACAACGCCAGGTCGAACTTCCCCCAGACGTTCTCGAACGGCACGGTGAGGTCGCGGACTTGGATCGGAACCGGATACGAGTGCTCGGCGGGGGGGATCACGCCGTCGACCGCGACGACCTCGACGCCTTTTTGGGCGAAAAGATGACTATAGACTCCGCAGCCGGCGCCGAGGTCGATGAGACGCGCGGGGCGGAACTGGTCATAGACGATGTTCGTGATGATCCGGGCCGACTCGACGTACTTCTCGTGGCGAGGCCCCCATTCTTCGAAAAACGCCCCGTCATAAATTCCGGCGAGATCGGACATCATGGTCTACTTGCTCGGATGCGGATGCTGGAGGATCCGGTACGCCTTGAGCGCGTCGTTGACGGCGCTGACGAGCGCGCAGGTCGCGAAGGCGATGATCATGAGCTTGAACTGCTTTTCGGTCCCCGCCCGGGACAGCGCGAACGCCGCGCCGGTCGTCGCCAGATGGAAGGTCAGGATGTACCACGGCTGATTCCAGCCGAGCATCAGCACGTCCATCGGCATCAGCACGAAGGCGACGAGCGGCTTGATCTTCGCGCCGCCGAGGAACAGCGGGAACCAGACTGAGCCGGTCATCACGAGTGCGTACAGCACGAGGCAGATGAAGAACGAGAAGACGCCTTCGAATAAACGGCGCGCGTGGCCCCGTGTATGCGCGTGCGGATGAGGGTGGGCATGAGATTTTCCGGTCACTAGAGGGGGACGGCCCCGGGGCGCTGGAAGCGCCGCGCGAGCTCGTCGCGGTTGAGAGCCAGCATCGCGCGCCGGCCGTGCGGGCAGGCCGAGCCGTCCTTGCAGTCGCGCAGGGCGTCGAGGAGCTTGTACGCCTCCTCCTCGCCGAGCCGGTCGTGCGACTTCACGGCGGCCTTGCACGCGATGGTCGCGATCGCGTCGTGCCGCAGCTGCTCGGCCTCGGCGACCGGGTCCGACAGGCCGTCGATGATCCGGTGGATCAGCTTCTTGGTCTCGTCGGCCTGGTAGAACAGCGCGGGCACGGCGGTCACGTGCAGACCGTTCTTTCCGTACGCGACGACCTCGAAGCCGATCTTCTCCAGACGGTCCGCCTTGTCGAGCACGGCGCGCACCGCGGAGGCCGGCAGGTCGACGGGCACGGGGATCATGAGCTTCTGCGACTTCGCGCCGCCGCGCTCGATCTCGCCCATGAACTTCTCGTAGAGGACGCGCTCGGCCGCCGCGTGCTGGTCGAGGATGAACAGTCCGCCGTTCGCCTCGAAGAGCATGTAGCTGCGCTCGATCTGGCCCACGTAGCGGAAGGGCGGCGTGTACCAGACCGGCGCGCCCTCGGGCGCCCCCATCGCGACGGCGGAGCTGAGCTTGAGCTGCTTGAAGTCGTCGGGGACCATGCCGCGGCCGCCGAGGTAAAAATCGTCGGCGCGCGGCGGGGCCGCCTGCGGCGCGGGAGCGTCGTGGACGACCGAAACGGTCTCGGGCTCCGCGATGGTGATCGGAGCGGCGGCCTTCGCCTTCGCGAGCGCGGAGGCGACCAGGCCGCTCACGATCTCGAACATCTCGCCGTCCTTCTTGAAGCGCACCTCGCGCTTGCCGGGGTGGACGTTCGCGTCGAACGCGTCGGGGTTCAGCTCGAGCATCGCGACGCACACCGGCTGCTTGCCCGACGGGCGGTGGTCGCCGTACGCCTTATACAGAGCCGTGTGCAGGATCTTCGAGGACACCGGGCGCTTGTTGACGAAGAAATACTGGAAGCTGCGCGAGGAGGGCATCTTGTCGAACGGCGAGACGAGCATGCGCACGCGCACGCCGGGACGCTCGACGTCGATCGGCAGCAGCCCGCTCGCGAGGTCGTCGCCGAGCACGGACGCGGCGCGCATGTCGAAGTCGCGGAAGACGTCGCCGGAATCCTCGGGCTCGAAGCGCAGGACCTGGCGGCCCTCGGACTTATAAGTAAAGCGCACCGCCGGATTGGCGAGCGCGGCTTCCTCGACCACCGCGGTGAGCCGCGAGCGCTCGGAGCCGTCGGACTTGAGGAACTCGAGGCGCGCGGGCGTGTTATAGAAGAGATCCTTCACGAAGACCGTCGTCCCGTGCACGACGGGCGCCGGGCCGTCGGTGACCTTGCCCTTCTCGCTCGTCACGCGCCAGCCGGTCTTGGCGTCTTTTTGGGCGCTCGTGACGGTCACCTTCGACACCGCCGCGATCGCGTACAGCGCCTCGCCGCGGAAGCCGAACGTGTGGAGCTTGTCGAGGTCCTCGAACGCGGCGATCTTGCTCGTCGCGTGGCGCTCGAGGCAGAGCTTCACGTCCTCGGCGTCCATGCCGCAGCCGTCGTCGGAGATGCGCAGGGTGTCCTTGCCCGCGCCGGTGACGTCGATGTCGATGCGGGTCGCGCCCGCGTCGAGGGAGTTCTCGATCAGCTCCTTGAGGAGCGACGCGGGGCGTTCGACGACCTCGCCGGCCGCGATCCGCGAGAAGACTTCTTCCGGCAATCGTTGGATGATGGGCATTAGATTTGTTTCTTCAGGGCGCTCAAGGCCTGAAGGGCCTCGATCGGCGTCATCGTCTCGGGGTTGAGGAGCTTCAGCGTGCGCAGGACGGGGTTCTCCTCGAACAAGGGCAGCTCGGGCGGCGCGGCCGACTCCTCGCGGACCACGCGGCTGTTCAGCCGGCCGGAGCCCGACTCGTTTTCGAGGCCGGAGAGGATTTTCTGCGCGCGGGAGATCAGCTGGGCGGGCAGTCCCGCGAGCGCGGCGACGTGGATGCCGTAGGAGCGGTCGGCCGGGCCCGTGCCGATCTTGTGGAGGAACACGACCTCCGTGCGTCCGTCGGAGCCCGACCATTCCTTGACCTCGACGTTGCCGTTGACGACGCCGGGGAGCGACTTCGCGAGCTCCGTCAGCTCGAAGTAATGCGTCGCGAACAGCGTGCGCGGGCCGCGCGGCCCCTCGGCCTGGCCGCCCGTCTCGTAAGACGAGTGCAGGTGCTCGAGCACGGCCCAGGCGATCGAGATGCCGTCGAAGGTCGACGTGCCGCGGCCGACCTCATCGAGGATCACGAAGGAGCGGGGCGTGGCCGAGCGCAGGATGTGCGACGTCTCCTTCATCTCGACCATGAAGGTGGAGTCGCCCTGCGCGAGCGCGTCCTGGGCGCCGATGCGGGTCAGGATTTTGTCGACGATGCCGATGCGCGCGGACTTCGCGGGCACGAAGGAGCCGATCTGCGCGAGCAGCGCGATCAGGGCGTTCTGCCGCAGGTAAGTCGACTTGCCGGCCATGTTCGGCCCGGTCAGGATCATGATCTGCGGGTCGCGCGCGTTGAGCGTCAGGGAGTTCGCGACGAAGGTGCCCGACGGCACGAGGGCGGCGAGGACCGGATGGCGGCCCTCGACGATCTCGAGGTCGTGCGAGAAGTCGACCTTCGGCTTGACGAAATCGTGCATCGCCGCGACGGACGCGAGCGACTGGAACCCGTCGAGCTCGCTCGTCAGCTCCGAGAGCCGCAGCAAGGGGACGTGATAGCCGACGGACTCGTCGCGCAGCTCGTTGAAAAGCCGGGCCTCGAGGCGCAGCATCTTCTCCTCGGCCGACAGGATCTTCGACTCGAGCTCCTTGAGCTCGGGCGTGATGTAGCGCTCCGCGTTGGTCAAGGTCTGCTTACGCGTATAGGTCGAGGGGGCCTTGGCGCTCTGCGCCTTGCTGATCTCGATGTAGTAGCCGAACACCGAGTTGTACCCGGCCTTGAGGCTCGAGATGCCGGTCGCCTTGCGCTCGCGCTCCTCGAGCTCGGCCAGGACCTGGTCGGAGTCGGTCTTCAGGCGGCGCAGCTCGTCGAGCTCCTTGTCGAAGCCCGGGCGGAACAGCCCGCCGTCGGACAGCTTGAGCGGGGGCTCGTCGACGAGCGCTGCGGACAGCTTCGCGCCGATGACCTCGAGCGACCCGGCCGTCTCCCGGAGGTCGGACGCGAGATCGGCGAGGCCGGACGAGAACGCGGTCTCGGCGAGCCAGAGCTCGAGCTGAGGCAGGCGAGCGAGCGAACGGCGCAGGGCGCCCAGGTCGCGCGGGCTCGCGGCGCGCGTGGCCATGCGGCTCGTCACGCGCGGGAGGTCGGCGATCTCCTGAAGGATCTTGCCGAGCGACTGCCGCGCCTCGGGCTTGTCGAGCAAATCCTCGACGCAGTTCTGACGGTGCTCGATCTCGCGGATGTCGGTCGACGGGTGCAGCAGCCAGTTCTTGAGCTTGCGGCTGCCCATCGGCGTGCGGCACTGGTCGAGGAGGCCCCACAGCGTGTGCCGCTTCTCGCCGCTCGCCGCCTCGACGAGCTCGAGCGTGCGGATCGCGGTCTCGTCGAGCTGCATGACGGAGCCGGCCTCGCGGTAGGCGGGCTCGGGCAGCTCGCGGAGGCGGAACTTCGCCTCGTCGACGTACCGCCGCGCGGAGGTCACCGCGGCGAGCGCCAAGTGATGGTTGCGCCAGACGGAGCCCGCGGCCCACGCGGGCAGGGGGGCCGCCTTCGGCGCGTCCTTGGGCTCGAGCACCGTAAGGCAGGCCTTGGGCGGCAGGACCGAGCGCAGCCACAGCGCCGACGCGGCCTCGGAAGATGCGATGACCTCGGCGGGGCGCACGCGCGCGAGCAGGTCGTAGAGCTTGCGGTGGTCGCGGTCATTGAGGGTCTGGGTCGCCCAGGATTCGCCGGTCGAGACGTCGAGGCAGGCCGCGCCCCAACCGACGAGGTCGTTCTCGATCGCGACGAGGAAATTGGTCGCGGCGGGGTCTAGGAGCTCGTCCTCGACGATCGTGCCGGGAGTCACGACGCGCACGACGTCGCGCGCGACGAGCTTCTTGTCCTTGGAGGGGGCCTCGAGCTGCTCGGCGATCGCGACCTTCCGTCCGGCGCGCAGCAGGCGGGCGACGTAGTTCTGCGCGTTGTGAAAGGGCACGCCGCACATCGGAAAGCCCTGGCGCTGGGTCAGCACGAGGCCGAGGATCGCCGAAGCGTCCTGCGCGTCGAGGCCGAACATCTCGTAGAAGTCGCCGAGGCGGAAAAAGAGGATGCTTTGGGGATGGCGGGACTTGATTTCCTGGTACTGCCGCATCACCGGCGTATCGGGCATTGCCTCGACGGGGGACATGGGCGCGATTGTACCAATTTCGGCCGTCGTCCCGGGCCGGCCGGAAAGGTTATTTCGCGAGCGCGGCTTCGACTTCGGCGGCGAGCTTTTCGACCGACTTCGAGCCGAATTTGCGGGAGAGCACCTTGCCGTCCCGGCCGATCAGGTACGCGGTCGGCAGGCCCGGAACGACCCAGCCTTTCGGCGGCCGTTCGCCACCGTTGAGGACGACGGGATAATTGATCTTCATCGTCTTCGCGAACGGAGCGACCTCGGCCGCGACCTCGTCCATGGAGACGCCGAGGATGACGAAGCCCTTGGGGCCGAGCGCGTCCTGGAGCTTCACGAGCTCCGGAATCTCGGCCTTGCACGGGTCGCACCAGGTGGCCCAGAAGTCGACGAGCACGACCTTGCCCTTGAGCCCGGCCAAGGAGACGTCCTTGCCGTCGAGCGTCTTGCCGGAGAGCTCGGCGGCGTTGTCGGCCTCTCCGGGCGCCTTGGACGGCGAGCAGGCCCAGGTGCAGGCGAGGAGGACGGCGATGGTCCAGCGGGAGGCGTTTTTCATTGGGCGGGGAGGTAGTTGTTGAGGATGCGCAGCTTGTCGAAGAAGATCAGGAGGCCGATCGCGATGAGCAGGGCGCCCGCGGCGATCTCGCCGGTGCGGATGTGCTTCTTGTATTTCGCGAAGAAGCGCATGAACAGCCCGATCGCGAACGCGGTTGCGATGAACGGCAGGCCGAGGCCGAGCGAATAGGTGAACAAGAGCGCCATGCCTTGGCCGACAGTCTCGCGCGTCGCCGCGACGGAGAGGATGGTGCCGAGGACCGGGCCGATGCACGGCGTCCAGCCGAACGCGAACGCAAGGCCCATCAGAAACGAGCCCAGGTAGCCGGGCTTGAAGCCGCCGACGTCCGCGCGCTTTTGATAGTACAGCCATTTGATCGGGAGCAGGCCCGTCATATGGAGGCCGAACGCGATCACGACCGCTCCGGCGAGCTTCGAGACGACGGCGGCCTGGTCCGCCAGCAGGCGTCCGACCGTGCTGGCGGTGGCGCCCAGCGCGGTGAACACGAGCGCGAAGCCCGCGACGAAGAAGAGCGACTCCCAGCCCGCGTGACGGAAGCGCCGGCCTTCATCGACGCCGACCGAGAGCTCTTCGAGCGTCAGCCCCGACATGAACGACACGTAGCCGGGCACCAAGGGGAGCACGCAAGGCGACAGGAAGGACAGGATTCCCGCGATGAACGCCGCACCGTAGCCGACCGTTCCCGTTCCCATTATTTTCATCCTATCATTTCACCCGGGGCTGTAATCCTTGAGGCCGGGCCCTCACTCATGAGTGCTATGATGACCCGAATGATGACGCTTCTCGCGATGATGATCCTGGCGCCGGCCGCTTTCGCCGCGCCCGCCCCGCATAAGAAGGAGGCCAAGATGCCCGAATACTCGAAGCCGTCGCAGGACGAGCTCAAGAAAAAGCTGACCGCGGAGCAGTTCTCCGTCGTCTGCAACGCGGCCACCGAGCCGCCGTTCCACAACGCCTACTGGAACAACCACGCGGCCGGAATCTACGTGGACGTCGCCAGCGGCGAGCCGCTGTTCTCCTCGACCGATAAGTTCGACTCGGGCACGGGCTGGCCGAGCTTCACGAAGCCGCTCGACTCCGAGAACATCATCGAGAAGAAGGACCGCGAGTTCGGCATGGTCCGGACCGAGGTCCGCTCGAAGCACGGCGACAGCCATCTCGGGCACGTCTTCGACGACGGTCCCAAGGACAAGGGCGGCATGCGCTTCTGCATCAACTCCGCGTCGCTGCGCTTCATCCCGGTCGACAAGCTGCAGGTCGAGGGCTACGAGCGTTTCCTGCCGCTGTTCAACAAGGTCGAGGCCTCGCGCAAGGCCGCCGCGGCCGCGGCGCCCGTCAAGACCGAGACCGTCGAGCTCGCCGGCGGCTGCTTCTGGGGGATGCAGCACATCCTGCGCAAGATCCCCGGCGTGATCCATACCGACGTCGGCTACGCGGGCGGCCATGTCAAGAACGCGACTTACCGCAACCACGAAGGCCACGCCGAGGCCGTGCGCGTCGAGTTCGATCCGCAGAAGCTTCCGTTCGAGCAGCTGCTGCGCTGGTACTTCCGCATGCACGACCCGACGACGAAGGACCGTCAGGGCAACGACCGCGGCTCCTCCTATCGCTCCGCGATCTTTTACCACAGCGACGCGCAGAAGAAGACCGCCGAGGTGTTCATCGAGCGGCTCAACAAGAAGGGCAAGTGGGGCTCGCCGGTCGTGACCGAGGTCACGAAGGCCGACCAGTACTGGAAGGCCGAAGAGGACCACCAGGACTACCTCGAGCGGCTTCCGGAAGGCTACACGTGCCACTTCCTACGCCCCGAGTCGGTCCTCGGCGACTAGGCGGAATGCTCCGGAAGGGGCTGCTTCCGCTGGCTCTGACGCTCGCCGCCGGCTGCGCCGCGCGGCCGGCGGCGCGCAGGGCCCCCGTCTCCGCTTCGGCGTCCAAGCCGCTGTCGGCGGAGTCCCGCAAGCAGGTTGACCGCGACTATTACGAGGCCGTGGACGCCTACATGAAGGCCGATTACGCGCGCTCGCGGGCCCTGATCAAGACGATTCTGGCCGCCGAGCCCGGCAACGCGGAGGCCCTGTCCCTGCGCCGCCGCGTCTCGGCCGTCGAGAAGGCCTCGGCTCCGGAATAGCAAGTTTTAGTATCATCGGGGCATGAGCGCCACGAACGGCAGAACCCGCGTTGAGAAGGACACGATGGGCGAAATCCCCGTCGCCACGGACCGCTATTGGGGGGCGCAGACCGAGCGCTCCCTCCACCATTTCCAGGCCGGAGCCGGCCGCGATACGCTGACGCGCGAGATGATCCGCGCGATGGGCGTGCTCAAGAAGGCCGCCGCGCTCGCCAACGCCGACCTGGGCCTGCTGCCCAAGGACAAGGAAAAGCTCATCTCCGCCGCCGCCGACGAGGTGATCGCGGGAACGCTCGACGCGCATTTCCCGCTCGTCGTTTGGCAGACGGGCTCGGGCACGCAGTCGAACATGAACGCGAACGAGGTGATTTCGAATAGGGCCATCGAAATGGCCCAGGGCGTCATGGGCAGCAAGAAGCCCATCCATCCGAACGACGATGTGAACAAGTCTCAGTCGTCGAACGACACGTTCCCGACCGCGATGCACATCGCCGCGTGCGAGACGATCGTCCATGATCTGATCCCTGCCGTTAAGGCGCTCCGGGACACGTTGAAAAAGAAGTCCAAGGCGTTCGACAAGATCGTCAAAATCGGCCGAACCCATCTCATGGATGCCGTTCCGCTCACGCTCGGACAGGAGATCGGCGGCTGGGCCGCCATGCTCGACGCCGATCTCCAAAGGCTCGACCTTGTCCTGCCGGGGCTCTACGAGCTCGCGATCGGCGGCACCGCCGTCGGCACGGGCTTGAACACTCATCCCGACTTCGACAAGAAGGCCTCCGCCCACATCGCGCGCCTCACCAAGCTGCCCTTCAAGCCCGCGCCCAACAAGTTCGAGGCCTTGGCCGGCCACGACGCCTTGGTCTTCGCGCACGGCGCGCTGAAGACGCTCGCGTGCTCGATGAACAAGATCGCCAACGACGTGCGCTGGCTCGCGTCCGGCCCCCGCGCGGGCCTGGGCGAACTGCGCATTCCGGAGAACGAGCCCGGCTCCTCGATCATGCCCGGCAAGGTCAATCCGACGCAGAGCGAGGCGGTCACGATGATTTGCGCGCAGGTGCTCGGCAACGACGCCGCGATCAACATCGGCGGCGCTTCCGGCAACTTCGAGCTCAACGTGTTCAAGCCGCTGATCATCCACAACTTCCTGCATTCGGCGAAGCTCCTCGCCGCCGGCGCGCGCGGTTTCGACGAGCATTGCGCCTCCGGCATCGAGCCCGACGAGAAGCGTATCGAGGAGCTGATGCTGCGCAGCCTGATGCTCGTCACTGCGTTGAACACGCACATCGGCTACGACGCCGCGGCCAAGATCGCGAAGACCGCGCATGCCGAGGGCCTCACGCTCAAGGAAGCCGCCCTGAAGCTCAAGCTCGTGACCGATAAGCAGTTCGGGGATTGGATCAAGCCCGAGCAGATGACGAAACCGGGGCTCTAATGAACAAAGGCGAACAGGAGCTGCTCCGCCGCGCCGCGTCCGTCATCGGCCACGATCTGCGCAACCCGCTCGCGGTCATCAACAACTCGTCCTACTTCGTGCGCGCCAAGCTGGGCAGCACGAAGGGGCTCGATCCGAAGGTCGACAAGCACCTGAAGATCATCGAGAGCGAGATCGCGCGCGCCGACAAGCTCCTGGCCGACATGCTCACCTTCTCGCGCCCCTACGAGTGCGCCGCCGAGACGATGCCGCTCGACTCCGTCGTCGCCGATGCCGTCGAGAACTTCCCGAAGCCCGAGAGCGGCAAGATCGACCTCAAGCTCGGCGCGAAGGGCGTCGTCGCCAAGTTCGACGGCAAGGCGATCGGCGACGCGGTCAAGCGCCTGATCGACAACGCGTTCGCCGCCCAGGAGGAGAAAGGGACGATCAAGGTCGCCACGTCCGCCGGCAAGGACGGCCTGACGGTCTCGGTGTCCGACGCGGGCAAAGGCGTCGATCCGAAGATCGAGCCCGTCATGTACGAGGCCTTCATGACCACGAAGCCCAAAGGCATGGGGCTCGGCTTGGCGCTCGCGCGCAAGTACCTCGACGGCAACGGCGGGTCGGTGACGCACGAGACCGGTCCGAAAGGCTCGACCTTCAAGCTGACGCTGCCGAAGGCCTGAGTGGAATTTTCCGCCGTCCTTAAGATCGTTCTCACCGGCGGGGCGCTGGGTCGCGCCCAGGCGCGCGCCGCGATGAACGCGCTGATCGGCGGGAAGGTCACCGACGCGCAGGCCGGCGCCTTCCTCGCGGCCCTGCGCGTGCGCGGCGAAACGGTCCCCGAGCTCGTCGGCTTCGCCGAGGCGATGCGCGCGCGCGCCGTCACGGTCAAGCCGAAGCGCCGCCCGCTCATCGACACGTGCGGCACCGGCGGCGACGGCTCCGGAACCTTCAATATTTCGACGACCGTGGCCTTCATCGCCGCGGGCGCGGGCGCGGCGGTGGCCAAGCACGGCAACCGCGCGGTCTCGAGCCGCTCCGGCTCGGCCGACGTGCTCGAGGCGCTCGGCGTGCGGACGAACGCGTCGGCGAAGCTCGCGGCCGAGTGCGTCGACGTCGCCGGCGTCGGCTTCCTGTTCGCGCCGAGCCATCATCCCGCGACGGCGAAAGTCGCCCCGATCCGCCGGCAGCTCGGCACGCGCACGGTGTTCAACCTTATAGGCCCGCTGTCGAACCCGGCGGGCGTGAAGCGCCAATTGCTCGGCGTGTACTCGACGTCCCTGGTCCTGCCTCTCGCCGAGGCCCTGAAGGCCCTCGGCAGCGAGGAGGTCATGGTCGTCTCGTCGCGGGACGGGCTCGACGAGCTGTCGCTCTCCGCGCCGACGGTCGTCGCCCATCTGCGCGGAGGCCGCATCACGGTTTCCGAGATCAAGCCCGAGTCGCTGGGGCTCAAGCGCCGCCCGCTCAAGGCCTTGGCCGGCGGCGACGCGAACAAGAACGCCTGGATCACGCGCGCCGTGCTGTTCGGCGAGTCCGGCCCCGCGCGCGAGGTCTGCCTCCTCAACGCCGCCGCCGCCCTCCGGGTCGCCGGCCTCGCGCGGGACTGGAAGGAGGGCCTGGCGCTCGCCGCCGACTCGATCGACTCGGGACGGGCCGCGGCGTCCTTGGCCATCCTGCGGCGGCTCACGGTCGATGGCTGATCTCGGCGTGCTGGGCCGCATCGCCAAGCGCGTCGCCGCGCGCTTGCCGGAGCTCGAGGCGAACCGCCCCGTCGAGTGGCTGCGGACGCAGCCCCTCTACGACCGGAGGCCCCTGTCGCTCTCCGACGCGCTGTCGGCCGCGGGGCCGCGGATCATCGCCGAGGTGAAGTTCGAGTCCCCCTCGGAGGGCGTCCTCAGGAAGGGCGGCTCCCCCGTCGAGGCCGCGAAGATCGCCAAGGGCTACGTGAAGAACGGCGCCGCCGCCGTCTCGATCCTGACGGAGAAGGAGTACTTCGGCGGCGATCCGAGCTTCCTGGCGGGGGCGCGCGACGCATGCCCCGAGACGCCCCTGCTGATGAAGGACTTCATGGTCGACGAATATCAATTCGAGCTGGCCCGTTCGATCGGCGCGGACGCCGTGCTCCTGATCGCCGCATTGCTGGGTCCGAGGCTCGCCGAGATGCACGACGCGGCGATGTCGTTGGGGTTATCCGTTCTGGTCGAAGTTCATAACGAGCTCGAAGCCGCGGCGGCGATAGCCGCCGGCGCCGCTCTGATCGGCGTGAACAGCCGTGATCTCAAGACGTTGAAGGTCGACCTCGACGTCGCCCGCCGTTTGGCGCCGTTGGTTTGCCGCCCCGGGGTCGTCGCCGTCGCCGAAAGCGGCCTCCGTTCGCGCGCCGACCTCGATTCGTTGTCGCCGCTCGGCTACAAGGGCTTTCTCATCGGTACGTCGTTCATGAAGACTCCCGAACCGGGAGCGGCGCTGCGCGGATTCTTATCATGAGGATCAAGGTCTGCGGCGTCACCCGTCCCCAGGACGCGCGTCTCGCCGCCAAGCTCGGCGCCTGGGCCGTCGGCATGATCTTCGTCCCGAATACGCCCCGTTATCTGACCCCGCCCAAGGCCCGGCGCGTCCGGGCCGCCATTCCGAAGGGCGTCCTGGCGATCGGCGTCTTCAAGCACGTCGCCGCGGAGGAGCTCCGCCGGGTCGTTCGCGAGCTGAACCTGGACGCCGTCCAGATCTACGGCTCGGTGCCACGGGGCATCGGCGTCAGGGTCATCCAGGCCGTGACCTTGGACGCCCGTCCCTTGCGCGGCAAGATGGTCTTGATCGAGCCCGCGCGCACCGACGCCGACCGCCGCGCCGGCCGCGGCCCGTCCCTCCGTGCCCAGCGCAAGGCCTGGAAAACGGCCCGTTCCTGGCGCTCGACCGGCGCGCGCGCGATCCTGGCGGGGGGACTGACCCCGGAGAACGCAGCCGAGGCCGTGCGCTCGGCCGGGCCCTGGGCGCTCGACGTCAGTTCGGGGGTCGAGGGCGCTCCCGGGGTCAAGGACCCGGCCCGCTTGCGGGCGTTTTTCGACGCCGCGAGCCTCTAAAAGCACCCCCATAAAATACACGCCCCGGTCACAATAATACTACCCCGTTCGTCGGCGGGGCGTGGTATAATGTAGTTAAGGGAAAACGTTTCCCGCGCCACATAAGACGTACGTGAGCAAGACGCAAGAAAGAGGACATACAAGACAATGGCTACCGGAAAAGTGAAGTGGTTCAACGATCAGAAGGGCTTCGGGTTCATCACGCCGGACGACGGATCTAAGGATCTCTTCGTTCACCACTCGTCCATCATGGGCGATGGCTTCAAGACTTTGGCCGAGAATCAGGCCGTCGAGTTCGACGTGGAGCAGTCCGAGAAGGGACCCCGCGCCGGCAACGTTCGCAAGCTCTAATCAGCTGACGAACACCGC
>JBBQVX010000052.1:0-24418 GCA_038211115.1 Elusimicrobiota bacterium | reverse complement strand
CCGGCTCGAGCGCCGCCGCCCGTGCCAGGTCCTTGGCAGCACCTTCGAGGTCGCCGGCGCGCAGGCGCGTCTCGCCGCGCCACGCGAGCGCCCGCGCGTCGCGAGGGCGGACCTTCAGACGGGCATCGAGCTCGGCGATCGCCGCGGGCGCGTCCTCGCGCCGCGGGCACCATGCGCTCTTCGGGTCGAGACGGCGCGCGCGCTCGAGGACCTCGAGCGCCTCGTCCACGCGTCCCAGGTCCCGCAGCGCCGAGGAGCGCTCGACGAAGGTCCACGCGTACCGCGGGTCGAGCGCCGCGGCGACGCCCAGATCCGCGAGCGCCGCCGCCGCCTTGCCCCTCGCGCGGCGCGTCCCGCCGCGCCACGCGTAGGAAAACTCGTAGTCCGGATCGGCGCGCAGCGCCGCGTCCAGCTCCCGCTCCGACTCGCGATGGCGGCCGAGGCGGCGCAGGACCTCCCCTTTCCACGCGCGGATCCACCCGCAGCCCGGGCGCAAGCGCGCGGCGGCGGCCACGGCCGACAGCGCCCCCGCCGCGTCCCCGGCGGAGATCCGCGCACGGGAGAGGTACGCGAGAATCCACGCCTCACGCGGCGCAAGCCGGGCCGCGGCCTCGAAATCGGCGAGCGCCCCGGCGAAGTCGTTGACCTCCGGGAAGCGCTTGAGGTCCGCGCGCAGCGCGAGCGCCCACGCCGTCCGCGGCCGCCGGGCCAGCAGGCGCGAAGCGCCCGCGATCGCGGTCTTGGGCGAATCGCGACGGGGATCATTGACGGCGAAGCGCAGCGCGCCGGCGCCCTCATCCAGGTAGTGCGCGGCCGTCGCGTCGACGACGAACCCGGCGGCGTCCCCGGCGCGGCGCCGCGCGTCGGCGCGGGCCAGCAGGATCCAGCCCTCGCGCGGAGCCAGCGCGGACGCGCGGGCGTACCAGCGCGCGGCCTCCGTCGGCCGTCCGAGGTCCTCGCACGCCAGGGCCGCGACGACCGGGGCGAGCGAGAAGCGCGGGTCGAGCCGCGCCGCCGCCCGCGCGTCGGCGAGCGCCTCGCGGGCCGCCGCGCGAGCGGCCGGCGCGCGGGCCGCGCGGTTGACGCCCCGGGGAGCGAGGCCGTACTCGCGTTTCGGGCGCGAGAGCAACAGGCCCAGCGCGCGATAGGCGCGCCAGCGCGCGTCGCGCGGCGAGAGCGCGCACACCTTCGTGATGAGCGGGAGCCCCGCGCCGCGCCCGGCGAGTGCCACGAGCTCCGCCTCCCACCGCGCGGCCAGGCCCTCGGGAGACGCCTTGCCCGCCCGCAGAGCCGCGCCGCGCACGACGCGGCGCCGCGCCGCGCCGAACTCCGACGAGCGGCCCGTGCTGACGAGCAGGCCGAGCGCCTCGACGCAGTGCCAGGCCCCGGGGTCTTTCCTCATCCCTCGCCCCGCCGTCCCGCGCTCTCGATCGCGAGCGCCGCCTCGAGGTCCGCCTTCGCGGCCGGCAGGTCGCCCAGCAGCTGGGCCGCCTTCGCGCGCACGACGAGCGCCTCGGACTGCCTCGGGTTAAGCAAGAGAGCCGCGTCCGCGTCCTCGCGCGCGCCTCGAGCGTCCCCGGACAGCAGCCGCGCCTTCCCGCGCAAGAGCCGCACCCGGTCCTCGAGCATCGCGCGCTCGACCCCCGACTCGAACTCGTCCTGCATGACCGAGAGCCGCGTTCCCTTCCTCTTCGCCGGGGCGGAGCACAGCCGCAACGCCTCGTCGAGGTCGCGCGTCGCCTCGGCGTTCCGCCCCAGGTGACGCCGCGCTTCGCCGCGCAGCGCGTACGTCCAGGGGCCGGGCGCGCCGGCCTTGATCGAGGCGCTCAGCGCCTCCTCGGCGGCCGCGGGCTCTCCGCGCCGCAGGGCGGCCTCGCCGTCGCGGAAATGCGTCCACGCATCGGGACGGGCGCGCCGCGCCTTCGCGGGCGATTCGCTCCGCTCCTTCCACTCAATCGCGCCGAGCACGGCCAAATCTTTCAGCAGGCGGAACGCCTGCCCTTCCAGCACGTCGGCGGGCAGGGCCGAGAGCCGGTACAATTCCTCCTTTATCCGTCCGACGCTGCGCTTGCCGTCGACCAAGGACAGGGCGAGGGCGAAGGACCTGGGCAAAATCCGTCGCGGATTCGCGGCGTCGTCGCCGTCGTCGATCCCCTTGCGCGCGACGACGCGGTACCTTCGCGCGGGATGGAGCTTGCCGTCCGCGGACATGGGCAAAAAGGCCGTCTGCTCCTCGATCGTCTTGGCGCGCCTGGGGATCCACGCGTCGGGGATCTCCCGGCGGGCGACCTCAGTCTCGGCGCGCCGGAGCTTCGCGTCGCGCTTGGGCTCGGCCTTCATGAAGCCGGTCTCGACGATCGCCAAAATCTGCCGCGTCCAGTTCTTGAGCTCGAGCTTCGTCCCCTCCCACTGCCAGGAGTGCTCGGCTCCGCTCGAGCCGAACAGCAGGCTCTGGCTCGTGTACGCGCGCTCGAAATAATAAGTCAGGCCCGCGGCGACGGCCACGAACGCGGTCTTGTCGTCGAGGTCGACGGGCGAGCGATCGCCGTGCGCTTTCCGCGCTTCGCTCCACCAGGCGCGCGCGTTCGGATCATGCTTATACCAGAACCGCACGAGCGCCTTGAAGGCTCCGGCCACTTCCTTGCAGAACCGGTCGTAGTCAAGCCAAAGAAGATCGGCGATGTGGGGGTCGCGCTCCCGTCGCGCGCTCAGCCACGTATAAGCGGCACGGTGGCCCGAGAGGTGGGCCATCATGACGCCCGAAGACAATAAGGGATCCAGGAAGAAGGCGGCGTCGCCGGCCGCGAGCCAGCCGGGGCCGCAGGCCTTCTCGTTCTCGTAGGACCAGTCGCCGGTCGAGAAGAATTCCTTCCCCTTCTCATGAGGATCGACGTCGTTCATGAGCGTCGCGTTGGCGAGCAGAGGCTTGATCTCCTCGCAGCGGTCGAGCGCGTTGAAGAAGTACTTCTTGAAGTCCTTCCCTTTCGGATGAGTCTTCACGAACGAGGCCTTCGAGACGAGCCCGACGGACACCATGTCCTTGCTCAGCGGGATGTACCAGAACCAGCCTTCGGGGACGGAGCAGACGAAGATCTTCGTTTTATCGGGATGGCCTTGGAACTCGAACTTCCACTTGGCTCCCTTGAAATAGGCGTAGCCGGCGACGTTCTTCAGTTCCTCGTTGAAGTTGCGCGTTCCGCGCTGCTCCGAAAGAAAGCCGCTTTGGCCGGAGCAGTCGGCCAAGGTCTCACAGCTGAGGGTCTCTTGCTGGCCATCCTTTTCAATGATTACGCCGACGACCTTCTTCCCCTTCGTGACGGCCTTCACGGCGCGCCAGCCGAAGCGGACCTCGGCGCCGAGCTCTTCGGCATGATCGAGCAAGATCTTGTCGTACTTGGAGCGGAGCACCTGCCAGGAGAACTCGGTGTCGAGCATACGGCCGTACTTCTTGACCATCTCGAGGTTCAGGTTGTTGAAGTCGGCGTCCCAGGGTTTGCGGTCGTCGCCCCAGACGAAGACGACGCCCATCTTGCGCGGGAAGCCGCCGGCGTCGATCTTGGGGTGGACGCCCAGTTCCTTTAATACGGGGATGGAGCCGGGAAGAAGGGATTCGCCGACGTGGTGGCGCGGGAAAGGGGTCTTCTCGAGGATGAGAATACGCGCTTTCGGGTCGTACTTGCGGGCGATGCCCGCGAGGGTGCTGCCGGCGGGGCCGCCGCCGACGATGATCAAATCCCAGTTCATGCGGCCCCCAGCGCGGCTCGTGCACGCTCGCGCAGCCAGAGCGCGGCGCGATCGGACGGATCGAGCGTCGCGTCGAGCGCGCGGCTCGCGTCCTCGGCCGCTCCGCCCGCGTCGCCGCAATGGAGCTTGAGCCAGCCGCGCAGGCGATAGAGCCGCGCCTCGCGCCGGGCGTCGTTCGCGCACTCCGCGAGCGCGCGCGTCGCGTTCCCGGCCGAAAGCGATTTCGCGCAGTCCTTGAGCCCGAGCTGACGGGCGTCCTCGATGAGGCGGCTCGTCTGGAAGCTGGCCGCGGGATCGCCCTGCGGGCGAGGCTTCAGGAGGTTCTTGATCCACACGTCCTGCGGATGAAGCTCGAGCGCTTCCGCGAAAGCGGCCGCGGCCTCTTTTTTGCGCCCGAGAGCCAGAAGCGCGCGCCCGCGCAGCGCGTACGCCGGCCCGCAGAACGGCTGAAGCGCGAGCGAGCGGTCCAAGGACCTCAGCGCTAGAGCCGCTTGGCCCGAACCCAGTCGGCACTCGGCCTTCCCCGCATGCGGCCACGACAGCTTGGGATCGAGCTTGAGCGCCGCGTCGAACTCCGCGCTCGCCGCCGCCCACTCGCCAAGACGGCGTAGAGTCTCCCCCCGCCACACGCGCGCCCACGGGTCCTTCTTATCGAGAGCGATCGCCTTCGTCAGATCGCCCAGCGCCTTGCCGTAGTTCTGGAGAAGCAGCTCCGTCTGCCCGCGCCAGGCCCAGGCCCATGCGGCCTTCGGGAACTTCTCGAGGAACCGGTCGAGGTCGGCGCGCGAGCGCAGCGCCGCCGGGTTCGGGTGCGACATCGAAATCCGGTGCTCGATCCACACGCCCGCGCGATCGATGAACATCGCCTCCTTCATGACCGTTCCCGCCTCTTTCCAGCGGCGAAGCTTCATCAAAGCGCCCGCCAGCGGATACAAGGTCGTCGGATAATGCGGGTTGAGCGTGCGGGCCTTCAGGAGCAGGGGCACCGCCTCCTTGAGCTTGCCCTTCTCGATCAAGGACACCCCCAGCCACGACCACCCGCGGTCGTACTCCGGCAGCAGCTTGCACGTGCGGCGCAGGTCGTCGAGCGCCTCGGGCAAACGCGTCAGCACGAACATCGCGCGCCCGCGCCACGACAGCGCGAAGCCGGAATCGGGAGAGAGCTTCAGCGCCTTGTTGAGATCCGGAATCAGGGAGCGGACGCGGATGTCGGCCTTCGCGCGCGCCGAGAACAGGAGCGGCAACTCGCCCTTGGGATCGAGCCGAGCGGCTCGCCCGAAAGCCTCGATCGACGCCTTGAACTCGGCCTGATACCACAGGCAGACGCCGCGGAACACGTGCGGCCACGCCCACTTGGGCGCGAGCCGAGACGCCGTCTCGAAATGGTCGCGCGCGCGCGTGTAGCGCCGGCGCATCTCGAGGGTCATGCCGGCGCCCATGTGCGCCCAGAGATTATTCTTGTCCAAGGACAGCGCCTTCTCGAAGTCCGCAAGCGAGGCGGGGCCCAGGCGGCGCGAGCCCCAATACGTCTCGCCGCGCACGAAGCCGCGGAGGACGTAGAAGGACGGGTTGCGCGGAGACTTGGCGACGGCCTTGGACAGGAGCCGGAGCGCTTGCGCCTCGTCGTTCTGCCAGAGGGCGGCGAACGCCTCGGCCCAGCCGGGGCCGCCGGAGTAGACGGCGGGAAGCGGACGGCGCGGGGACTCGCCGGGGCCGAGCCTCAGCGCGCGGCCGTCGGCGAGCAGCTCGGAGAAGCGCTTGAGGTTGTTCTGGCGGTAGAAGAGAAGGGAGTGCGAGACGTAGCCGCGAAAGAGCGCGGACGCCAGCGAGCCGCTGTCCTCGGCAAACAGCGCGTCGAGGGGATCAGCTCGGCCGGCCAATCAGGGCCTCCGCCCTCTCCCGCTGCTCGGGGTTCAGGAGGTAAGGGAACTTCTCGAGCACGACGCGATACGCGCCGATCGACTCCTCCGCGCGGCCTAGGCGCTGCAGCGCGGCCGCCTTGGCGATGTGAGCGCGCCCGACGTTCGGGGCGAACGAGAGGCAGTGCTCCGCCGCCTCGAGCGCGCCCGCCGCGCGGCCCCGCTCCAGGCGCGTCTGCGCGAGCAGGAGGTACGCCTCGGGCGACTTGCCGTCGATGAGGAGCGCGCGGCCGAGCTCGCGCTCCGCCTCGGCGAGCCGCCCCTCCTCGCGCGCGAACGTCGCGAGCCAGTAGCGGGCCCAGGGCGTCAGGGACTTCTCGCGCAGGACCTCCTCGAGGCGCTCGCGAGCCTGGGATTTCAGGCCGCACGCGTACTCGGCGCGCGCGAGCCATGACTGCGCGATGCGGAAATGCGGCTCGAACTGCACGGCCTTGCGCAGCGGCTCGAGCGCGCGCTCCGGCTCGCCGCTCTCGAGCAGCGTCAGGCCCTGCCAGCCGAGGTTGAGGCCGTGGTGCGGGTCCATCCGCGCCGCGGTCTCGAAGTCGAGGAGCGCGCCGGAGTGGTCCCCGCCCTGCAGGCGCAGCTGCCCGCGCCACATTAAAAGGGACGGGATGTGCGGGAAGCGCTTCTCCGCCCGCTCCAGGTCCTTGATCGCCTTCTTCAGGTCGCCGGCGGCCGGAGCCCCGCCGACTTTAAAGACCCAGCTGTAGCGGTGGTCGAGCAGGAACGCGCGGTCGAGGTCCGATAAGGCGCCCGGGATATCCCCGAGTTTGCGGCGCACGAGCGAGCGTTCGTGGTAGGTCAGGCTGTAGTGCGGATCGAGGACGAGGCCGCGGTTTAAATCCACGAGCGCCTCCTCGAAGAGGCCGAGCTTGCGTCGCAGAGAGCCGCGCCAGACGTAGGCGCGATGGTAGAAGGGCTGAAGCTTAACCGCCGCCTCGAAGTCGCGCGCCGCGCCGCGAAGGTCTCCCGCGAGGCGGCGGGCGTTGGCGCGCCAGGCGTAGCACCAGCCGCTGTGCGGCGACAGCGCGATCGCGCGCGAGAGATGCCGGATCCCCTCGGCGGCGCCCGAAGGGACGTAGCACGCGGCGCGGCCGTAGAACGCGTGGACCCACGACTTGGCCGCGTTGCCGCGCATCAAGGTGGAGACGTACTCGTAGTCCTCGGCCGGGAAGTGCGAGAAGTGCGTCTGCGTGGCCTCGCGGCGGTAATACGCGGAGAGCGTGTCGGGCTTCGTGAAGGCGAAGTCGATCATCTTCGCGACGTACGCGGGCGCGTCGAGCTTGGTCTGGCGGTGGAGCTGGAGCGTCACGAACCCCATGACGGGGCTCACGTCGTAGGCACGCGTCAGGTGGAGGGCCGCGGCGCGGGAGGAGCGCGCGATGCGCGCGCGCAGCAGGTGGGCCGCCGCGCTGACCGGCTTGAGGGCGGCCGCGCGCGCGTAGGAACGGTCGGCGGCGGCGCGGCGGCCGCCGCGCTCGAGCGCCACGCCCGTGAGAAGATGCGCCAGCGCCGAGCGGGGCCGGGCGCGACGGTACGCGTCGAAGGCCTCGAGCGCCTCGGCAGGGAGGTTGCGCAGGAGGCGGTCGACGCCGAGGTACAGGGCCGCGGCGGGCTCGCCTTCGGCCGCGAGGAGCGCGGGCTCGGCCTGCGGGCCGCCGAGGGCCATCTCGCCGAGGTACGCCTGTGCCGGGGCGTGGCCGGGCGCGGCGTCGAGCGCCGCGCGGAAGTCGGAGGATGCGCCCGCGACGTCGCCGAACAGGCGGCGCAGGCGGCCGCGCGCGGTCAATCCGCGGGGCCCGAGCTCAGCCTCGGACAGGGCCTCGAGAGGGTCGCGGGCCTCGCCGAGTTCCTTGAGGTTCAGGGACTTGAAGATGTCGAGGTCGTACTCGGGGGTCGGCGGGAGACCGAGGCGGCGGCTCAAATCCTCGAAGCGCTCGGAATGCTCGAGCGCTTCGAGGACCTTCCAAGCGGACGTCACGCCTTGAGCAGATCGTTCCATCGGTTTCGTTGCTCCTCGTTGAGCAGATAAGGATGCCGCTTTATAATCTCGCCGTACTCGCCGACGGCGTCGGCCGCGCGGCCCGCGCGGAGCAGCGCCTCCGCCCGGATCAGGCGGGCCTGGCCGTGGTGAGGCGAGGCGTATAATGCCAGATCGGCGGCCTCCCGCGCGCCCTCCCACCGACCGAGGCCGCGGAGTGCCAACGCGCGGAGGTAGTAGGCCTCGGCGCTGCGGCCCCGGACCTTAAGCGAGGCGTCGACGTCCCGCAGCGAGCCGCGCGCGTCGCCTCCGTCCATGCGCAGACGGGCGCGGGTCATCAGCGCGTCGTAGCCGCGGCGGCCCGGCGGGACCGTCGCCAGGCGGCCCAGCGCGCCGGCGCGGTCGCCCGCGGCATGCTCCGCCTCGGCGAGCCACAGCAGGTAGGTCTCGACGCCGGGGCGCAGGTCCTTCGCCCGCTTCAGCGCGACGGCCGCGCGCGTCGCCTCGCCGCCGGCGAGGAACGCCTTGCCGAGCCAGGCCTGGGCCAGCGCGTTGGCCGGATCGAGAGCCGACGCGCGCTCGAGGTCCGCGAGCGCGCCGCTGCGGTCGGAGGAGCGCAGGCGGAGCTGCCCGCGCCACGCGAACAGGACGGAGGAGTCCGGGTGCGCGCGCAGCGCTCGGTCGAGTTCGCGCCGCGCCCGGAGCAGGTCGTCCCGGCGGGGCTCGCGGCCCGACGAGAAGGCCCAGTCGTAGCGCGCGTCGCCCTCGAAGGCGCGCTCGAGGTCGGCGGCGGCACCGGTCCAGTCGCCGGTCGCGCGGCGCACGAGGAAGCGCTGGTGATAGGCGAAGACGTAGCCCTCGTCGATCGCGATGGAGCGGTCGAGGTCGGCGGCCGCCTCCGCGTGGCGGCCCATGCGCGCGAGCAGGCTCCCGCGCCAGGCATAGGCGCGGTGATACCACGGCTGCGCGGCCAGGCCGCGGTCGAAGTCGGCCAGCGCGCCGCGCTCGTCGCCGCGCGAGAGCTTGCCGAGGCCGCGCCACGCCGAGATCCAGCCGTGCCGAGCGCCGCGGCGCGCCGCGCCGAGCAGCATGCGGCGCCCGGCCTCGCGGCGGGGCGAGCCCGCCGGGCAGCGCAGCGCCGTGCGCCCGAGCATCGCGCCGGTCCAGTGCGCGCGCGGGAACATCCGGCGCAGAGCGAGGGCGTCCTGATATTCGTCCTCGTGGAACGGGGAGTAGGACAGGTCGTCCTGGCGGTCGTACCAGCAGGCCTTCTCCGGGTCCGCGAACGCGAAGGCGCGCAGGCGCAGGATCGCCTTCTTCCAGCTCCCCTCCTCGTGCTTCATGAACTGCGCGAGGAACGCGTAGCCGGGCTGGGCGTCGAGCGCGCCCTGGGCCGCGCGCAGCGCCGCGTTCCCGCGCGACAGGCGGCTGATCAGCCAGTGCGCCGCGGAGCAGGACGGCTCGAGGCGCGCGGCCTCGGCGTAGGCGCGCAGGGCGGCCGCGCGGCGTCCGAGGCGCTCGCGCGCGACGCCGAGGAGCAGCGCCGCCAGGGCCGACGGCGGCGCCGCCTCGAGCCCGCGGGCGGCGTCCTTCGGACGGCCGGCGAACAGGCGCGCGGCCGCGAGCCAGCACGCGGCGGCGGAGTCCTTCGGGCGGCGCGCGGCGACCTCGCAGAGAGCCGCCTCGGCGCCGGGGGCGCGCAGGTCGAGCTCCGCGAGCCAGGCGCGGGCCTCGTCGAGCCCGGGAGAGAGGCTCAGCGCGCGCGAGAGGTCGAGACGGGCGCCCGCGGAGTCGCCGGCGAGCCGCCGGGCGCGGCCGCGGCGCGCGAGCGCCCGCGGCTCGCCGCGCGCGGCCGCGGGCTCGAGCTCGGCCAAGGCCGCCTTGATCTCGCGGTGGCGCAGGCGGCGGAAGTACTCGAGGTCGAACTCCAGGACGTAGGGGAGGCCGAGGCTCGCGGCCAGGTTCTCGACGGTCCGCTCCGGGCGGGTCCGCTCGAGCGCCGCCCACGCGGACCTCACGCCGCCCCCAGGAGCTCGCCGAGGCCGCGGCGCTGCTCGTCGTTGAACAGGAACGGGAACTTCGCGAGCGCGTGGCGGTAGTCCGCCTTCGAGTCCTCGGGCCGCCCGCGCCGCGCGCGGATCTCCGCGCGCAGGATCCAGGCCCGGCCGAAGTGCGCGGAGATCGCCAGCAGCTTGTCGACCGCTTCCTCCGCCTCGCGCAGGCGGCCCAGGCTCAGCAGCGCCTCGGCTTCGAGGTAGTAGTTGTCCGCGTTGCGGCCCTCGAGGCTCGCGGCCTGGCGGGCGCTGTGCAGCCCCTCCTTCGTCCGGCCGAGGTCGAGCAGGACGCGCGCTCGGCCCTGCCACGCCCACCAGCCGCGCGGCCGCTCCCGCACGAGGCGGTCGAGGAGGGCGAGCGCGCCGGCCGCGTCGCCCGACGAGCGCAACGCGTCCGCGAGCCAGAGGCGATAGAGCCAGCGATCGGGCGCCAACTCGACGCTGCGGCGCAGGCGGCGAGCGCCGTCCTCCGGGCGGCCGCCGTCGATCAGCGCGCGCCCGTACCAGGCGTGCGAGAGCGCGTGGGCGGGGTCGACGGCTGTCGCGGTCTCGAAGTCGCGGAAGGCGGCGGAGAAGTTCCGCAGCTGCAGCTGCGTCTGCCCGCGCCAGGTCCACAACGAGGGAACGGACGGAAGGCGCTTCAGCGCGCGCGAGAGCTCCGCGATTCCGGCCTTCAGCTCGGCGGCGTTCGCCTCGCGGCCGTTCGGGAATACCCAGGCGTAGCGCATGTCCAGGCGGAAGGCCTCGTCGAGGTTCATCACCGCCCCGGAGTAGTCGCCGAGCTGGCGCAGGACGAGGCCTCGGCGGTTGAGCGAGAAGGGATAGTGCTGGTTCGTCGCCGCGGCGCGGTCTAAGTCGCGCAGCGCCAAGCGCGGGCGGCCCAGCGTGTGCTGCAGCGCCCCCCGCCACTCGTACGCCCAGCAGTAATACGGCTGCCGCTCCAGGCACTTGTTCAGGTCGACGAGCGCCGCCCGCGGCTTGCCGTTGACGATCAGGCCCAGGCCGCGCCAGCCGTAGACCCAGCCGCGATGAGGCGAGATCTTCACCGCCCGGTCGAGCGCCGCGAGCCCGCGGACCTTCAGGCCCGAGGCCGGGGGGCACCGGGCCAGCGCGCGCCCGAGAAGCCCCCAGGTCCAGCTCCGCCCGGGGCGCAGGCGCAGGAGGTCCTCGGCCCAGCGCACGTACTCGAAGTGGTAGGGCAGGATCTTCAGGTCCATCTCGAGGTAGCGCGCCGAGAGCGACAAGTGGCGCTTCTCCTTGAAGACGAAGTCGACGAGGCGGCGCAGGAGCTTCGGCCAGTCGCAGCCGACCTCGTACTCGTACATCGCGACGTGCGCGTACTCCGGCTCCGCGTCGAAGGCGTCCTCGCAGGCGCGGGCCGCGTCGTCGTCGTCTTTCAGCGCGCGCGCGCGCAACAGATGCGGGACGGGGCTCACCGGGTCGGCGCGCGTGGCGCGGGCGTAGCACGCGAGCGCCTCCTCGTGCGCCCCCGTCTTCTCGCGGGCGATGCCAAGGAGCATGTGCCCGACGCACGAGCCCGGGCGCTTGCGCAGGAAAGGGGCCAGCTCCCGCGCCGCCTCCGCGGCGCGGCCGCGCATGAGCAGCGACGCGCCGAGGTAGAACGCGGCGCGCGGCTCGTCCGGGAGCCTCGCCGCCGCCTCGCGTAGCCGCGCCTCGCCGCGCGCGGTCCCCAGGTCGAGCTCACCGAGCCACATCAGCGCCCGGCCGTCGCCCGCGCGGGCCGCGGCGTCCAGGTCGAGCCGCGCCCCGGCCGCGTCGCCGAGCAGGCGGCGGACCCGCCCGCGCCACGCGACGTCGGCGGGAGAGCGCGCGCCCACGAGGGCGCTCAGCGCGGCGCGGAGTTCCTCGAAGTTCACGCGCCGGAAATAGTCGAGGTCGTACTCCGGGCAGTGCGGCAGGGGCAGCCGGCGGCTGAGGCCCTCGAGCCTCTCCGCGTGGCCGAGGCGCTCGAGCGCGGCGGCGGCGGCCGCGGCACCGGAGGAGCGCTTCTTTCGGCGCGGCGTCACGCGGAGCGGGCTCCGGCGGGCAGGAGGGGCAGCACCTCGTCCCAGAGCGCGATCCGGCGAGCGATCGCGGCCCGCGCGGCCTCCTGCGCCTGCGCCCACTTCGCGAGGTCGTCACCGCACAGCTTCTCGAGCAGGCGCCGGCTCAGCGGCCCGTGGCGCTCGCCGTCGGTCGTGATGTGCCGCTCGAGGTAGAAGATGAAGCGCGAGAAGCGTCCGCGCTCCTCCGCCGGGAACCCGGCGATGATCCGTCCGAACATCTCGGGGATGACGTCCTCGCGGCTCAGCGTGAAGTCGGCGCACAGTCGGTGCAGCCCCGGCGCGGCGGCGGAGGCGATGGTCCCGCGGACGAACGCGCCGACGGCCGGTGCCACGTCCGCGACCACAAACGCAGCGTCGAGGCTCCGACCCGCGCGCAGGGCCCGGGTCAGGCGCTCGATCGGACCCGTGTCGGCCCCGCATTCGCGCATCGCATCCAGGTAGAGCTCGAAATGGCTCGCGTAGCCGCCGCGACCGTCGTCGTCGCTCTCCTCATCGAGAATGATCTCGTTGATGAGGCGGCGCGCCGCGGGATCGTCGGTCGGCAGCCACGGGATCTCGACGCAGGTCAGCTTGCGCTGGAGCGCCTTGATCAGGGACTGAAAGTCCCAGACGCAGAACACGTGATGGCGCATGAACACGCGCATCGCGTCCGCGGTCGAGACGCTCGCGTAGATCGGATGGGCGAGCATCTTTTCGCGCAGTTCCACGACGTCGACCCGAAGCTCCGGCATGCCGTCCTCCCGACGATGTCTCATTCTACAAAAAACTCATCTCAGGCCTACGATTTCCAGCGCGCCCTCGAGCGCCGCCGCGTCCACGAGGGGCTCGAGCCGCGCGGGCGAACGCTCCCAGTCGATGAAGCCCCACAGGAGACGTTCCTCCCCGCCGCGCTCCGCGAGGTACGCCGCGAGCCAGTAGCGCCGCGCGCGCGCGTAGACCCGCAGCTGACGCGGCCGCTCACCCTCCGGGACGCCGAGCTCGACCAGGGGCCCGGAGCAGCGGACGCCGTCGGAGGACGGCGCCCACAGCAGGCGCGGCGCCTCTTTCGAGCCCGCGGAGCGCGCCTCGACGATCACCGCGAACTCGACTTCGCTGTAGACGGGTGCGACGAACGCGTCGAGCGCCTCGAGGCCGGGCGGGAGTTCCGCCGCGAGCTCCTCGCCGCAGAGCACCGCCGCCGGGCGTGAGGCGGACGTCTTGAAGGCGACGAGCGCGTTGGGCCCCGAGCCCTTGGCCCCGATGTAGTGCCCGCTCGCGGACCGGACGTCTGGCAGCGGGGCGTCCTCCGTCCACGCCTTCAAGTCGGCGCTCCGGAAGACCCGGACTCCGCCGCCGGACGTCCCCACGAACAGCCGGATCTCCGGACCGCGGTGGAACGCGTGGAGCGAGAGCGCCTTCTCCCCGCCCAGGTCCAGGCTCCCATCGGCGCGCCAGAGCGTCCAGCCGGAGGTCGAGGCGACGCGGATCGTCGACGGGGCGTCCTTCCCGCAGGAGAAGCGGACCGTCCTGCCCCGCCAGCGGAGCACGTCGTGCGCGGCGAACCCGCCCGCGCCGTCCCCCTCGCGCAGCGAGCGGCTCACGCGCGCGCGCGCCTCGAGGCGCGGCGACGGGAACTTCGTTCCGAGCAGAGTCTCGAGGTAGCGGGGAGAGTTGGCCTTCTCGATCGTCGACATCCGCGAAAACGGCTTCTTCCCCGGGACGACGCGCCGGAGCGGATGGAAGCCCCGCTTCAGCGCGTGCCGCGTGACCGCGCCCGCGACGTTCTCGCTGCCGCAGTGCCCGAGCAGGTGGTGGTACAACAGCGCGTCCCCGGGCTCCGCCAGCAGTTCCGCGTAAGGCCCCGACTGCTCGGACCCGCCCTCCAGCTCCTTCATCAGTCCCGGCGTCGCCGCGGCCACCAGACGGTTGCGGTTCGCCGAGCCCGCGAAATAGACGAAGGCCCCCTCTTGAGAGCGAACGCGCGTAAGAAAAATGAACAAGGTCACCGCCCACTGCTCGGGCATGAGCGACGCGTAATCGACGTCGGTGTGGGCGAACGGCTCGCTCCACTGCGCCCCCGGACGGGGAACGCGCGGCACCGAAAGGACGCGCTTCTGCGAGGACGAAAACGGGGAGTCCTCGCCGAGCAGCTCGGAGACCGCGCTCAGCGCCTTCCTCGTCACGCAGGCGTCGATCGGCGGGCCCGACACGAACAGCAGGCCGGGCGCATTCTCCCCGCGCTCGGCCAGCCGCGCCTCGATGAAGGCCGCCGCCGCGGCGGCCGTCTTCCTCGGCACGGCGTTCTTGACCACGACGAAGCCGTTCTCGAGGAACGCGCGGTGGTCGCGGGGGCCGAGAACCTTCCTCACGGCCGGGCTCCGCCGCGGCGCGCCGCCTCCAGGTCCGCGACGGCCGCGGCCTTCTCGCCGAGGCGCGCGCGCGCCTTCGCGCGCAGCAGTCGCGCCTTGACGTTGCGCCCGTCCTTCTCGAGGACGCGGTCGAGATCGGAGGCCGCGTCCTTCCAGCGCCCGAGCGCCGCGGCGGCGTCGGCCCGCCACGCGAAGACCTCAAGCGAGTGCGGTTCGAGGGCGGCCGACGCGTCGAGGTCGGCGAGCGCGCGCGTGTGCTCGCCGCGGAGGTGAAGGAGGCGGCCCCGGCGCGCCAGCGCCTGGGCGCGCCGGGGCTCGAGGCGGAGCGACGCGTCCAGGTCGCGCACGGCCTCGTCGAGGCGCCCGAGGCCGGCGCGGGCCCAGCCGCGCCAGGCGAGCGCGCACGCGTGCGCGGGTGCCAGCTTAAGCGCACGGCCCAAATCCTCCTCCGCGCCCGCGAGGTCGCCGGACCGGCTCTTCGTCTCTCCTCTCCACGCGTACGCGCGAGCGTCCCGCGGATCGGCCGCGAGCGCCGAGTCGAGCGCGGCGATCGCGGCGGGGCTCTCCTGGGTCTTCGCGCACCAGACGTAGCGCGAGTCGAGCGCGTGCGCCGCGTCGACCGCGGCGAGGGCCTCGCCCGTCCGCCCGAGGCGCCGGAGAGCCGCGGCCCGCTGGTGGACGGCCCACGCGTAGCCCGGCTCGAGCCCCACGGCGATGTCGAGATCCTCGAGCGCCTCCGCGGCGCGGTCAAGAGAGAGCCGCGCGCCGCCGCGCCAGGCGTAGCCGAACTCGTAGTCGGGATTGAGCGCCAAGCCGCAGTCGAAGTCCGCGAGCGAGCCGGCGGCGTCGCCGAACCAGCGGCGGACTTCGCCGCGCCAGATCCGCAGCCAACCGGAGCCCGGCCGCAGCGCGATCGCGCGATCGATCGCCTCCATCGCGGGCCGCTCGGCCGACGTCGCCATGCACACGCGGCTCAGATAAGCCCACGCCCACGCGCAGTCCGGCTTCAGCGCGACGGCGGCCCGGAAGTCCTCGAGCGCGCCGTCCAGGTCGTTGATCTCGGGCTGCCGCCGGCAGTTGCCGCGCAACGCGAGGATCCAGTAGGCGCGCGCGTCGCGCGCGAGAATCCGCCCGCACGCCGCCTCGATCGCGCGCAGCGAGCCCGTTTCGGCGGCGTTCAGCTCCGCGGCCCATCGCGCTTCCGGGCTCGGCCGGCGGACGCGTGCCGGCGCCTGGACGCCGCCGCACAGCAGGCTCTTATGGGGCTTCGGCGCCGCCGGCGCCATGTTCTTGCCGCCCGTCGTCCCCGTGAACATGCACGCGCGCTCCTCGAGCAGCGCCGCCGCGTCGTGGTCGGCCAGGAACCCCTCATGATCGCCCTCGGCGAGCCGCAGCTGCGCACGGTGCATGTGGGCGAAATACAGGGACGGGTCGAGGGCGATCGCCGCGTCGACCCCGCGCCGTGACGCTCGCGCGTCGCCGCTCAGCTGCCCGACCGCGGTGACCGCGAGGTGCGCGTGCACGCAGGAGGGATCCAGCGCGAGCGCCTCCTCGCACGCCTTCGCCGCGCGGGCGAAGCCCGCCTTCGTCACGCCGCGCGCGAACAAGAGCCCGATCGCCTTCCAAACCCGCCACCGCGGGTTCCCGGGCTCGAGCGCGATGGCGCGGTCGATGCCGGCCGATGAAGCCGCGCGCGCCGGGCGCTCGCCGCCGAGCCCCGCCTCCCACCGCCAGGCATGGGCGCAGGCGTCCTTCCCGTCGAGCGCGAGCGCGCGGTCGAGGTCGCGCAGCGCCTCGTCGCGCCGGCCGAGAACCCGCAGGATCCGGCCCCGGCGCGCGAGCGCCGCCGCGCTCGACGCCCGGGACAAAAGAGCCAGAGCCTCTTCATACTCCCGACGGTGGATGATCCCGTGCCGGGAGAGATGGAAGCGCGAGGCGCGCCGCGGCCACGCGACCATGTACCAGGCCTCGAGAAGCAGCCCGTTCTCGAGGCGCTCGAACAGCGCGTCGACGCGCGCGAGCGCGTTCACGCGGCCGCCGCGCGGAACTCGGCGCGGCGAGGCTCGAGCGTCGAGGCGGTCGCGGCGTCTTGCGCCGCGCCCTTCCGGTCGCCCGCGGCGGTCTTCGCCAGCGCGCGCCAATGATAGATCCAGGAATACTCGACCATCGAGTCGGAAGCCGCCTTCTCGAGGTCGGAGACGGCCCCGGCGAAGGCGCCGCGCAGGAAGCGGACGCGCCCGCGGAACGCGCGCGCGCGCCCGTCGTAGGGATCGGCGCGGACCGCCCCATCCAGCTCGCGCTGCGCCTCGGGCAGGCGTCCGAGCCGCAGCAGCGCCTCGCCGCGCCAGGTCCTCAGCCAGGGGCGCTCCGCGTCGAGGGCGCGCGCCCGGTCGAGCGCGGCCAGGCCCTGCTCGAACCGCCCGCACTGCGTCAGCGCCTCGCCGAGCCACGCCCAGGCCCGCGCCGAGCGCGGCGCCGTCTCCGCGCGCCGCGCGAGCAGGCCGAGCGTGAGGATCTTCTCCTCGTTCAGCGGCTCGATCTCCGCCGTCCAGTTCCACAGCGAGTTGTGCCGGTGGTTGAGCCTCGCCGCCGCCTCGAGGTCGCCGAGCGCGGCGTCGACGCGGCCGAGCGTCAGGCGCGCGCGCGCTCGTTCGGCGAACGCCTTCTCGAAATGCGGGCAGACCTTGAGCCCGCGCGTGAGCACGCGCTCGGCTTCCGCGGCCTTGCCGCGCGCGCGCAGGACCTTCCCCGCCCAGAGGTACGTGCGGTCGTACGCCGGCTCCAGGCGCAGCGCCGCCTTCAGATCGGACTCCGCGCCGGCCAGGTCCCCCCGCTTGCGCCGCGAGTCGGCCCGCCACGCGCGAATCCAGCCCGCCTTCGGCGCGAGCGCCGCCGCGCGGTCCATCGCGGCGAGCGCGGCGGGGCCGGGTTCCTTCTGGAACAGCACGCGCGCGCGGAACGCGTGGACCCAGGCGTTGCCCGGGTCGAGGCGCTCGGCACGGTCTAAGTCGCGCAGCGCGCGGTCGAACACGATGTCCACGCGCCCGAGCTCGGAGCGCACCAGCGCCGGCCAGGCCCAGCCGGGCCGCGCCGCGGCCAGCGCGTCGAGCTCGCGCCAGGCGCCGTCGAGGTCGTTGCGGCGCATCAGCGCCAGCGCCAGCCACAGCCGCGCGGGAGGCCAGGACGGGAAGTCCCGGACGGCGGACCGCAGCGCGCGGACGCCTGCGGGCGACGCGTACCGGTCGATCAGGCCCTCCAGCCGCTGCGGCCGAACGGGCGCACCCGGAGCGCTCCAGAGCCGCAGCACCCCCGCGATCACGCGCGGCTCGGGCCGGGAGGGCTCGCGGCGCGCCCACTGGTCGAGCGCGCGCAGCGCCTGCGACCAGCGGCCCGCCGCGATCGCCGCATCGACGTTCCGCGGCGCGGCCGCGCCGAAGGCTTCGTCGAAGGAGGCCGGAAGGCGCGCGCCCCGGCCGATCTCCAGCGTCTGCGCGGGCGTCGCGACGAACGCGTGGCGGTGGACGAGGACGGACTTCGCGAACCCGGCGAGCAGGAGGCGCGCGCTCATCGCGAGGCCTCCGCGAAAAGGTCCGGGTCGAGCTTCGCCGCGCGCCGCAGGTCCTTCAACTGGCCCGCGTAGTCCTTCATCGCCTGCTTGACGAGCGAGCGCGTCACGTAGACGAGGACCAGCCCGGGCTTGCGCTTCAGCGCCGCGTCGGCGTCCTCGAGGGCCCCGCGCAGGTCGCCCTGCAGGCGCCGCGTCTCGGCGCGCCAGCCCAGCGCCTCCGGGTATCCGGGCAGGATGCCGAGCGCGCGGTCGAGCGACGCCCGGGAGCCCGCGAGGTCGCCGAGGCCGCGCTTGGCCTCGCCGAGGCCCGCCAGCGCCCACGCCGCGCGGTGGTCGAGGCGGACCGCCTCCTTGAAGTCGGCGGCGGCCGCGCGCAGGCGGCCGAGCCGGCGGCGCGCCTCGCCGCGCCAGCCCCAGGCCGGGGCGTACGCCGGGTCGCGCGCGAGCGCCGTCGACAGCGCGCGCTCGGCCTCCGCGTGGCGCCCCAGCGCCGCGAGCGCCTTGCCCTGCCACGCCGCGGGCCAGGCCGCGCGCGGCGCCAGCGCGCGCGCGCGCGTCAGCGAGGCGAGCGCCGCCTCGTCGTCCCCGCCCTGCAGGAGCGTCCAGCCGCGCCACGCCCACGCCCACGGGTCGCGCGGCGACTTCCTCAGATAGCCGTCGAGCTCGGCGACCGCGGACGCGCGGACGCGCGGGTCGCCCGTCGGGTTGAAGCACCACGCGTAGCGCGGCCCGTAGCGGTGCGCTTCGTTTAGGTCGCGCAGCGCGCGGCGGACGTCGCCCAGGCCCCGGGCCGCGAGCTGGAGCTGGTTATACGCCCAGGACTTCTGGTCGTACGTGTACTCGAAGTCGTACGAGTAGATCGGATCCCACGCGAGCGAGCGCGCGAGGTCGCGGCGCGCGCCGCGCCAGTCGCCCAGCGCGGCTTTGACTCCGCCGCGCCACGCCCAGCCCCGGAGATAGCCGGGCTCGAGCGCCAGCCCGCGGTCGTGGAACTTCAGCGCGCGCTTGAACTTCCCTTGGTGGCGCAGCGCCTCGCCGAGCCAGCAGTTGAGCCAACCGTAGTCGGGCTGAAGCCCGACGGCGATTTCCATATCGCGGACGCCGTCGTAGAAATCCTGGCGGTTCGTGAGCTTGACGCGCGAGCGCATCGCCCAGACGGCGGCCGACTTCGGGGCCAGCTTCACGGCGCGGTCGAGGTCGCCGACCGCCTCGTCGTACAGCATGAGGCTGCGCAGCGAGAACGCCCGGAACACCCAGGCCCAGGCGCTGTCGGGCGCCCGGCGCACGGCGGCCTCCGCGGCGGGGATCAGCGCGGGAAACTCCTCGGCCGAAAGCGTCGTCAGGTCGCGGTACGCCGGCAGGAAGGAATGGTCGAGCGTCTCGATCGCGCGGAAATCCGCGATCGCGCCCTCGAGGTCGGAGTCGAGGAGCTTCAGGCCCGCGCGGTACAGGTACGCCTGCGCGCAGTCCGCGTCGACCGCCACGGCCCGGTCGAAGCGGCGGATGGCGCCCTTGATGTCGCCCGCGTCGACGCGCTTGCGGCCGGCGGCCATCGCCGCCATCGCCTCCACCTTGCCGCGCCTCACGCGAGCACCCCGTGCACGGCCAGCTCGCGCGCGAACGCCCGCGCGGGCCCGTCGAGCCACCACCTCGGCGCGCCGGCCTTCGCGGCCGAGGCGAGCGCCGCCTCCCAGCTCGAGCCTTCCTCCAGGCCCGCGAGCAGAGCCAAGTGCCACTTCGTGACGATCAGCCGCGGGTTGCCCGCATCGGCCACCGAGTCGTTCGCGTCGTACTTGAGGAAGCGCACGCGCGAGACGGCCTGGAGCTTCCCCTCGCCGGGCACGGGCTGGAACACGGTCTCGACGACGCGCGGATAGAGAAGGCGCGGCCGCTCCGCGACCGCAGCGCCCGCACGCTCCTCGAGCGCGGCGTCGCGCCCGAGCACCGAAACGTAGAACGGATAGTCCTTGGGGTCCGGAGACGCCTCCTCGAGGAGGCGCGCGGCCGACAGCGCGCGCTCGTAGTAGCGCGTGAGGCCCGCGCTCACCGTGATGAAGGCCGTGTGGTCGCCCATCTCGGCCGGCAGCCAGGCGCGCTGGACGTCCTTCGCCTTGAGCCACCAGTTCGCCGCGTGGCGATCCCGCCCGTACCAGAACATCGCGAGCGCCAGGAACTGCGCGGCGGACTCGCGGCAGGAGCGGCCGTAGTCCTCCCAGATCAGCGGCGACATCGCGTCGTCGCGCCACTGCGCGAGCACCGAGTAGGCCGCGCGTTGCGCCGACAGGTGGGCGAGCGTGACGCCCGAGGAGAGGATCGGATCGACGAAGACGGCCGCGTCACCCGCGGCCAGCCAGCCGGGGCCCGACGCCGCCAGATTGAGGTACGACCAGTCGCTCTGCGTGAAGAAGCTCTCGGAGGTTCCGTCGAAGCTTTCCTCCCGCTTCGCGTTCGCGAGCAACGGCGCGATCTCCGCGCATGCCTTGAGCGCGCGGTCGTACAGCGCGCGCAGGTCGCCGCCTTCCGACTTCAGCCGGTCCACGCCCGTGACCAGGCCGACCGAGACGACGCCCTCGTCGATCGGGATGTACCAGAACCAGCCCTCGGGGACCGAGCAGACGAAGATCTTGGTCTTGTCGGGATGGCCGCTGTACTTGTACTTCCACTCGGCGCTGCGGTAATACGCCCACCCGGCGACGTTCTTGAGGTTCTTGTCGTAATCTCGGATCTTCCGGAAGCGGGAGAGGAAGCCGCTCTGGCCGCTGCAGTCCGCGGTCAGCCCGGCGCGGTACTCGATCCCGGCGCAGGCGACGCCCTCCACGCGTCCATCATTGCCTTCCAGCAGCGAGCTCGCCAGCGCGCCGCGCACGACCTCCACGCCGAGCGACTCGGCGTGCTTCAGCAGAATCTCATCGTACTTCGAGCGGCGCACCTGCCAGGACCACTCGATTTTTTCCGGAAGGCCGCCGCGCGCCATCATCTCCGAAACGTTCACGTCGTTGAAATCGTTCTCCCAGACCTCGCCGCTCATCCCCCACTGGTAGTTCGCGCCGATCTTACGCGGGAAGCCGGCCGCGTCGATCTTCTCGTAGACGCCCAGCTCTTTGAGGATCGGGACGAGGCCGGGCAGCAGCGATTCGCCGACGTGATGGCGGGGGCCCGTCGCCTTCTCGAGCAGGATCACGCGCCGCTCCGGCGCGTACTTCTTCACGAGGCCGGCCAAAGTCGAGCCCGCGGGGCCGCCGCCGATCACGAGGAGGTCGGCCTGTTCGGTCTTCACCGGATGGCCTCCGCGGCGAGCGCGGACAAAGCATCGCCCAGCAGCCGGTCGGCGCGGCGAAAGCCGTCCACGGCCGCCTTCGGGTCGCGGCCCTGGAGTTCGGCCAGGAGGAACGTCTCCCGGGGCCACGTATACACCGTGTCCTCGCCGAGGACCGAGCGGACCCCCGCATCCGCCTTGCGGATCAAATCCCGGAGCTTCTTCTCGTCATGACCGTGAGCCGCGTCGCCGACGGCGCCAGCGAGCCCTTGGCCGTACGGCTTGCACAGGTAGGCGTCGCTCGCGTAGTAGCGCCCGTCCGCGCCCAGCACGAGATCCTCCTCGTCGCCCGGCCCGTCCACCGCGGCGCGGTAGCTGTCCAGATGCCAGAGGGACAGCGCGGGCCCGAGAGCGCGCGCGTAGCGGGCGAAGCCGGCGAGCGCGGCGGACAACGCCTCGAGCCCGCCCGGCGTCCACGGGCGCGCCACGTCGGCGTGAAAAGACAGCTTGTTGAGGCCTTGCGTGCGCAGCCATTCGACGGAGGAGAGGAACCGGCCGACGGTGTCCTCGGAGATCACCATGTTGACGCGCAAATCGGTACGGTTCAATCGGGAGACGGCGTCCATCACCTTTCCGTGCGAAGCCCCCCCGCCCGCGAGACGACGGTGAAGGTCGTGAGCGTCCGCGGGGCCGTCGATGCTCAGCGAGAGTTCCGCCCCGATCCGGTGGAGTTCGGCCGCGATCTTCGGGGTCGCGTGAGTGCCGTTGCTGACCACGGTGACCTTCGCTCCGGCCTTACGGGCCCGCCGCGCGATGAACAGGGCCAGCTCCGGATGCAGCAGCGGTTCGCCGCCGAGGATGGTGACCCGCGCGCGGGAGCCGGCGCGCGTGAGGTGCGCGTCGAGGGCCTTCGTCGCGTCCGTTTCGCTCAGGACCGTGGGCTTGCCTTGGTTGAGCGAGAGAAAGCAGTAGTCGCAGGCCAGGTCGCACCGGTCCGACAGGAACACCACGAGATTCACCGGCCCGCCACCGATGCGAGCGCGGGCGGAACGGACGCGAGCGGCCGGAATTCGTCGTCGCCGTGCCGCTTCACATACTCAGGCTCGACGCCGCGGCAGCGATCGCGCAGCGAACACGTCCTGCAGGCCGGGACCTCGTTGCGCTGAGCGTCCTTCATCGCGTTGAGATCGGTTTGGCCGCCTTCAGGCCCGATCATTTCGGACGAGGCCTCGGCGGGATCGTTTTCCCAATCGAGGAGAAGGTCCGCCATCTCGGGCAGGGCGCAAGGAGGCACGTTCGCGATCAGCATGGATCCCGGCTTCCCCGCCTCGTCCAGAATGGCGGCCGCCTCGAGCAGCGGCGGCCGCGCCATTTCGTACGAAACCCCGATCCGCTTCGCGTTGAGCTCCATCATGCCGCGCACGTGCGGGAAATACACGATGAGATCGTCGAACCGGTCGTCGACGAGAAACCGCCGGACGAACTCCGGCAATTTGTCGACGTTGTCTTTGATCAGGACGTAGTTTAAGCCCACCGGAACGCCGAGCTTGCGCAAATGTTCCACCCCGCTCAACGCTTTGTCGAGGGCGCCCGGAACAACCACGATCTTGTCGTGCGTCGCCGCGTCCGCCGCGTGCAAAGACATGCGCACATGCGTGACGCCCGCCGCCGCCAACGACGTCGCGTAGCGCGCCACGCCCAGCTTGATGCCGTTGGTCACGAGCGTGATGTGATCGAAGCCGACCTTCTTCGCCAGCCGCACGATCTTCACGAGGTCGTCGCGCAGCGTCACCTCGCCCCCGTGCATATTCAACCGTTTCGCCCCGCTCTTGGCCGCGGCGTACAACGCCGCCGCGGCCTGCGCGAACGACAGCTCCCGGCGCAGCAGCTCGTCGGTGATCGGCGGGTTGTAGCAGAACGCGCACTTCGCCTGGCACGCGTAGTTGAGGAATAGCTCGAAGACGGGATCGGAGGTCTTCACGCGGCCGGAGCCTCCTCGGGAAGAACCGGCTTGAATTCCTCTTCACCGAATTCAGAGGAATAATTCACCTCGATGCCGAGGCAGCGGTCCTTGAGCGCGCACGCGGCGCAGGCCGAGACCGGGCGCTTGCCGCTGTTGGTGATGTCGCGGATGAGGCCCGAGCGGCCGTCCGGCATCGTGACGAAGTCCTCGGACGCGTCGCGCTTCCAGTCGAGCATGAACTCCGCGAGCTCGGGCGCCACGCAAGGGGCGAAGTGGATCAGCTGCGGCATCCGCGTGATCCCGGACCGCCGCAGCCGCGCGAAGCCTTCCCGTACGGGGCCGACGGCCTCGGAGAACGTCAGCTTGAGGAGTTCCTTGTTCGCCGGCAGCGCGCCGAAGCCCTGGTAGCGGATCTGATAGACGATCACGTCGTCGATTCCGAGCGTCCCGTACAGCCACTCGAGCGTGTCCGGGAACGCCAGATGATTGACGCGGTTGAGGACGTAGTTGACGCCGAGCGTCACGCCGAGTGAGCGCAGCGTTTTGGCCGCCTTCTCGATCTTCGCGAGCGCGCCGGGCACCATGACGAGGCCGTCGTGCAGTTCCGGCGTGTGGCCGTGGATCGAGAAACGGACACGGTCGACGCCGAGGCTCACGAGCGTCCGCGCGTACGCGGCGTCGGCGAAGCGGATGCCGTTGGTCGTCACCTGGATCGAACGGAAGCCGATGCGGCGCGCGAGCCCGAGGATCTTGGGCAGGTCGTCGCGCACGGTGACCTCGCCGCCGATGAACTTGACCGCGCGGAAGCCCTCGCCGAAGCCCTTGAGCAAACGGCGCGCGAGCTCGGGCAGCGGCAGGCCGTAGTCGAGCTCGGGCGTCGCGTCGGGCGGATTGAAACAGAACGGGCACTTCGCGTTGCAGGAGTAGTTGACGAAGAACTCGAGGGACTTCGGCTCGGCCGCCGGCGCAGCCGGGGCGAGGCGCCGGGCCGCGTCGAGCTCCCGGCCGGCGGCGGCGGCGCGGCCCGCCCACTTCAGGATCTTCGCCCGGAGCTCGCGCAGGCGCGCGGAGTACGGGTTAAGCCTGACGGCGGCGGCCGCGTGCGCGAGCGCCTTCGCGCGGTCGCCCGAGCGGAAGCACGCTTCGGCGGCGAGAGCACGGGCCTTCGCCCATCGCGGGTCCCGGCGCGCGGCCGCGGCGAGATCGGCGGCGGCGTCGGCGGTGAGCCCGGAAAGCGCCAAACGCGCCTCGCCGCGCCACGCGAGCCCCCACGCGGAGGAGGCCCCGGCCAGGGCCTCGAGCGCGGCCTCCGGCTCATTCAAGCGCAGCGAGGTTTCGCCCTCCCATTCCGCCAGGCGCGGGTCGTCGCAGTTGATGCGCGCGACGCGAATCTCGTCGAGCGCGGCGCGCGCCTGCTCCGCGCGAGGACCGCCCCAGCCGAGCTCCGCGTTGAGCCGTGCGGCGCGCTCGAGCGCGTCCAGAGCCTCGGGGATCCGGTTCAGCGCGCGCAGCGCCCGGA
>JBBQVX010000051.1:0-24571 GCA_038211115.1 Elusimicrobiota bacterium | reverse complement strand
AAGGACGAGGTGTTGGAGCGGCGGGCCAAGATCAGGCTAGAGACGATGGCTCGGCGTTATGCGTACAATATGGCACGGACGCCGGAACCGCAAACTAATTCAGGCCAATAATATTCCCGAAATCGCTGAAGACATACACCGACTCATTTTTTCCTTCCCCAGCGGCGGAAGTAAGTGCCTGTAACCGCCCGAAAACTAAGCCATCTCGTGCTTCATCCTCAGATGTTTTGGCTCCCCAGGGGCCCATGAAATTTAAAGGCATAGTATCAGCCTCATCTTTCAACAGCCGCTTTATGGCTGCCTGTTGCCTGGGAGAACGACAGCGCTCCAATCGCGTGGCTAACTCGTGCCCCATTTTCAGCCGCCGTCTACCCTGAGTGATATCCTTGATTCCCTTCGTCAGCGATTTCATTTCATCGTAGAGCGCCTGGATATCGTCGTCGTCCTGTATTGAGTCATCATCAATAGATTGATAGGCCTTTTCACGTGCCTCGTCCGTTGTCGCCTGCCGAGCTTCTCTTATGGCGTCTTTGGCTCGTATACCAGGACCTTTCTTTTGTTGGCCATATGCAGCAGCTCCTGCGAAAAACAGAAGCCCGATTAAAAACGATTTCATTAAGCTCTCCTCTCCAAGCTACGGATTACGCCTTCAACTTTCTGCTGCGGATTTCGAAATCCCTCCGCCCCATCGCGTCGGGATTGACGATGACCGGCGCGGGGGGGACGCCGGTCATCGTCAATACCGTCGGCGGAAATACAATTTCCTTTAAAATTATCGAGAATCGAACTCAAAACGTTGACGTTGACCTTGTCGTCGATGGCGACAAAAAAATCATCACCGAAGGCGGCAGCATAAAAGTCAGCGCGGCCCACAGCGCGTCCGGGTCCGAAACCCCCTCGGCTACCCCGGTCGACGGCAACACGACCTGGAACGCGAAGCGGGTTTCCCTCCCCGGAACGAAGGCCGACGATTTCACCCTCCTGCCCTTCGAGGCCGATTCCAATCTGACCTGGAAAGGTATGGTTGACGGCGGCGCGGCACTCGCCGACGGCGACCATACCCTTTGCGTCACCGTGCGGGACACCGAGAATAGTCCAAATTCGTCGCCAGGTCCGGTCGAGTCCGCCCCGGGTGCGGCCGACGGCCGCACAGATACTTGCGTGATTTTCAGACGGTCCGGCCGTCTCTTTCCCCTCGATAGATTGGGTTAACCCAATCACGCCGCGCGGGTCGAGATGGGCCTGAACTTTTGCCGCGCCTTTATCGCCTTCGGTGGGGACGACCGTGGCTGGTCGGGAAGTTTGCGCCGACGGCGGTCGCTGCTCGCTGTTCAGATTTCCTTCTTAGCGGTCTCGAGCGCTGGCGAGGTTGTGGTTTTGTGACCGCTGGCCCAATGTAACCCCGGTCACTAGTGTTAGTCAAGACCCGGGCCAAAATAGTCTCTGATGTTCCTTTGATGTTGGGCGGGCGCCCGGATGGCTAGTCGGTGAAAGCGTCGTTGAGGGCTTCTTCGAAGGCCGCGATGAAGGCCCCGGCGGAGGGGAAGTCGACGCTAGCACCGCTCCAGCGGCCCGCGTGAACCTTGAACGCCGCGGAGCCGTCGTCGAGCTGGATGCGGACGCGGTGCCCGCGGATAACGCACGACGCCGGCTGGCCGGGCTCGTTCGATTCCAGCTGAAGATCGTCCTCGGACATTCCGTGCCGTCGCAGCATGATGAGCGCGCTGTCGCGCAGCCGGGGCTCGAGACGCTTTACCGTATTTTCCATGGAATATCCTAGAGCGGAACTCCGAAACGCCGCAGGGCCGCCGCGTACGCCGCGTAGCCCGCCGCCGTCACGGAGCACGCCGCGCCGAGCGCGGGCCAGTAGCCCCAGCCGCGCCGTAGCAGCGCAGGTAGCACCAGGAAGAAAAGAAGAGAAGGCAGAATAGCCCAGAAAATACCGCCGGTCATGTCGGCCGCGCGGGCGGTGTCCTTCGTCTCGACATACAGCCATGTCACCGCGAGCAGCGACGACAGCGGCAGCGAGATCAGGATCGCGCCCGCGGCCGTCGAGCGCTTGCCGAGCTCCGATGCTCCGGCGATGAGGAGCGCCGACAGGATGAGCTTGAGGGCGAACATCAGGCGCCGTAGCCTTCGGGGTTCTGCTTCTGCCAGTTCCAGGCGTCGGCGCACATTCGGTCTAAGTCGCGCGTCGTCTCCCAGCCGAGCTTCTTCTTCGCGAGCGAGGCGTCGGCCCAGATCGCGGGCGCGTCGCCGGGGCGCCGGGGCATGATCTTGTGCGGGATCGATTTGCCCGCGGCTTTCGCGGACGCCGCGATGACCTCGAGCACCGAGTAGCCGCGGCCCGCGCCTAAATTGACGGCCTGCGCCCCTTTAAACGATTCGAGCTTGTCGAGCGCGGCGATATGGCCGAGCGCTAAGTCCGTAACGTGGATGTAGTCACGCACGCCGGTCCCGTCGTGGGTCGGGTAGTCGCCGCCCCAGACGCTGACGAACTCGCGGCGTCCGACGGCCGTCTGCATCACGTACGGCATCAGATTGTTCGGAACGCCGCGCGGGTCGTCGCCGATGCGGCCGCTCTCGTCGGCGCCCACCGGGTTGAAGTAGCGCAGCAGAGCGATCTTCCAGCGCTTGTCGTCGATCGCGAGCTCGTAGCACATGTCCTCGATGTCGAGTTTCGTCTTGCCGTACGGGTTCACCGCTCCGCGCGGGTGGCGCTCGTCTACCGGATTTTTCTCGACGGCGCCGTACACGGTGCACGACGAGGAGAACACCAGGCGCCGGCACGCGGTCTTCTCGATCGCGGCGAGCAGGTGGTGGGTGCCGATGACGTTGTTGTCGTGGTAGAGGTCGGGCTTCTCGACCGATTCGCCGACGGCTTTAAGACCCGCGAAATGGATCACGGCGTCGAAGCCCTCTCCGAGCAGCGCGTCCAAACCATCCGGGTCGCGCAGATCGAGCTTCTCGAGGCGCATCGTTTTCCCCGCGAGCGCCTTCACGCGCTCGATGGACTCGGGGGATGAGTTGGAGAAGTTGTCGAAGCCGGTGACGTCGTGCCCGGCCTTGAGCAGTTCGAGGCAGGTGTGGCTGCCGATGTAGCCGGAGGCGCCCGTGACGAGGATTTTCATTTAAAAGGGCGTCATCGCCGACTGCAGATGGTAGTACGGCGGTCGCGCGCGGTAGCGCGAGATGCACTCTTTCATGATCTCCTCGATGAAGTCCGCGTAGTTGTGGCCGATGACCTCGGCGCACGCCGGCACGCAGTCGCCGTCGGAGATCGACGGGTTCGGGTTGATCTCGAGGATGTACGGGTTGCCCGAGCGGTCGATGCGGACCTCGATGCGCGCGTAGTCGTGGCAGTCGAAGATGCGGTACGCGTCGAGGCAGATTTCGGAGATCAGCGCGGAGAGCTTTTGGGAGTACTTCGCCGGGCGCTCGACGCGGATCTTCGAGTAAACGGAGTTGTCTTCCCACTTTGCCTGGTAGGGATAGATGCCCCAAGTGCCCTTGGGGAGCTCGTCGAAGATGGAGCGCGACAGCGGCAGCACCTTCACGCGCTCCTCGTTGCCCATGATGGACACGTCGACCTCGTCGCCCTCGATGAATTCTTCGATGAGGACGGGGCGGTTGTACTTGTCGAGGAGCATCGCGACCTGGTCCTTTAGGGCCTTGAGGCTCGTGACGACCGAGGCGTTGCTGATGCCGATCGAGTTGTCCATGTTGGCGAGCTTGACCATGAGCGGATACTGCAGGTCTTCGCGGATCGGCTCGTTCTTCTCGAAGACATAGTCGAACTTCGGCGTCGGCAGGCCGTGCTGCTCCAAAATCTTTTTGACTTTAATCTTGTCGATGCACAGCGCGAGCGTCAACGGGTTGCTGCCCGTGTACGGGATGCCCAGGCAGTCGAGAATGGCGGCGGCGTGGGGTTCGAGCAGGGACGAATTGTTGATGCGTTCGCACACGTTGAAGATCATGTCGACGTTCGCGTTCGCGATCTTCTCGAACGGCAGCGGCGTTTCGTTCATGTCGAAGAACGTGACCTTGTGCCCTTTGGATTCGACGGCTTTCTGGATGTTGCGCCCGACGCTCGTCAGGTCGGAATGCACCGCGCCTTCTTCGCCGCCTTCGGCGTCGAAGATGTTGCAGAGGATGCCGACGTGCAGGGATTTTTTATCGAAGCCGGTCCCGCGGACCTTTTCAATTCTCGCGGACTGCAGAATGCGCCTTCGCGACACCTGCGCGGCGCCGAAGCGGTTCTTGCGGCGCGTCTTGCCGAGGGACGAGGTGGAATCGAAGCGCACGATGTTGACGGAGACCTGGTGGAGCGCCTCGTCGAGGTTCTCTTCCGCCTCGGCGTACGTGTCGCCGCGGCCGACGACCCAGCCGATGGTCTCGAAGCCTTCCGGCGGGACGAGGACGGCGTCGCCCGGTTCTTTTTGGACGGCGATCTCGAGGACCTTCGCCGGATCGGGCTTTTCCTGCGGGAAGCGGACGCCGGTGACGACGCCGGAGTGCTCGGGGATCAGGTACTTGCCGACGAGGTGGCAGCGGGGCTCCTTGAGGCGCTTGGGGCGGCAGTCCTGGCCGACGGCGATGCGCGCGGCCTCCTCGATGACGTCGACTTCCCAGATGGTCTTGATCCAGTCGTAGAGGTAGTCGCCGCCCATGCGCGCGTTGATCTCGACGAGCTTGGGGCCGGCGGGGGTGATCTTGGCCTCGAGGTGGAGGGCGCCGTTGGTGAGGCCGAGGGTCTTCACGACCTCGCGGGCCATCTTGAGGACGTCGGAGAGGTCCTTGTCTTCGTGGCGGGACGGCATCGCGTCGCCGGTCTCGACGAAGAAGGGCTCCTTCGTGGGGAAGTTGTCGTTGAACGCATGAAATTTCACTTCGCCGTTTTGCACCAACAAATCGACGTCGATCTCGGCGCCGTCCATGAACTCCTCGGCCAAGATGTCCGTTCCGTATTTATAAATGGGATCGAACGCCGGCGTCATGTTCGTCTTGATGTAGTCGAGAGCCTTCTTCGCCTCGTCGAGGTTGTCGAGCTTGACGACGAACTGCGACTTCACGCCCCACGCCGGCTTGAGCACCAAAGGGAAGCCGATGCGCGCGGCGGCCTTTTCGAGGTCGGGGTGGCTCTTGATGAGCGCCCACGCGGGCTGGTACTTGCCGAGCTTCGCGTTCTCGAGGGTTTGGCGCGTGAGATACTTGTTGCGCGCGTTCAGCGCGGCCTGCGGCGTGTGGCCGATCCAGCCGAAGCGCTGCGCGAGCGTCGCGCACAGCGGTACCGCGTTTTCCCAAAAGGTGATGACGCCGTCGATCTTCTGCGTCTTGACGAGCTCCTCGACCTTCGCGACGCATGCGACCTCGTCGAGAGGATCGCACTCGACGAACCCGTCCGTCAGCTTGCTGACCCAGTTCGCTTCCGAGGACATCAGGATCATCTTGGAGCCCAGCTCCTTGAGGCGCTGGTAGATGAACTTCTTTTTCGGATTAGGCGAGGAGATGACGAGGATCGTCTTGTTCTTGAGGTCGGCGGACGGGTCGGCGACGGCGGTCTCGGCGCTGTTCATGGACCATAGTGTAAAGCATTACCCCGCATGAATCAAACGCGTTTTCCCGTCGGTGGCGGCCGGCGCGAAGGGACCCGCCCCCCGTGGGCCCTTAGACCCTTTTTTAAAAGCCCGTTTTCGGGCATTCTAATGTAATGGAACACGGTCGTTCGACCCGCGCCTGGACTTTGCTCGGAGCCGCCCTCTTGGCGGTGACCGTGGGGGCCATGGCCAAACGCTCGGTGAGCGTGCAGCCCTCCGCAGCGGAGGAGATGCGCGACGCCGTCGCCGCGATGCCGGTCTCGCCCGCCATGCTCGGAGGCGCGCGCGTGATCCGGCCCGAGACGGGCTGGTTCGCGAGCCCGGCCGTGAGGCGCGCCGAGGCGGAGCACGCGCTGCTCGCCTCGCGCATGACGAACGTCTCGAAGTCGATGCACGCTCGCGCGGCCAAGCTGAAGCGCGAAGCCGCCGCCGACCGCGCGCGCCGGGCCTCCGGTCAGTAAACCGGCTTGAGGCGCGCGAGCCCGGCCTCGAGCCGCCGCTGGAACTTCTCGTCGAGGACGTCGGCGCAGACGGCGTAGCGGATCAGCGGTTCGGGAGCGCCCGCCGCGTCGAAGCCGGAGAAGTGCACGCCGACGATCCCGGTCTCGGTGATGACCGCGCGGTTGAAGGCCTCGTGGCGGTTCTCCTCCGGGAGCTTTTTTCCGAAGGCTTCCTTCGGCGTCTTCCACAGCGTGAAGAAGCCGGCCTCGGTCGCGCACGCGGGCTTGAGGCCGGCGGCTTTCAGCGCGGGGATCAGGTAGGCCAGGCGTTTCTCGTAGAGGCCGCGGATCTCGTCGAGCGCCCGGCGCGCGGCGGCGGAGTCGTTTAAGAACTCGCCGTACGCGGCCATGACGCTGGGGACGGGCCCCGAGTCCGTGTTTCCCTTGACCAAGGCGAAGTCCTCGACGAAATCCTTCGAGCCGACGAGCGCGCCGAGGCGCGCGCCGGGGTCGTTGTAGGATTTGCTGACCGAGTACAGCTCGAGCCACTCGAGCTCGGGATGGTCTTTCGCCACCGAAGCCAAGGTCGCATGCGAGCCGGCCGCCGCGAGCCCGGCGTACGCGCCGTCGTTGACGAGGCGCATGCCTTTCTCGACGCAGAACGCGATGAGTTCCTTCCAGTCGGACGCCGACGCGCCGACGGCCGCGGGGTTGCCGGGGCGGATGACGAAGACGAGGTCGGCGCGGGAGGCGCCGTCTTTTTCGAGCGCGGCCTTGAGGCGGGCGACGCTCAAGCGCATGTTGTCGGAGCCGGCGAGCGGCCACACGGTGCGCTCGGCGCCGAGGTAGGCACCGCTCCAGGTCCCGATCACGTCGTAGGTGGGCAGGTTCGAGGCGACGCGGAAGGAGCGACGGCGGGCCTTGTCCGGCAGGTGCAGCGCGCAGGCAAGCGGGATCAGGGCGCTCGCGGTCTTGATCCCCGCGATGGGAAGGGCGCGCAAGCCCGGGAATTTCTCGACGTCGACGCCGCCGTGCAGCGAGACCATGGCCTCGGCGAAGCGGTTTAAGTTCTTGTCTTCGGCGTAGGTGTGGAAGTCGTAGCCGGGGTCGCGCGCGTACTTGGCCTTGAGCGCGCGGATCGCCTCCGGGGGGACGCCGTCGGGGTTTCCGAGGGAGAGATTCAGCGCCGTCTGCCCCGTCCGCGTCTCGTAGTCGCGGATCAGAACGTAGATGAGCTGGAAAAGATTGATCCCCGCAGGCGGGATGAGCCGCATGCGGGGATCATAGCGAATTGAGGATTCAGTATGCGTCGTTGACGACGTCTTGAAGCCCCTTGCCCTCGCTCGGCGACGCGCCGGTCCCGCCAATGACGATGCCGCCTTTGGTGGTATTGGTGTTCGTCACCGGGCCGTTGGCCGAGATGCTCGTGCCCTGGCCGCCGGTCGTCGGGTTCGGCGGAGGAGGCGTGTCGCGCGGGCCGTATTGGATGCTCGGCGCCTGGCCGACGTTGAACGCCTTGCGGTTGTCCATCACGATCTCTCCCGCGTCGACGGTGTGCGTCCGGGGCTCCTCGGCCTTCTCGTATTTGGGGAGCTGTCCCGTCGTGCGAATCAAGGCGCCGGGCTTGTCGTAGTTCGGGGGCGGCGGCTCCTCGTAGGTCGGGGCCTGAGTCGTGCCGCCCGCTCCGCCTCCGGCTACGCCTCCGCCGTCGGCCTTGCGCGCTCCGGCCCGGAACGCCTTGCCGCCGCGATGCACCGCGTGACCGCTCGAGGTCCGCGAGGCGGTCTGGCGCGGGTTTCCGCCGCCCGTGATGGCGCGGCCGTGATCGGCGGCGGCTGCTGCGGCCATGCCCGCGGCGGGTGCGGCCGCGGCTGCAGCGGCCGGGCCGTTGGACCCCATGCCCCCGCCCGGCTTGGTGACCCGGATGATGTGCGGCGCGCCCGGCGCGGCCGCGGAGGTGCGCCCGTTGTTCGTGCTGAAGGGCTTGTTCTCGCGCTGCTCCGCGAACGCGCTTTGCGCCGCGAGGATCGCGATGACGGCTGGAATCAGCTTATTCATACACCCTCCGAAATTTAGACGGCACGAACGTGCGAAGATCAAAACGCGGAATTGGACTGGTCGACCGGCGCGGCCTGCTCTCCCGAGGGAATAGGTCCGCCGGCCGGTTTCACGGGCTTGATGCCTCCCGTGGCGTTGAGCGGTGCGGGCGGAGGACCGGCCGGCGCGAGGCCGCCGCCGCCGCCGGAGCCGCCCGTTCCGGTGCTGTTGAGATTGGAGGACGCGGACTCCTGCTTGGCGTCCTTCTTGGTTCCCGTCTGGAGGCCGCCGGCGCTCTGCGTCGCGGCGTTGGGGTCGAACCCGATGTCTCCGGCCTCGGCCGTGTTCTCGGCCGAGTCCGAGCCCTCGCCGCCGGGCCCGCGCTTACCCGACGCGGATTTGGCGCCGCCGGTGCCTCCGGCGCGGCCGACGGCCTTATTGAGCTTCGATTTCCGGCCGCCGCCTCTGAGAGCTTTCTTGGGAGCGGCTGTGGCCACGGTCGGGGCCGGGGCCGGGGCTGCGGCCTCGGTATTGGAGGAGATGCCGCCGCCCGGCTTGGTGACCCGGAAAACATGGGGGGCGTCGTCCGCGAAGGCGCTTTGCGCCGCGAGGGCCGCCAAAACGACGAATATCATCCCTTTCATCACATCCTCCCTGACCCCTGGAGTATAGCCCCAAAACGTCCAAATATCATTACAAGACCCTAAAAACTCGGTAAAGCTTTTGACCCCCGCAAAATATGTAGAATGAGCGCCAAGGGGAACCCTCCTCCGTCGCACCGTTGTAACACGAGGGTGTCATACTCTGCGTATCAGGCCGCACTCATATAGGGAAGCCGAAGGGGCTTCCAGGAGACTTTTTATGTCGAACCGATTCACGGAACGGGCCCAGCGCGTCATCCTGATCGCCCAAGAAGAGGCCAAGCGCCTCAACCACGATTACGTCGGCACCGAGCACATCCTGCTCGGCCTGATCGCCTTGGGCGAAGGCGTCGCCGCGCAGGTTCTCGCGAACCTCGGCGTCGACCTGCGCCGCGTGCGCTCCGAGATCGAGAAGATCGTCGGCACGGGCGACAACGTCATGCTGCTCGGCGAGATCCCCTTCACGCCGCGCGCCAAGAAAGTCCTCGAGTACGCCGTCGAGGAAGCCCAGCACATGGGGCACTCCTACGTCGGCACCGAACACCTCCTTCTCGGCCTCATCCGTGAGGAAGAGGGCGTGGCCGCGCGCGTGCTCGAGAACCTCGGCCTGCGCCTCGACGTGGTCCGCGAGGAAGTCCTGAACCTTCTCGGAGAAGGCCAGTCTCAACAGGCGGGCGGCGCCGCGCCCGCGCAGGGCGGTTCCGGTTCGCCGACGCGCACCAAGTCGAAGACGCCCACGCTCGACGAGTTCGGCCGCGACCTGACCGCGATGGCCCGCGAGGGCAAGCTCGACCCCGTCATCGGCCGCGATGATGAAATCGAGCGCATGATCCAGATTCTGGCCCGCCGCACGAAGAACAACCCCGTCCTCATCGGCGATCCCGGCGTCGGCAAGACCGCGATCGTCGAAGGGCTCGCCACCAAGATCTCGACCGCCGACGTTCCCGAGATCCTGCTCAACAAGCGCCTGCTCACGCTCGACTTGGCACTCGTCGTCGCCGGCACGAAGTACCGCGGCGAATTCGAGCAGCGCTTAAAGAACATCATCGAGGAGATCCGCCGCTCCAAGGGCGCCGTCGTCCTCTTCATCGACGAGCTGCACACCGTCATCGGCGCCGGCGCGGCCGAAGGTGCTATCGACGCGTCGAACATGATCAAGCCCGCGCTGTCTCGCGGCGAGCTGCAGACGATCGGCGCGACGACGCTCGACGAATATCGCAAGTACATCGAGCGCGACGCCGCCCTCGAGCGCCGCTTCCAGCCCATCATCGTGGACCCGCCCTCCGTCGAGGAGACGTTCACGATCCTGCAGGGCCTCAAGGACAAGTACGAGGCTCACCATAAGATCAAGTACGACGATTCAGCACTTCGCGCCGCCGCCGAGTTGTCCGACCGCTACATCTCCGAGCGCTTCCTGCCCGACAAGGCGATCGACCTCATCGACGAGGCCGGCAGCCGCGCGCGGCTTCAGTCCTCGGCGACGCCCCCCGAGTTCAAGGACAAGGAAGTCGAGATCGAAAAGGTGGTCAAGGAAAAGTCCGCCTCCATCTCCGGCCAGGAGTACGAAAAGGCCGCCCGCCTGCGCGACAAGGAGAAGGAGCTGCGCAAGGCCCTCGAGGAGCACAAGAAGAAGTGGCGCGAGAAGCGCGACCAGTCCACGCCCACCATCACGGGCGAGGACATCGCCGCCGTCGTGTCCAAGTGGACCGGCGTGCCCGTCACCGCCCTCACCGAGACCGAGACCGAGAAGCTCGTGCACATGGAGGATAACCTCCACAAGCGCGTCATCGGCCAGGAAGAGGCGATCAAGACCTTGTCCCAGGCGATCCGCCGCAGCCGCGCCGGCCTGAAGGATTTGAAGAAGCCGATCGGCTCTTTCATGTTCCTCGGACCGACGGGCGTCGGCAAGACCGAGCTCGCCCGCGCGCTCGCCGAGTTCATGTTCGGCAACGAAGACTCCATGATCCGCATCGACATGTCGGAGTACATGGAGAAGTTCGCGGTGTCCCGCCTCATCGGAGCGCCCCCCGGCTACGTCGGCTACGAAGAGGGCGGCCAGCTCACGGAGGCCGTGCGCCGCAAGCCGTACTCCGTGGTGCTCCTCGACGAGATCGAGAAGGCTCACCCCGACATCTTCAACATCCTGCTCCAGGTCATGGATGACGGCGTGCTCAACGACAACCTCGGCCATAAGGTGTCGTTTAAGAACGTCGTGGTGCTGATGACCTCGAACGTCGGCGCCCGCCTCATCTCCAAGGGCAAGTCCCTCGGCTTCGCCGCGGCCGACGCGGCGGACCAGGATGTGCGCGACTACAAGAAGATGAAAGAGACGGTCATGGACGAGGTCAAGCGCGTCTTCTCGCCCGAGTTCATCAACCGCCTCAACGACATCATCGTCTTCCACCCGCTCAACGAGAAGGAGATGACGGACATCCTCGTCATGATGCTCGCCAAGGTCCGCGCGAAGATCGAGGCCCAGGGCTTCAAGATCGAGTTCACGCCCGAAACCGACAAGTTCCTCATCAAGAACGGCTTCGACGTGAACTACGGAGCCCGTCCGCTCGGACGCACGATTCAGCGCTCCGTCGAGGATCCTCTGTCCGAGGACATCCTGCTCAAGAAGTTCGTCCGCGGCGACACCATCTACGTCGACGTCGACACGGCCAACGATAAGCTGTCGTTCTCGAAGAACCCGGTCGTCAAGGCTCAGTAAGAAACGGGAACGGCCGGCCGCTCCCGCTACTGGCGGGCGCGGCCGGCGCCTGTTATCCTGAGAAGAGCGGTATATGAGCCGAATCCTCGTCGACAGACGCATCCGTTGGGACGCCTTGCGCGCGCAAGGCACCGACCTCCTGCTCGTCTCGGCCATCGCCGTCATCGGCCTCGCGTACGGCCTCGGCTACCGGCTCGATTGGAACGAGGAGGCTGGCCGCCCCGAGGAGGACCAGGAGGTGGCCGAGATCGCCGCTCCGGCGTCCCTGGGTGCTGCGGCACCGCCGATCATCGTCGCGGTTCCTCCGCCCGCGCCGCCGGAGGCCGCCGTGATCCCGGCTCCGGTGACGACTTCGATCGGACCGGCTCCCGCGCCCACGATCGCTCCCGATCCGCGCGACGCCCAGTGGGACGAGATGACGGGCGAGCTCGCCAAGATGGCCGACCGCTATCCCGGGCGCGTCTCGATCTACCTCAAGGATTTCAAGAGCGGCCGGACCTGGATGCACCATCCCGACGACCTGTTCCCCGCGGCGAGCCTGATCAAGGTCCCCGTCATGATCGCCTCGTTCTACAAGATTCGCGACGGACAGCTCGCGCTCGACGAGAAGATCGCGATCTCCCGGCGCAACCGGGTCGGCGGCTCGGGGTCGCTGAAGTGGCGCCCCGACGGCACGAAGCTCACCGTCCGCGAGCTCCTCATCCACATGATCAACGAGTCGGACAACACGGCGACCAAGATGATGCTCGACCGTCTCGGCATCGGCTACGTGCAGCAGCAGTTCCCGCGCATGGGCCTCCTCTATACGGGGATCTACGAGGAAGGCATGAGCATCAAGGGCGGACGCGTCATGCACGAGAACTACACGACCGCGCGCGAGATGACCTCGCTGATGGATAAGATTTACACGGGCCAGGCCGTCGACAAGGTCTCGAGCGAGGTCATGCTCGAAATCTTGAAGAAGCCGAAGGCCGTCGCCTCGCGCCTGGCCAAGGGCATGCCCGCGGGCTGGGAGATCGCGCACAAGACCGGGCTCTTGCGACAGGCGTGCCACGACTCCGCGGTGTTCCTGACGCCCAACGGCGACTACGCGATCACGGTGCTCACGGGGCAGAACCGCGCCTACTCGACGGCCAAGGACTTCATCACCAAGGTCGCGCACGTGACCTTCAAGCATTACGCCGGACCGCGCTACTACGCGAAGGCCGGCGGGCGCCGAAAGGCGCGGGCGGCGCGCTAGCGTGCGCGCCCTGCTCCTGCTCGCCGTGCTCGCGGTCCCGGCGCTCGCCGGCGACGACGGCTACGAGGACCCGCCCGCGATCCAGCGCTACCTCGCGGATCTCCAGCTCGGCGACAGCCTCGAGGACGTGCAGAAGATCTACCCGCCGGCGCAGGACTGGCCCTCTCACATCGATCCGCGCGGACGCGTCACGCGCTATCGCGTCGAGCGCGCGTACGCGAAGGCGTTCCCCTTGTGGACGCAGGCGCTGCTGCTCGGCTTCAAGAGAGGGCACCTGGTGGACATCCAGGTGATCTACAACGCCAAGCGCTCCGGCGAGAAGACCGCCGAGGAGCTGGCGCGCGACCTCTCGCTCACCTACGGCGAGGGCGAGCGCACCGGCGACAAGTTCTGGTGGAGCGACGGAAGCACCGTCATCCGCGTGTTCCCCGTCGAGACCCCGACGTTCAAGGACGGCGAGCGCGGCGTCGAGTGGCGCACGTCCCTTCAGGTCCTCGAGAAGGGACTCTTCAAGCGCATCGACTAGGGCTTCTTCTCCCAAGGATAAAGCGCCCGCGTCCAAGTTCCGCGCGCCAGAATCCCGTCGATCCCCTTCATCAGCGCCTCGAGCTTCGGCGGTTTTTTATTCCCCGCGTACCGCAGACTCCGCCCGCCCTCGCCGGTCTTAATAAGGAGCGCGCCGCTGCAGCAGTCCGCGCACCCTTTGAGGGCGGACGCGTCCGCGTCCTCGGGGATGTCCCTCCAATCCGAGTCCGCCACGACCTGGAACAGGTCCGCGGCGTCCTTGGGCGAGAGCTCGAGCACGTCGCGCGTGAACTTCGTCTGCCCGAGCTCGGGGTCGAGGCCGTCGAAGAGGACGCGCTCCGCCTTGCCATCGCGCGCGATCGTGATCAGGCCGCGGCTGGGCGGCAGCGGGCAGGTGAAGGACTTGCGCAGCTCGAGGAGCGGCCCTCCGGTCGACTGTCCCGGCGTCGACGGCACGGGAACGCCCGTACACGCGGCGGCGAGTCCGGCCAAGACGATCCAGGCGCGCTTCATGAAGGATAGTGTAGGGAACTTTTTAGGGGGGTCAATCGTCTGGTAGAGGGGGCCTTCGAACATGTTCGAACAGTTGTCGAACAAAAATCGAACTTGTGTTCGAACAGGACTTCTGCTATACTAATTCCCTTGGGGCCCTGAAGTCACGGGGTTCTCGAGGAGGGAGAAATCACTCAATGGGAAACATGGACACGGGCAAGTCGAAGGCGCTGGAGCTGGCGATGGCTCAGATCGAAAAGGCTTACGGCAAAGAAGCGGTGATGATGCTGGGAGACCGCGCCGCGAAGATCAAAATCGACGCGATTCCCACCGGCGTGCTGTCCCTCGACCTGGCCCTCGGCGTCGGCGGCTTTCCGAAAGGCCGCATCATCGAGATCTACGGTCCCGAGTCCTCGGGTAAGACGACCCTGGCGCTGATGGCCGTCGCGCAGTCCCAGAAGATGGGCGGCGCGGCCGCCTATATCGACGCGGAGCACGCCATGGACCCGGCGTACGCGAAGGCGCTCGGCGTCGACATCGACGGCCTGCTCATCGCGCAGCCCAACTGCGGCGAGGAAGCCCTCGAGATCACCGAGAAGCTCGTGCGTTCCTCGGCCATCGACATCATCGTCATCGACTCCGTCGCGGCACTCGTGCCCAAGGCCGAGATCGAAGGCGAGATGGGCGACAGCCACATGGGCCTGCAGGCCCGGCTCATGAGCCAGGCCCTGCGCAAGCTCACCGCGGTCGTGGCCCAGAGCAAGACCACGATCATCTTCATCAACCAGATCCGCAATAAGATCGGCGTCATGTTCGGCAACCCCGAGACGACGACCGGCGGCCTGGCGCTGAAGTTCTACTCGACGATGCGCCTCGAGATCCGCCGTATCGAGAACATCAAGGAAGGCGACGTCGTCGTCGGCGCGCGCGCCCGGGTCAAGGTCGTCAAGAACAAGGTCGCCCCGCCCTACCGGACGGCGGAGTTCGAGATGATCCACGGCTTCGGCGTGTCCCGCGAAGGCTGCTTGGTCGACCTCGGCGTCGAAGGCGCGATCCTCGAGAAGTCCGGCTCGTGGTACCTGTACGACGGCGAGCGCCTCGGCCAGGGACGCGAGAACGCGAAGGCCTACCTCAAGCACCACACGGCCCTCGCCGAGAAGCTCGAGAAGGCGCTGCGCGCCAAGTACCTCGTCGCTCCGGTGGACTCGAAGCCAGTGGTCGCCGAGGAAGAGGCTGAGCCGGTCGAGGCCAAGACGGCGACGAAGACCCCGGCCAAGTCCAAGGCTTAAGATCGAACGAAAAACAGGCCGCCGCTCCCTTCGGGGGGCGGCGGCTTTTTTCCGGGACTGTTTCCGGAAACAGTCGAGTAGAATAGATCATGGCCGATCGTCTTGACGCCGCCGCGCGGCTCGAGGAGTATACCCGCTACCTGAGCCTCGAGCGCGGGCTGTCCCCGCGCACGGTGTCCGCGTACCGCTCCGACGTCGCGGCGTTCTACGCGTGGGCGGCCGAAAAAAAGATCGATGCAGCCAAGGCGCAACGGACAGATCTCGACGATTTTCTCTGGTCGCAGCGCGAGCGCGGCCTCAAGCCGACCTCGCTCTTTCGCAAGGTCGAGTCGCTTAAGTCTTATTTCGGCTTCGAGATGCTCGAGGAGGGTTTGAGCGAGAGCCCGGCCGAGACGCTGCGCACGCCGCGCATTCCGGCGCGCCTGCCCAAATATCTGACGAAGGACGAGGCGTCCCGGCTGCTCGCCGCGCCGAATACGGCGGAATACGAGGACGTGCGGGATCGCGCCATGCTCGAGCTTTTGTACGCCTCGGGCCTGCGCGTCTCGGAGCTCGTGTCGCTCAAGCCCGAATCGGCGAACCTCCAGGACGGCTGGGTCAAGGTGCTCGGCAAGGGCAACAAGGAGCGGTTGGTGCCCGTGCATGCGCGGGCGCTCGCGGCGGTGCGCGTCTATCTTTCCGAGCGCGAGCGACGCTTCAAGAATCCGGCGGCGGAGCTCTTCCTGGGACGCACGGGCAAGAAGCTGTCGCGAACCCAGTTCTGGCGGCGCCTTCAGGAGCTCGGAACGCGGGCCGGCATCAAGCAGGCGCTTCATCCGCACCTGCTGCGCCACACCTTCGCGACGCATCTGCTGCAGGGCGGCGCGGACCTGCGGTCCGTGCAGGAGATGCTCGGCCACGCCGACCTCGCCACGACGCAAATCTACACCCACCTCGACGCGTCGGCCCTCAAGGCCGCTCATTCCAAGCACCATCCGCGAGGATGAGCCCTCGCGCGGCCCCCTCGCGTATAAGAGAAACCTAGGCTACACTATGGGCATGAAGGCTCTGGCCTTGATTCTCCTCCTCTCTGGCGCTGCCGTCGCGGCCGAGACGGGTCCCGACGAGGCGACGCGCGTCAAGCTGGCGGAGTACATGTTGAAGACCCCGCTCGACGAGGCGAACCCCACCGTGGTCTCCGGGTTCATGAAGATCGACACGGAGACCTTACCCAAGAAGCTGCGCGAGAAGGCGCGCGCCAAGCAGATGGAGATCGACGCGGTCGTGAAGATTCATGCCGGCAAGAAGAAGGGCCCTTTTCGCTTCCCGTCGGCCTGCACGGTCAAGCCCTACGAAGGCGCGGATGGGATGCGCGCGATGAAGATGATCTCCGGCAACGAGGAGATCGCCGCCGATGAAGAGGAATATCTCGAGAAAAAAGGTAATTGCACCGAGGAGCAGCTCATGTGCGAGTTCTCCCTCAACATCGTGATCATCCGGCGCAAGAACAAGCCGCCGCTGAAGTACTACTTTCTGATGTCGCAGGACCCGCTGATGGCCTGGGTGGCCGAGAAGCGGGGCGGCGGGGCGAGTGCCGGGAACAACTACTTCCAGGAAGCCAAGCCCAACTGCCAGAAGTCGGCGACGCAGTAAGTCCGGCTTAGGCCGTCTTCTCGACGACCAGCGCCCCGCCCATGCCGCCGCCGGCGCACGCCGCGAGCATCCCGGTCCGGCCCTTCGGGTTGTTCTTGAGCGCGTGCACGAGGTTGAGCATCAGGCGCGCGCCCGTGGCGCCGAGCGGATGGCCGACGGCGAGCGAGCCGCCGTTGGGGTTGAGCGCTCCGGACTTGTTCTTCGCTTCCCAGTCATGGCCGAACTTCTGCTTGCCGAGCTTGAAGATGGAGAGGACGGTCGCCGCGAAGGGCTCGTGCAGCTCGATCTGGTCGAGGTCCTCGAACTTGATACCCGCGCGCTTGAGCGCGGTGGGAGCGGCGAGCGCGGGAGAGACGCCCATGTGCGCGGGGTTGTTGCCCTCGAACGCCCAGCCCTTGATCTCGACGAGCACCTCGAGGCCGAGCTCCTTGGCCTTCTTCGCGGTCGTGACGATCACGGCGGCGGCGCCGTCGGAGCGGCCGCATGAATTAAACAACGTGACGGTGCCCTTCGTGCCTTCTTGATAAGTCTTGCCCTCGATGAACTCCGCGTTGTCGGCGTAGAACTGCTTCATGGAATACTGCGAGTTGTCGAATGCGGCCGGGGCCTTCGCGAACATTTGCGGCTTGTCGACGAGGTCCTCGCGCAGGAACGGGTACTCGTCCTTCTCCAGGACGGTCGCCCCGTTGCGGACGACGGGGACCACGCTCGCGGCGAAGAAGCCGGACTTCCAGCCGGCGAGAGTGCGGCGGAAGCTCTCGCGCGCGTACTCGTCCTGCTCGGCGCGGCCGACTCCGTACATCTGCGCGCAGACCTCGGCGGTCGCGGCCATGTTGATGTGCTTGACGGGGTCGGTGAGGCCCTGCTCCATCGCGTCGGAGATCTGGACATCGGGCGAGGTCAGGAGTTCGGCCCACTTCTCTTTGACGACCGTCATCGAGCGCAGAGGCTTCGCGGAGCGGCTTCCGTCGATCGAGTAAGGCATGCGGGACATGACCTCGACGCCGCCGGCCAGATAAACTTCGCCTTCGCCGGCCATGATCATCCGGCAGGCCGCGGCGATGGACTCGATGGAGGAGACGCAGTTGTTTTGGACGGTCACGGCCTGGGTCGTCTCGGGGAGGCCGGCGTTCAGGGCGGCGACGCGGGCGATGTTCGGAGCCGAGAAGGTCTGCCCGACCCAGCCGATGATGACGCCATCGACCTTATCTTTGGGAAGCTTGGCGCGCGAGAGGGTGGCCTCGATCGCGTCGACCAGGAGATCTTCGGGCTTGATGCCCGACAGCGAACGGGAGATATGCCCGATCACGGTGCGGGCTCCGCCGGCGACGACGATGGTCTCGGATTTTGCGTTCATGGTGATAGCCTCTTCCAACAGTGAGTGCGCGGGAACATCATATAATAACAGTCTTGAAGCGGCTCGTCTTCGTCGCCAGCCACGTCGGCTATCCCATGGACCGCACTCCTTTGGGCGGCGGCGCCATGGTCGGCATGCAGCTCGTGCGCCATTGGCGCCCGGACGCGTCCTGGTCGCTGACGGTGCTCGGCTCGGGGCCCGAGACGCCGGCGGGCGGTTGCGACTACCATCAACTGGCGGGACGCCCGGCGGGGCTCGTGGACCTGGGCGAGCTCGATTACGCGCGCTTTTGCCGTGATTTCGAGGCGGAGACGACGGATTGGATCCTCGAGCGGAGCCGCGAATACTCGCCGAAGGACACCGTCATCGTCGTCAACGACGTGTCCGAGGGGCCGGCGCTCGCGAGGCTGGCCGCGGCCGGATATCAGATCACGTCGATCTGGCACGTCGACGTCGTCGACTATTTCAACAAGCTGTACCTGCGCCGCATCGTGGCTCCGGAGAAGCTGACGCGGCTGCACGAGCGCATGCGCTCGATCGGCGCCGACTGGATCCTGCCCGACGTGCTCGATCTAGTCTTCGAGAAGCAGCGGGAGACGGTCTATCACTCGAAGCGCATGATCGTGCCCTCGCGCGCGATGGCCGACACGCTGATGCGCTGCTACGGCGATCTCATCGGCTACGAGGAGCTGTCGCGCCGGATCGCCGTCGTGCCGTGGGGCGTGTGGTCCGATCCCGCGGGGCCGGCCGACGAGAACCGCGCGAACGAGCTGCGCGAGTACCACGAAATGACCGACGACACGGCGGTGCTGATGACGCTGTCGCGCATCTCGCCGGAGAAAGGCGTGCACCTGCTCCTCGAGGCGCTGCGCTTGCTCGAGGTGAACGGGAAGATCGCCGGCAAGGACATCCGGCTGTTCATCTGCGGGGAGCCGGCCTTCATGATGGGGCAGGCTTACGGGCGCAAGGTCCGCGCCGCCGCGGCCAAGCTCAAGCAAGTTAAGGTCGTATTCCCCGGCTATCTCGACGCCGCCGCGAAGCGCGCTTACTTCCATTTAGGGAGCTTGTTTATTTCCCCGTCCATCCATGAAAGCTACGGCTTGAACGTCGTCGAGGCCATGCATGCGGGTCTGCCGATCCTGGCGTCCGACCACTACGGCGTGCGCGACACCCTGCCGCCCGAGGCCGGGCGCCTCGTCCACTATCCGACGCCCAAGAAAGCGCCGCCGCTCCTGGCCGCCGCGCTGCTCGACATGCTCTCGGACTTGCCCAAGCTCAAGAAGATGGGAGAGGCCGCGCGCGTCGCCGCCTCGGCGATGCCGTTCTCCTCGGCCGCCGACGCCGTGCGCCTGGCCGCGCTGGGGCTGCTCAAGTGAAGCCGGGCTTGCGCGTCGGCATGACGGTGGACCTGCCCGCGCACGTCGAGAAGCACATGAAGCCCCACCTCGAGGGGCTGGTGCGCCATCATCTGTACGCGACCTGGGCCATGGTCTATCACATGGAGACCGCGGCGCGCATGCTGCTGGCCCCCTACCTCGACGCCGACGAGGAGGCCGTCGGCGGGGCGGTGCTCGTCAAGCATTTGCGTCCGGCCCGCATCGGAGCGCCGCTTCACGTCGTCGCGCGGCTCGTGAAGGTCAAGGGCGCTCGCATCTTCGCGCGCACCGAGGTGCACAGCCGCGGGCGCAAGATCGGCGAAGGGTCCGTGCTCCAGGTCGTCATGTCGCGGGCCCGCTTCGCCAAGCTTCTGCAGGAGACACGCTGATGGACGGCTACAAGCTGGTCAGCGAGGTGCCCGTGCGTTTCTCCGACACGGACGGCCTCGGCCACGTGAACAACGCGAACTATCTGAGCTTTCTCGAGGTCTCCCGGATCGACTACCTGCGCAAGGTCGTCGGCCGCGTGAAGATCGAGGAATTCGGAGTGATCATCGCCCGGATCGAGATCGATTTCAAGAGCCCGGTTCTCCATCACGAGGTCCTGCGCGTCGGCTGCCGCGTCTCGGAGATCGGCGGGGCCAGCATCAAGATGGACTACCGGATCGAGTCGAAGTCCGACGACCGCCTCGTCGCCGAGGCGAAATCGGTGATGGTGACGTTCGATTACGCTTTGAACAAGCCCGTGCGCGTCACCGACGAGTGGCGCGAAAAAATGGAGGCTTTCGATGGGATCTCGTGACGTCGTGGCCGTCGCGGCGGTCCGCTCGGCGGTGGGACGCCTGGGCGGCGGGCTTTCTTCCATACGGCCGGATGATTTGGCCGGCTATGTGATCGCGGCGCTTCTTAAGAGCGCCCCTAAGCTCGATCCTAAAGACATAGCCGACGTGTATCTCGGCTGCGCGAACCAGGCCGGCGAGGACAACCGCAACGTCGCGCGCATGGCGGCGTTGCTCGCGGGCCTTCCCGTCTCGGTGCCGGGCGCGACGGTCAACCGCCTGTGCGCTTCCGGGCTCGAGGCGGTCAACACCGCGGCGCGGGCGATCCTCGCGGGCGAGGGCGACGTCTATGTCGCGGGCGGCGTCGAGAGCATGAGCCGCGCGCCGTACTCGTTGCCCAAGGCCGAGGCGGGCTTCTCGTTCGGGAACTTGACGGCGTACGACACGGCGCTCGGCTGGCGCTATCCGAACAAGCGCCTGGCCGAGCTTTTCCCGCTCGAGAGCATGGGCGAGACCGCCGACAACGTCGCGGCGAAATACAAGATTTCGCGCGCGGATCAGGACGCGTTCGCGCTCGAAAGCCATCGTCGCGCGGCGAAGGCGCGCGACGCCGTTTTTATCGAAGAGATCGTGCCGGTCCCCGTGGCGCAGAAGAAGGGGCCCGCCGTCGATTACGCGCGCGACGAGACGATTCGTGAAGACACGAACATGGATAAATTGTCCATGCTCAAGCCCGCGTTCAGGAAAGACGGTTCAGTCACGGCCGGCAACAGCTCCACGCTCAACGACGGGGCCTCCGCCGTTCTCTTGATGGAAGCCAAGAAGGCCGCCGCGCTCGGCTTGCAGCCGTTCGCGCGCTGGGCGGGCTCCGCGTCCGCCGGCGTCGAGCCATCGTACATGGGCATCGGACCCGTGAGCGCTATTAATAAATTGACCGGCCGCATCGGCTGGAACATTAAAGACGTCGATCTTTTCGAGATCAACGAGGCGTTCGCCGCCCAGGCGCTGGCGTGTCAGCGCGAGCTGGGGATAGATCATGCAAGATTGAATGTTCATGGCGGCGCCATCGCCCTCGGGCATCCACTCGGCTCGTCGGGCTGCCGCATCGTCGTGACGTTGCTTCATGAAATGCGCCGCCGCAAGGCGAAGCGCGGCGTAACCGCGCTGTGCATCGGCGTCGGGCAGGGTCTCGCGTCGGCTTGGGAGGCCGTCTAGCCCCATGCTCGTGCTGTCGCGCGATGGAGACTGGCTCGCGCGGCTGGAGCGGCTGGCGCAGCGCGGGGGGTGGCCGTTCGAGGCGCGGGCCGCCTTGCCCGTTCCGGGACGCACGCCTTTGCCGGAACGCGCGCTCGCCGTCCTGGATCGCGGCCTCGCGGGCGCGTCTCCGGCCAAGGCCGTCGAAATCCTGCGCGCGCTGTATCCGGGCGCTTCGATCATCATCGCCTGCGACGCCGGCGAGATGAGCCACGAGGCGGTGACCGTCGTCGTCTCCTGCGGCGTCGACGACGTGTTCGGAAAATCCTGGCCCGACGAGAAACTCTCGTCCCGGCTCGCCGCGCTGCGCGACCGCGCGCTCGCCTCCCAGTCGCGGGTCAGCGCCGACGGCGCGCTCAAGCTCGAGCGGCGCGCGCACCGCGCGTTCGCGCGCGCGAAGGGAAAATGGAGGGAGCTGCGCCTCGATGCGGGGAGCTTCGCGCTGCTGTGGCGGCTGCTTGAGCGCGAGGGCGAGAGCGTCACGCGCGCGGAGCTGAGCGCCGCGCTCGCCGTCGCGACCGGCCGGGAGCTCGAGGCCGGGACGATCATCCGCCGCCTCGCCGCCCTCAAGAAGGCCCTGGCCCCGTGGCCCGGCGAGATCGAGACCGCGCGCGGCGGCCTCTACCGGCTCGTGTCGGCGAATCTCAGACCGTCGTGACGCCGTCGCCTACAGATACATCTGGAACAGGCGCTCGAGCTTGTCGAGCGACCGGGTCATGAAGCCGTCGTTGGGCAGGCAGAAGCAGTCGAGGCCGACGATGGCGTTGAGGCTCGCGTCCTCGAGGCTCGGGATGCTGTGCAGCCGGCCGACGAAGGCCCGGTTGACGAGCGTCACCGCCGCGTAGATCGCCTCGAGCCCCTTCAAGCTCCAATCGGCGGCGAGATTTTTTCGCGCGCGGAAGAACTGGGCGAGAAGGTACATCGAGATCGCGCGGTAGCGACCCTCCTCGATTTCCGCGAACGGCAGGTGCGTCATCACCATCGGCCGCAGCTTGTCGAGCACCGGACAGCCGCTCGTGCACATGACCACGCCGAACAGCGAGCCGACCGCCTTCTGGAGGCTGATGCGCTTGCGGTACTCACGTCCCGCGGTGAGGACCTCGACGTCGACCTCCTCGAACGAGAGCCTGTCGACGAAGCGCTTGATCATGGGCTCGAGATTGCGGGCGACGGGACAATAGGGGCTGTCCTTCTCGTTGAGCGGACAATTCGGGCACTTGTTGTTGGAGAGGCGGGTCCACTCGGGAGGCGCCGGCTGCGCGTCCGCCTGGTAGGCGAGCGTGGCGGGCTCGAGACTCAGATCGAACGAGTCGTTGCGGCCGTCGGGAAAATGAATCCGGTATTTGATGTCCATGTAGGTTCGGTCCCTACTTATCGGGATCCATCGACTCCTTGCCCGTGGCTTCGTTTAGAAGGAAAAAGTCGTGAGACGGGGGCGCGTCCTCCTCGTGGTCGTGGCGGTCGCGCAGCCATAGAACCTGCCCTTTCTTGAGCGCGAGGCCCTTGTCCTTGACCCACAGCGCCACCTTGATGCGCTTATCGTAGCTCTTGCAGCCGGAATCCGCCCGGGCTCCGCGTTCGGCTCCGGCCAGCTGCACCTCAAAATCGAAGTTCCACACTCCTTTCTCCGAGCGGCGCGGCCGGCTCGTGATCACGCCGCGAAGGATGCACGTGTTGACGTATGAGGACATGGCCGGCGCGCCTCCCAGTAAGAAAATCAGCAGAAAAAATTTTACTTTCACCGTGCGTCAGTCCTTGCGGCGGTCGACGACGAAGGCGGACCCGGTCTTGCCCTTCGCGACCTTCTTGAGCTCCGCGCCGAGGTGCGCGACCTGCGCGAACCCCGTCAGCTTGCGGTCGCGCGTGTGGCAGATGCCGATCGCGACCGACAGCAGGGGAAACTCCTTCATACTGCCTTGCCGGTCCTTCGCCATGATGGAGCCGCGCTTGCGGTCCTCCTCGCTATAGAAGGAAGGCGCGACCGCGTCGAAGGCGTCGCAGATCTTCTGAGCGAGCGTCTCCATCTTATCCGGCGTCGAGAGCACGATGAAGTCGTCGCCGCCGATGTGGCCGACGAACTCCGCGCCGGCGCCGCCGCGCAGCTGGTCGACGAGCACGCGCGCGAGCCCCTTGAGCACGCGGTCGCCCTCGTCGTAGCCGTAGGCGTCGTTGTACGCCTTGAACTGGTTCAAGTCGACGTACAGCACGGCGAACTGGCGGTCGTCGGCGACGGCGCGCTCGATGCGGGACTCGATCGCGAGGTTGCCGGGAAGCCGCGTCAGCGGGTTCGCGTCGATGCCTTGGCGGCTGCGTTTGAGGATCATGCGGATGCGCGCAAGGAGCTCGCGCACGTCGACGGGCTTCGTGATGAAATCGTCGGCGCCGAGGTCGAGCCCGGCCACCTTGCTGTCCCGCGTGCCCGACGCCGACAGGATGATGACCGGGAGGTTCTCGAGGAGCGGGTCCTCGCGCAGGGCCTTGCAGACCTGGAAGCCGGTCAGGCGCGGCATCTTGAGGTCGAGCACCGCGATGTCGGGGGGATTGGCGCGGATCGCGTCGAGCGCGGACTGTCCGTCCCCCACGGCGGTCACGACGAAGCCCTCCCGTTCAAGGGTTTCCTTGAGGGCTTGGAGCAGATCGGGCAGGTCGTCCGCGATCAAAATGCTCGCGGGGCCGCGCTCGAGAGCGGGTCCGTTCATGCCGTGAAGGATAGCCGATTTTCCCGAAAATTGACAGGTTGCCGTGGGAAATCGTATTATGGTCCGTCGTCGCCGAAATGCCGACAGAACCCGAGCAGTCTAAGGAAGGCAGCAAAAACGCCTTGGCTCTCGCGTTGAGCGTCGGCTGGGAGCTCGCTTCTTTTTCGCTGCTCGGCGTCGGTCTGGGATATTGGCTCGACGGGCATTTCAAATCTTCCCCGTGGGGAACGCTCGTCGGCGCGCTCTTTGGAATCGTTCTTGGACTCTATCGCCTCATCCGAACTTTCAGCATTCCTAAAAACGGCGGGTCGAGCGGCCGTTGAGGCCGCCGTCATCACGACCGTCGGCTATTTGATCGCGGGACGCCTGTGGACCGCGGCTCCGGATAAAAAAGGGATTTTGATCGGGATGGCCGCGGCATGGGCGTCCACGTCGTCGAGCCTCGCGTGGTTGCTGTGGGCTCGTGGACGGTCGGCGAAGTCGTTCTGGTGGGCTTTCGG
>JBBQVX010000050.1:0-24687 GCA_038211115.1 Elusimicrobiota bacterium | reverse complement strand
CAGAACTGGTATCCCGGCGACAAGAACGGCAAGGGCGGCATCTACAATTTCGTGACCAAGCGTGGGAAGTGCGCGGGCAAGCGGTCGAAGATCTCGTGGACGCAGGTGGAGACCGGCTCCTCGATCACGTGGAAATACCCGTCCTGCATCCTGCTCGGCGACGAGTCGGTCGGCGAATTCTACTCCGTGGCCTTGGCCAATCACTATCAGCAGGCCGACACGGGGACGAAGATGATCCATATCGGCAAGAACACGAAGTCGACCATCATTTCGAAGGGCATCTCGGCGGGCCATGGACAAAATACGTATCGCGGCCAAGTGAAGATGGCCAAGACGGCGGCCGGGGCGCGGAATTACTCGCAATGCGACTCGTTGCTTCTCGGCGATAAGTGCGGCGCGCACACGTATCCGTACATCGAGGTCGGGAACACCACCGCGACGCTCGAGCACGAGGCCTCGACCTCGAAGATCGGCGAGGATCAGCTGTTCTACCTGCGCCAGCGCGGCCTGTCCACCGAGGACGCGGTCGGCATGATCGTCAACGGGTTCTGCAAGCAGGTCTTCGCGGAGTTGCCGCTCGAGTTCGCCGTCGAGGCGCACAAGCTCATGAACATCTCCCTCGAAGGGAGCGTCGGTTAAAAGGAACCCAATGCTGAAAATCACCAATCTCCACGCGAAAGTCGGCGAGAAGGCCATCCTCAAGGGCGTCAACCTCGAAGTCAAGCCGGGCGAGGTCCATGCGATCATGGGACCGAACGGCAGCGGCAAGTCGACCCTGTCCTACGTGCTCGCCGGCCGCCCCGGCTACACGGTCACCGACGGCAAGGCCGAGTACGAGGGCAAGGACCTGCTCGGTATGGATCCCGAGATTCGCGCGCGCGAGGGCGTTTTCCTCGCGTTCCAGTACCCCGTCGAGATTCCCGGCGTGTCGAACAAGTACTTCCTGAAGGCCGCCTACAACGCGCAGCGCAAGCATCGCGGCGAGCCCGAGATGGACGCGGGCGCGTTCCTCAAGTTCATTAAAGAGAAGGCCAAGTCGGTCGAAATGGACCCCGCCTTCCTGAACCGCTCCGTCAACGAAGGCTTCTCGGGCGGCGAGAAGAAGCGCAACGAGGTGCTGCAGCTCGCCGTGCTCGAGCCGAAGCTCGCCCTCCTCGACGAGACCGACTCCGGCCTCGACATCGACGCGCTGAAGGTCGTCGCCGCGGGCGTCAACAAGATGCGCGATGCGAAGCGCTCGTTCGTCGTCGTCACGCACTATCAGCGCCTGCTCGATTACATCGTCCCCGACTACGTGCACGTCCTGTCCGGCGGCCGGATCATTAAGTCCGGCGGCAAGGATCTGGCGCTCGAGCTCGAGAAAAAGGGCTACGGCTGGATCGAGGAAAAGGTGACCGCTTGATCGCGGAAGCCCTCGCCGCTCAGAAGGAAGGCTGGCGGTACACTCCCGTCGCGGTCCTCACCGGTCCGGATTTCAAGCCGGCCGGGATTCCCGAACGCATCCTGCCGCTCGGGGGCCGCGTGCTGTGCCCCGTCGGCTTCCATCGCGCCGCGCTCGTCAACGGCCGCTGGGAAGCCAAGCACGCGGTGCTCAAGCTGCCCGCGGGCGTGACCGTTGAGGCGCTGCACGGCGCGTCCGGCGTCGACGAGCTGTTGAATCGCCCCGCTCCCTCCGATCTTCCGCTCGCGAAAGAGGCCTCCGCCGCGCGGGACGGTTTCGTCGTCCGCGTGGCAAAGCACGTGCGCGCCGACCAGCCCATCCATCTCGTCCACATCTCCGAGGCTTCCGCGCTCGCCGAATCGTCGCAGGCGCGCGTGATCGTCGTGCTCGAGCCCGGCGCCTCGGCCGAGCTCGTCGAGGAGACCTTGTCCTTCGGAGACGCGCCGTCGTGGAAGAACGTCCGCGCGCAGATCGTCCTCGGCGAAGGCGCGTTCCTCCGCCACCACCGCGTCGTCCGCGAAGGGGCGCAGGGCCGGCTCACGCTCGGCCTCGAGGTGTCGCTCGCCTCGCGCGCCCGCTACGAGTCTCACGCGCTGAACCTGGGCGGCCTGTTCGCGCGCGAGGATATGCGCGTTCGCATCGAAGGCGAGGGCGCCGAATGCCATCTCAACGGCCTGGCCCTTCTCGGCGGCTCCGAGTTCGCCGACCACCATGCGCTCGTCGAGCATATCGCGGTGGGCGGCATCACCCGCGCGCTTTATAAGGCCGTCATCGACGACAAGGCGCGCTACGTGTTCGACGGCCTTATCTCGGTCAAGCCGGGCGCCCAGAAAACCGACGCGCACGTCTACAACAAGAACCTCCTGCTGTCCGAGGACGCGCGCGTCAACACGAACCCCGAGTTCAAGATCCTCGCCGACGACGTGTCGTGCAAGCACGGCGGGACCGTCGGCCAGCTCTCCCTCGAGGCCATGTTCTACCTGCGTTCGCGCGGGATCGGCGCCGACGAGGCCCGCCGTCTTCTCGTGTACGCCTTCGGATCCGAGATGGTGGACCGCGTCGCGCTCGAGCCGCTGAAAGTCGCGCTCGCCGACGCGCTGCATGGGCGAATGCCCGAGGAGAACCGCTGACATGGCCCGCCTCGATGTGAAGAAGCTCCGCGCCGATTTCCCGATCTTGAAGCGCCTCGTGCGCGGCAAGCCGCTGGCCTACCTCGACAACGCGGCGACGACGCAGAAGCCGCGCCAGGTGATCCAGGCCCTCGTCGACTTCTACGAGAAGCACAACGCGAACGTCCACCGCGGCGTGCACACGCTCTCCGAGGAATCGACGAACATGGCCGAGCTGACGCGGACGAAGCTCGCCGCGTTCGTCGGGGCGGCGAAGCCCGAGACCTTGATCTTCACGCGCAACGCGACCGAATCGCTCAACCTGATCGCCTACGCCTGGGGACGGAAGTTCCTGAAGGCCGGCGACATGATCCTGTCGACCGAGATGGAGCACCACTCCAACATCGTGCCTTGGCAGCTGCTGGCCGCCGAGCGCGGGCTCAAGCTCGAGTTCGTCCCCGTCCTCCCCGACGGGACGCTCGACATGGACAAGGCCAAGGCGCTTTTGGCCAAGGGACCGAAGCTTTTCACGTTCACCGCGCTCTCCAACGCGATCGGCACGGTCAACCCGGTGCTCGAGCTGATCAAGCTCGGCAAGGCCGCCGGCGCGGTCGTCTCCGTCGACGCCTGCCAGTGGGCTCCCCATAAGCCGATGGACCTCAAGACGTGGGGCGCCGACTTCGTCTCCTTCTCCGCTCACAAGATGCTGGGCCCGACCGGCATCGGCGTGCTGTGGGGCCGCGAGGAGCTGCTCGACGCGATGGATCCGTTCCTCGGCGGCGGCGACATGATCTCCCGCGTCACGCTCGAGAAGTCCACGTGGAACGAGCTGCCGTACAAGTTCGAGGCGGGCACGCCGAACTTCGCCGATCAGGCCGCCTTCGGCCCCGCGCTCGACTACTTGACGGCCGTCGGCCTCGACGAAATCTCGGCCCACGAGCACGCGCTGGCCGAGAAGACGCGGAAGATCCTCGAGGACGAGGGGATGACGGTGCTCGGGCCCAAGGACCCGGCCAAGCGCTCCGGCGTGGTATCCTTCAACGTTCCCGGGCTGCATCCCCACGACGTCGGGACCGCGTTCGATCTCGAGGGCGTGGCGGTGCGCGTCGGCCATCACTGCTGCCAGCCTTTGATGCACCAGCTCCAGTGCGGCGGCACGGCCAGGGCCAGCTTTTATCTCTACAACGACGACTCGGATGTCGACGCGTTCGCGCGCGCGCTCAAGCGCACGCTCGAATTCTTCAAGGTCAAGCCGAAGGCGGGGGTGCGGTAATGGAAGGCGACGCGGAGCTGCAAGATCTCTATCGCGAGGTTCTCCTCGATTATTTCCGGTCCTCCACCCGCAAGGGCAAGTGCGACCCTGCGGACCTCCGCGCGCACGGCATCAACCCCGTGTGCGGCGACGAGCTCGAGATCACGGCCGTGCTGAAGGACGGCAAGGTCGAGAAGCTCCGCTACGCGGGCCACGGCTGCGTGATCAGCCAGGCGAGCGCGGCGATGATGGCCGAGGCGCTCGAAGGCGCCGACATCCCGAAGGCGAAGGCGCTCGTGGCCGCGTTCAAGAAGCTCATGCTCGAGAACGGGGACGTGAAGGGGCTTCCGCCCGAGCTCGAGCAGCTCGCGAGCCTCGAGGGCGTCCGCAAATTCCCGCTGCGCGTGAAGTGCGCGACCTTGGGCTGGAACACCGTGATGCAGGGATTCGAGGTGGCGAAATCATGAGCGGAAAAACGGCCGTGGCCGACGCGACGTTCAAGCAGGTCGGCGAGGCTCTTCAGCCCGTCCAGGACCCGGAGATCCATATCAGCATCGTGGATCTGGGGCTCGTCTACGGCGCCGAGTTCGGCGAGTCTCCGAAAGGCCGCTCGGTCAAGGTGCGCATGAGTCTGACCTCTCCCGCGTGCCCGTACGGCCCGATGCTGCTCGCGTCGGTGCACACCGCTTTGACGAAGCTGCCCGGCATCAAGGACGTCGACGTGGACCTGACCTTCGTCCCCGGCTGGGATCCGCGCACGATGGCCACCGAGGAAGCGAAGGAGCAACTGGGGCTGTACTAGAGGGAAGACCATGAGAATCACGAGCTCGATCGAATACGCGACTCGCCTGATGGTGACCTTGGCCGCCGAGCACGGCGGCGCGCCGGTTCCCGCCGAACGCCTGGCCGAGACCGACAACGTCCCCGGAGACTACGTGAGCCAGCTGTTGGTGAAGCTCCGTCGCGCCGGGCTCGTGACGAGCCACCGCGGCAGCGCCGGCGGCTACGCCCTTTCCCGCCCGCCCGCCGAGATCACCTTGGCGCAGGTCGTGCGCGCCGTCGACGGGGCCGTTTTCGAGGAGACGTGCGAGCGCTTCGAGACGGGGACGAAGGACTGCCGCCATCAGGGGCAGTGCGCGATCTCGCCGGTGTGGACGAAGCTGGGCGACCTCGTGAACCGCTACTTCGAGGGCGTGAGCCTAGCCGCGATCCTCGAGCAGAAGGCCGGCGCCTGCGGCGCCTCGCCGGATTGGCTCGAGAAACTGGCGTCGGGAAAATAAAGGAGGACGAATTCTATGACGACCTATGAACGCGTCGAGAAGGTTTTGGAGAAAATCCGTCCCTACATCCAGTCCGACGGCGGGGACATCTCGCTCGTGTCGGTCGATGAGGCGAGCGGCATCGTCAAGGTGAGCCTATCGGGCGCCTGCGGCACGTGCCCGAGCTCCACCGCCACCCTCAAGGGCGGCGTCGAGCGCATGGTGAAGCAGGAAATCCCCGAGATCAAGGAAGTCGTCGCGGTCTAGCCTCGCTTGCCCAAACGCGTCGAACTGCACTGCCACTCGATCTTCTCCGACGGGACGTTGACCCCGGCGGAGCTCGTGTCGCGCGCGGTCAAGAACGGCGTCGAGCTTCTGACTTTGACCGACCACGACAGCGTCTCCGGAGGGCCGGACCTGTTCGCCGCCGCCAAGCTCGAGGGCCTCGACGTCCGCCTCGGCATCGAGATCAACTGCGCGGGTGAAGGCGCCGCGGACCGCGTTCATATCCTCGGCTACGGCATCGATCCATCCTCCGCCGGATTCGCCGAACGCCTCGCGGAGTTCCGCGAGCGCCGGGCGGTGCGTTCGAAGCGCATCGTCGAGAACCTCCGTGGGCTCGGTATCGCGATCGAGTTCGAGCACGTCCGCTCGGGCGCGCACGAGACGCTCGGCCGCCCGCACGTCGCGGACGCGCTGCGCCGCCTCGGCGTCGTCAAGAGCCGCAAGGAGGCGTTCGACCGTTTCCTCGTCCGGGGCAAGCCCGGCTACGTCGAGTCGATGGGGCCGAGCCCGGCGGAGGCGATCGCGCTGATCCGCGACGCCGGAGGAACCTCCTGCCTCGCGCATCCGCAGACCGCGGGCAAGGAGAACGAGCTCGATGAGCTGCACCGGCTGGGCCTGCAGGGCATCGAGGTGCTCTACGCGGGCCACACTCCGTCGCAGATCCGCCACTACGGCGACTGGGCCCGGGCGAAAGGTCTGCTGGCGGTCGGCGGCTCGGATTTCCACGGCCCGGGGACGGGACGCGAAGAGAAGCTCGGAATCGACTACGACGACGCCGCGGCCGGCGCGGTGCGGGAGATCATCCACTAATGCTCGTCATCGCTCACCGGGGCGCCAGCGGACACGCGCCTGAGAACACCATGGCCGCCTTCCTGCGGGCGCTCGCGATGGGCGCGCCCGCGATCGAGCTCGACGTCCACCAGACGCTCGACCACGAGCTCGTCGTCGCGCACGACGACGACCTCAAACGCTGCGGCCGCGACAAGCGCCGCCTCAAGAACGTCCACTGGGACGATATTTCCAAGCTCGATGTGGGCTCCTGGTTCGACAAGAGCTTCACCGGCGAGCGGCTGCCCCGCCTCGAGGACGTCTTCGACATCCTGCCGAAGAGCGTCGAGCTGCACGTCGAGATCAAGCGCGGCTCGTCGATGTATCCCGGCATCGAGGAGCGGGTCGTCGACCTGATCCACAAGCGCGGGGCCCTCGCGCGCACCGTCGTCTCGAGTTTCGACCACGCGGCGCTCTATTCGGTCCGCTCGTTGGATGAGAAGATCCGGATCGGCTACCTGCTGGGCCTCACGACTTTGCAGACCGCCCTGCGCGAAATGAAGGACATCGACGCCGAGAGCCTCAACCTCAGCGTCCGGCAGACCTTGGCGCGCACGGTCAAGGCGGCGCACGACCGCGCCCGCAAGGTCCTCGTCTACACCGTGAACACGCCCGTCGAGCGCGACCGGCTGCGCGCGCTGGGCGTCGACGGCATCTTCTGCAACTACCCGGAGCTCAATCTATGGCGCTGAAGTCTCCCGCGTCGGAATTCTCGCCCGCCGAGCTCGAGAACGAGGCCGCGCGCCTGGCCGACAAGGGGCTGGCCGGTCTCGGCTACCGCGACGAGGACCTCGAGCGCGCCGCGCGCCTGACCCTGAAGATCAACCGGCTCAAGAAAGTGAAGAACGCGGTCATCCCGGCCCACGTCTACCAGCGCCCGGAAATCCTGCTCGGCGTGGCGGACTTCGTCGGGGACTCGTACAAGCTCGCGAAGCTCGGAGCGGCCTCGAGCGCGTCGACGATCGTTTTCTGCGGCGTTCGCTTCATGGCCGAGACCGCGAAGATCCTGAGCCCGGACAAGGAAGTGCTTCTGCCCGCGCCCGAGGCCGGGTGTTCGCTCTCGGAGTCGATCAGCGCGGCCGACGTGCGGGCGCTGAAGCGCAAGCATCCCGGCGCGCCGGTCGCGGTGTACATCAACACGAGCGTCGCTGTGAAGGCCGAGTGCGACGTGGTCGTGACGAGCGCCAACGCGCCGAAGATCATGCGCAAGCTGTACGAGAAGCACGAGAAAGTCATCTTCGCGCCCGACGCGATGATGGGCGCCAATCTCGCCAAGGAGCTCGGCAAGACGCTCGGTAAGGATCTGATCGTCTGGGAAGGCACGTGCATCGTGCACGACAATTTCGACGCGGCGTCGGTCGAGTTCTACCGCAAGATGTACCCGGGCGTGAAGATTCTCGCGCACTTCGAGTGCACGCCGGCGCTTACGTCCGTCGTCGACTATATCGGCGGCACGGGCGACATGATGAAGTGGGTGGACGACCACAAGGCAGACTCCTACATGCTGATCACCGAGTGCGGGCTGGGCGACCTCGCGCGCACCAAGTTTCCGAACAAGGTGTTCGTGCCGATGTGCCGGTTGTGCCCGCACATGAAGGCCGTGACTCTCGAGCGCGTGCTGTCCGCGCTCGAGCGCCCGACGGCGTCCCAGCGCATCGAGGTGCCTGCGGCCGTCGCCGCGCGCGCGCTGAAGCCGATCGAGCGCATGTTCGAGCTGTCCGAGGACAAGGCTTCCTCATGAGCCCCTGGGTCGCCTGGACGGCGGAGGCCTTCGCCCGCGCGAAAGCGCAGGGCAAGCCGATCCTGGCCGCCGTCGGTCCGTTGCCGCCCGAGGGCCTCAGCGCGGCCGAAGGAGAGATCGAGCGCCGCTTCGTCGCCGTGCTCGCGGATCCGGAGACCCGGCCCGACGCGGCGGCGCGCATCGGGCGCGGCGCCGTGGTGCTCGACAGCGACGGAGCCCGCCGCTCGGCCCTCACTTTGCCCTCCGCGGCGCTGTCGGACGAGCTCTCGCGCCTGGCCGACGAGGCCGCCGCGCCGCTCGCGAAAACCGAGGCCGGCCCCGCGTGGACCGGCGCCGTGCGCGAGACCGCGGCGCCGTCGTCCTCGCCGGACGAGGCGAGCGTTGCCGCCGTCTTCGTCGCGCTGAACGCGCTGCCCGCCGCAGCCGATCCCGCGCTCGTCGAAGGCCTGCTCCACGCCGCGGGCGAGCGGGGCGACGCGGCCGCGCGCGCGGCCCTGACGAGGGCGCTCGCTCTGCGCTGGAGCGGATGGGACCCGGTGCGCCGCGCGTTCCCGCCCGGCGCGGGCTCGCCTCTCACGGTCCACGCCCGCTGGGCGTCCCTGTTCTGGGACGCGCACGCGCTGACGGACGAACCGGGGTGGCGCCAGGCCGCCGCGAGCATCTGCGATCATCTGCTCAAGACGCTGTGGGATTCGCGGACCGGAGCGTTCCGGCGCGCCGGCGCCCCCGAGCCCGCCGTGTATCCCGCGGACGGCAACGCGCTGGCGGCATCGGCGCTCCTGCGCGCGCACGCCTACGGTCATCCGGGCGCGGGCGAGGCGGCGATGAAGACCTTGAGCTTCCTCCAGACGCGCCTGTATGATCCGTTGCTCGGCCTCCAGCACTCGGCCGGCGGCGAGGGAGAGGCCGTCGTGGGGCTTCTCGGCGACGCGGCCGCGACGGCGCTCGCGTTCACCGACGGCTTTCTTTCGACCGGCATGAAGGCGCACCGCGAGTTCGCCGACGCGATGCTCCGCTTCCTCTTCCAGGAGCTGTGGGAGCGCGACGCGGGCGGTTTCCTCGATCGCGTGCCGCGGGCCGGCGACCCCGCGATCCTGCGCGAGCCGCGCCTCGATCCCGCGCTCAACGCGCTCGCGCTCGAGGTCTGCCGGCGCATGCACCACTTGAAGGGCAACCACAATTACCGGCGCTGGCTCGAGTGGGGCCTGAAGGGCGCCTGGAATTCGAAGGCGGACGGCGCCGCCTCCGCGCTTTCGCGCGCGGGCTTGGCGCGCGTCGCGGACCTCCACGCGCGCGGCCGCATGGACTTCGAGCTCGTCGGGCGCCCTGGGGAGCCGAAGGCCGACGCCCTGCTCGCCGCCGTGAACCGGCTCTGCCTTCCGCGAAAAGTGATCTCTTTCGTCGATCCCGACGATCAGGACTACATCCTCGCGCACCGCCTCGAAGCCGAGACCTACCCGCGCGTGTTCGGCTGCGGCGCCGACCTGCGCCGTCTGGCCGACGCGGCCGTTCCCGAAGGCGTGCCCGCCGTGGCCGCGGCCATCAGGGAAGAGCGCAAGTGAACGACGCCAAGCACTTCGCCGAGGGCTTCTCCGACGACAAGGACTGGAGAAAGGCCGCCGTCGCCGCCGCGAAAGCGGCGCGTCAGCGCCTGGGCTCCGGGCCGTGCGATCTGGCGCTCGTGTTCGTCGCCGAGGCGTTCGGCGATTTCGATCCCGCCGAGTTCTCGACCCTTCTCGCGAAGAACCTGGCGCCGCTGCGCGTGCTCGGCTGCAACGCGAGCGGCGTGATCGCGGGCCGCAAGGAAGTGGAGATGACGCCCGGAATCTCGATCCTGGCGATGCGCCTTCCCGGCGTGCGGGTTCAGCCCTTCACGTTCGCGCAGGGAGAGCTCGCGAAACTCGAGAACGGCGCAGCGCTCGTCAAGGAGCTCGACCTCTATCCCAACGAGAATCCCAAGTTCATGATCCTCGGCGACCCGCTCAGCGCCGATCCCGAGCGCATGGCCGCGCTGTTTAATGAGGCCTATCCGGGGGCGCCGCTCGTCGGCGGCATGTCGAGCGGTCCGCTCCTGCACAGGCCATCTTGGCTGCTTCTCGGCTCCTCGGTCGTCAAGGCCGGCTTCGCGGGAGTCGCCTTGGTCGGCCCCGTCGAAATCCAGACCGTCGTCGCGCAGGGCTGCCGCCCGATCGGCGATCCGCTGATCGTGACCAAGGCCGAGGGGAACGTCCTGCACGAGCTCGGCGGGCGCAATCCACTCGAGGTCCTGCGCGAGACGCTGTCGAAGTGTTCGCCCGAGGATCAGCGTCTGGCGCGCAGCTCGCTGTTCGCGGGACTCGTGATGAACGAGAGCCGCTCCAAGTTCCGCCGCGGCGACTTCGTTATCCGCAACCTCGTCGGCTACGACGACGAGTCGGGCTCGCTCGTGCTGGGCGCGAACCTGCGGCGCGGACAGACGCTGCAGTTCCAGCTGCGCGACGCGCACACCTCCGATCAGGACTTCTCGATGCTGCTGGGGCTGCTGCCTGAGATCGACTCCGCCCCGCGAGGAGCGCTGCTCTTCTCGTGCTGCGGCCGCGGCAAGGGGCTGTACGGCGAGTCCGATCACGACGCGACTTTGGTGCAGAGCCTGCGCGGCCCGATACCGATGGCCGGCTTCTTCGCCAACGGCGAGTTCGGCCCCGTCGGCGGGCGGAACTTCGTTCACGGCTACACGTCAAGCCTCGCCCTGATCCAATAGGCGGCTCGCCGGCTAGGCGAAAGTGAGGACGACCTTACCCGTGTTGCCGCGATCCTGGATGAACGCGTGCGCTTTCCCGGCCTCCTCGGCCCGATAGACCGCGCCGACGACGGGGCGGATCCTGCCTTCGGTCCACCACCCGACGAGCACGGTCATCGCGGCCTTGAGGGCCTCCGTTTCGCCCGTCATGCGGCCGAGGTGCAGGCCGATTACTCCGCGGTTGGACGTCATCATGTCGAGGGGCGAGAAGCTCGGCGTGCGCAGCCAATGCCACAGCAGGCTCAGCAGTTGACGGCTCTTGCCCGGCGCGGCGGCGGAGAAGCCGTACGCGATGAGCTTGCCGCCGACGGCGAGGCAGCGATAGCTCCGCGCGAAATTATTCCCGCCGACGGGATCGAGGACGATGTCGACGCCGCGCCCGCCGGTGATCTTCTTGACGACCGCCTCGAAGTCCTCCGTGCGGTAGTCGATCGGATGGTCCACGCCTTCCTTGCGCGCCGCGGCGTGCTTTGAAGCCGAGGCGGTGCCGAATACCTCGGCGCCGTAAATTTTCGAGATCTGCGCCGCGGCGATGCCGACGCCTCCGGCGGCGCCGTGGATGAGGACCTTGCGTCCTTCCTTCAGGTGACCCTGCTCGACGAGCGCAAGGTAGGCCGTCAGATAATTCACGGTCAGAGCCGCGGCCTCCTCGAAGCTCTTGCCTTCCGGGATCGGAAACACGTCGGTCGCCTTGGCGAGCAAAGTGTCGCTATAGCCGCCGAAGTTGCACGGCACGACGACGCGGTCGCCGGCCTTGAGCGCGACGCCGCGCGGCAGGTCCGGGCCGACGGCGTCGACGACGCCCGCGGCCTCGTAGCCGGGGACGAACGGCAGCGCGGGAGCGCCGGGATATAGGCCCATGCGCATCATCATGTCGGCGAAGTTGACGCCGCACGCCTTCACTCGGACGCGGATTTGGCCGGCTCCGGGCTCGGGATCGGGGGAGGAGCGGAGCTCGAGGACCTCGGGGCCGCCGTTGCGCGTGATGTAGATCGCTTTCATGCGTCCAGCCTAGCAAACGGCGGGCTCGGCCGGCTCAGCGCACGGCGTCGCGGAAGGCGGCGGTGAAGCGCGGAGCGAGGAGCTCCTGGGTCTCGGGCGTGGGCCAGACGACGCGCGACTCGAGGTCGGCCTCGAACGCGTACGGCAGATCCTTTTCGGCCGATTGGAACGTCACGCGGTAGCCGCGCGCGCCGGTGCGCTCGACGCTCCAGGACGGGCGGCCGCCCGGGAGCTCGAGCTCGCCGCCGAGGCGTTCGCCGAGGGACTTCACGTCGCCGGGGAGCTTCCATTCGTGGACGAGCAGCAGCGCCTCCTGCGAGCGGTCGTCGTCGGTGAGGATGGGCGCGCCTTTGGCCGCGGGCCTGGCTCCGGCCACGACGGCGGGCGCGGGATGGGCCAGTGCGGAGAGATCCGGTGCCTCGGCGCGCGGACCGCGCGCGCCCCCGAACTCGAGGAAGGCGGCGAAGACGGCGATCGCCGCGTACGGCGCGTACGCCGTCCAGCTCCGAGTCGCCGGGAGGGAGGCCGTCGTGAATCTCGCCGAGTCCATGGCGGCCTCCTTCTCGGGTACTCGAATGGGCGGGGGAACGGGGTTCGCGGCGGCGACGGGCTTGGGCTTCATGGACGCTTTGAGCATCGCGACCTGGTCGCGCAGGCGAGCGAGCGCCTCCTCGCGCTGGACGAGCCGGGTCTTGGCGACCACCGCGGCCTCGTGTAGGCCTTCGGCGCGCTCGCGCATGATCTCCGTGTGGAGTCGCGCGATGGTCTCGAGGGATCGTTCGTTGTCTATCATGGCGGCATCCAAATTGTAGCCGCCCGTCGTTAAGAAACTATTGCGCCGTTACGACGGAAGAAACACGAGGTTGTCCCACGCGGCGGGGAGCGCGCCGAGGAACGCCGGGAGCTCGGCTACACTCAGAGGCAGCGCCGAGCCGTCCTCGCTCAAGCGGTGGGCCGCGTAGCCGAGGTCGAACAAAGCGCGGCACGCGGGCAAGGAGAAGCGCTCGCCGGCCGTGCCGCCCCAGACCTCCATCGCGACCGCGGGGCGCGCCGTCCGGAAGGTCGCGACGCCGCCCGCGATGAGGCGCTTCTCGCCGCCCTCGACGTCGATCTTGATGACGGTCGGGGGGCGATGCGTCTTCGCGTATTCATCGAGCGTCGTGCAGCGCACCTCGGTCTTTAGAGGGCCGCGGGTCGGATCGAAGTCGCTGACCTCGGACTCGAGCGTGTTGAACGCGTCGCTGAGCCGGTGCCGGTATAAAGTCGCCGTCCCGGAGCGATCCCACAGCGCCGCGTCCACGACGCGGACGATCGGGAACGCGGCGTTGCGCGCGAGCCAGGCATGGATCTCGGGCAGGGGCTCGAACGCGTGGATCTCGCCTTTCGGGCCGACGAATTCCGCGGCGAGCATCGTGTAGAACCCGTAGTTGGCGCCCGCGTCGTAGAACGAGTCGCCGGCCTTCAGGTTCCGGATGAACCAGCGTACGAGCTTATACTCGGGCCCGCCAGGCGCCCCCGCGAGATAGAAGGTCACGAAGTCGGCGTCGTCGGTATAGGGGAGGCGCATGCTCCCGCCCCAGAACAGCGGAAGTTCGACGATTCCGGGCCGCAGGCCCGCGCGCGCCGCCGCCCAGCGCAGGTAGCGCGGGCCGAACCAAGCCAGTTTCTTGAGCTTCCGCAGCGCCGGATTGCCTTCGCTGATCTCGACGAGGCGGCAGCGCGCCGGGAGATCGTCCGCTAGAGCGAGAAAGCGTCCGCGTTGCGTCGAGAGGGTGTCTTCCACCGCCCGGATTCTAGCAAAGGGGGGCGAGCCCTTGACATTATTGACTGAACGGTCTATAATGTCGGCATGGCACGCCCGCGCTCGTTCGACAGCGACGTCGTCCTCGACAAGGCCGTGGAGACCTTCCGCCGGAAGGGCTTCGACGGCACGTCGGTCGAGGACCTGGAGAAGGCCACCGGCCTGCGCCGGGCGAGCCTGTACGGCGCGTACGGCGACAAGCGCGCCTTCTATCTGGCCGCGCTGAAGCGCTATCAGGGAACGAAGGGCGTGAGCCTGCTCGAGACGCTCAACGCGGCGAAGACCGGCCGCGCCGCGATCGAGCGCCTGTTCCAGATTACGGTCGACGAGGCCGCGGGCGATCCCTGCGGCTGCCTGCTCGCCAACGCCGCGTCGGAACGCTCGGCGCACGACGAGCGCGTCGCGCGCTGCGTGGAGGACAACCGCCGGCGCGTCGAGGGGGCTCTGCTGGCGGCCGTCCTCCGGGGCCGCGCGGACGGCAGCGTGAAGGCGCGCGGCGAGGCCCGGGCCTCGGCCCGGTTCCTCTTCGCCGCGGTGCTCGGGCTGCGCGCGCTGGGGCGCACCGGCTGCGGCCGCGACGAGCTGAAGGCCGTCGTCGCCGAGGCGTTGAAGACCCTGGGGTGACATTTCCGAGATACCACGCGAAAGCCGAAACTGATAGAACTCAAGCCGCACTATTTAGAGGAGGCGTTATGCTCGAACTCACCGACGCGACGTTCAAGAAGCAGGCCTTGGAGGCCGACAAGCCGGTGCTCGTGGACCTGTGGGCTCCGTGGTGCGGGCCCTGCCGGATGCTCGGCCCCGTCATCGAGGAGCTCGCGGGCGAATTCGCGGGCAAGGCGGTCGTCGGCAAGCTCAATACCGACGAGAACGGGGGCACGATGGCGGCGTACCGCGTGTCCGCGATCCCGACGTTGCTGTTCTTCAAGGGAGGCAAACTCGTCGATCAGATGATCGGCGTGCAGCCCAAGGCGGCGATCAAGGCCCGTCTCGACTCGCTGATCTCGGGCTGACCGCTCAGCGGCGCAGGGCCTTCACAGCGGCGATCCGCCGGAGAAGCCGTCCCTCGAGGGCGACATCTGCGCGCAGGCTCGCGGCTTGGCGCCGCCAGTCGAGCACGTCGAGGCGGTACGGGTCCAGCGCGAGCGCCGCGTCGAGGCGCTCCTCCGCGACGGCGAGGCTCTCGCGGCGGCCGAGGGCCGCCTGCATCAGCGCGGCGGTGCCGGCGATATAGTGCGAGACCGCGTCGTTGGGGTGGCACTCCACGGCGGCCGCGCCGGAGCGCGCCATGAAATCCGCCGCTTCCAGCCGCTTCGCCGAAGATTGGCCCGCGTCGGCGACGAGGCGATTCACGTAGGCCAGGTGATACGCGAGCTCGCACGGATTGAGCGCAAGCGCGGCCTCGTGGCGCTCGAGCTTGAACTCCCGGTCGGCGGCGCCCAGACGAAGCGCGAGGATCGCGCCGGCGGCGGCGAGCACGACGGCGGCGCCGGCCTTCATCCGGACGCTCGCGCGGGCTTCCTCGCGGGGACGGCACAGCATGCCCGCGGCGAGCGCGGCCGAGACGTAGGCCGGGAGCGAGGCGATGTTGAACTGGAGGTTGAAGAACAGTGCGGCCAGGCCCGCGGCGAATGCGGCGGCGCGCGCCCTCCCCTCTTTGCCGGCGAGCGCGCGTTTCGCCGCGTCCCAAAGGCCGGAGGCGAGCCAGACATAGGCGCCGAGGCCGACGAGCCCGGTCGTCGCCAGGACCTGGAGCAGCTCGTTATGGGCGTGGCCGAGCCGGTAACCCTGCCCGAGCAGGCGGATGAAGTCCTCGGAGCGGACCTGGCGCAGGCCCAGCTCGAACGTATCCGGGCCCGAGCCGAGCCACGGGTGCCGCGCGAAGACGTCGACGGCGATCCCCCAGATCGCGAGCCGCGAGGACTCTTGGCCCAGGCTCGGCGCCGCGCGCCACGCGAGAGCGCGCGCGGTCCACGCGGCGGCGAGCGCCGCGCCCGCGGTGGCGGCGGCCCAACGCTTCGCGTCCCATCTCGGCGCGCGCAGGCGGCCGGCCAGCTTCAGGTAGACGGTGACGCCGAGTGCTGCGGCCAGCCACGCGCCGCGCGACACCGACGCGAGTAGGCCGGCGCCGATCAGCGCGACGGCGCAGCGTCCGAATAATTCCTCGCCGGGCTCGGCGAGGCTGAAATGCAGGGCGACCGGAAGCCACAGGGCCAGGTAGGCGCCGAGGAAGACCGGGCTCGCGAGCGTGGAGAGCGCGCGATGATTGGGCAGGACGATGGTGCCGGCGAGCGGGTCGAGGCCCGCGACCTGGATGACCGCGTAGCCGCCCGCGAGCATCGCAGCACCCAGAGCCGCCTTCACGACGCTCTTCCTCGTCCGCTCCCCCGCGCATGCCGTCAGCTGGAACACGGCCGTGCACGAAGCGACCTGCCAGAGCCCATACGTGCGGCCGCCGTAGACGCCCTGCAGGCTGAGCCTCGGATCGATCGAGAAGACCGCGGCGAGCGTCCAGGCAGCGAGGACCGCCGCGACCGGGCGATCGAGTTCCGTGGAGAGCGACGGCGGCGCCTCGACGGCGGTCGCGAGCGCGGCGATCAGGATTCCCAGGGACAGGACGATCATTTCCGGCAGGATGTACTCGTCCGCGACGAAGCGGCTCCACGCCAGCGGAACGCCGGCCGCGACGAGGCATAGTCCCAGCGTGAGGGGGTTGTTCTTCAGAACGGCCATTCTATCACACGCGGCGAAGGCGCCGCGCTAAGGCCGGATCAGCTGGCCGAGCAGCCCGAGTTGGCCCGCGCCGACCACGACGCAGGAGGCCAGGAACAAGCGCTGCTTGCGCGCGGCCACGCGCGCGTTCTCGACGATCTGTCCGACGATGTCCTCGTAGTACGGCGTCGCGGTGATCCCGCCGCCGAGATACTTGTCGAGGCGGAAGATGAGGTCTCCGTGGCTGTATTTCACGAGGTCGTCCACGCTGATCAAGGAGTCTTCCGCGCTCATCTTGCCGTGGCGCGGCTCGAGGAACCGGAGCCATTTGGGGAGGCGCTTCATCGGCGTGAACGCGAACACTCCGAGCGGCAAGGCGGCCGTCAGCGCCGCCATGGTCAGGAAGCCCGGCCCGTCGGCCGGCATCCGAATACGGAGGAAGGCGAGCTCGGCGGCCGCGAAGGCCGTGATCGCCCCGATGCGCAGGTCGGCCGAGTCCACGGCGTGACGCATGCTCTCGAGGATGAGCCAGAGCCGGCGCTCGGGTTCCGGCGTCAGGTGGGCGGAAACGCTCATCGCTCGAATTGTAACGGCTAAACCGGCGCCGCGCAATGGCTCTAGCTTTCGAGCTTGAGCACGAACTCCGCGATCTTCTCGCCCGACGCGGCGGCGTATTCGCCCTCGTGCGCGATCTCGAAACCGCATTTTTGCAGCACGCGCAGGGAGGCGGGATTGCGCTTGGCGACGCGGGCCCACAGCGGACGGATCTTTTCTTCACGCAGGAAGAGCGCGAGCGCCGCGCTGGCGACGCCTTTGCCCCAGACCTCCTTGCCGAGCCAGTAACAGACCTCGGGAATTTCGGTGACCCCGGCCCGCTCGAAGCGGCCGACATAGCCGGCCGCGCGGCCCTCGAACACGATCGTCCGACGCACGGCGGCGGGGTCCGCCGAGGTCTTGGCCCAGTGCGCCATGAACGCCTCGCGGTCGCGCGAGGGCCCGCCGACCATCGCGGCGCCGACGGCGTCTGCCTGGTGCTCGTAGAAGAGGGGGAGGTCGGCGTCTACGACCGCGCGAAGAGAGACGTTCATCAGTTTTTGCGCAGCATGCGCTGCAGCCAGCCCACGAGCCCGCCGCGATGGAGCGCGCAGTCGCTCCGAGGCTCGGTCCCGACGAGGAACAGCTCGGCGTGCTTGCCGGGGCAGCCTGATCTCGCGACCATGCCCGACGCGGGGCAGACGACGACCTCGACGACGTTGTCGGGGCGCGTGAAGGGCTCTCCCGGACGGTCGGCGTCGGCTTCCTTCATGAACGCGGCCCAGAGCGGCAGCGCGTCCTTGGCGCCCGTGAGCTTGAGCGCGCGGTTCTGGTCGTCGCCGACCCAGACGCCGGAGAGCAGGGAGGACGTGTAGCCGACGAACCAGGCGTCGCGGCCGTCGTTGGTCGTGCCGGTCTTGCCGGCGGCCGGGAACGTCGCGCCGAGGTTCTTGAGATTGCGTGCGGTGCCTTCCTTGACGACGCTCTCGAGGAGGGAGTTCATCAGGAACGCCGTGGCCGGATCGAACGCGATTTGGATCTCGGGCGCCTGCGCCTCGAGCACGACGCCGTCGGAGTCGACGACCGAGGTCACGAGGCGCGGCGCCGGACGGATGCCGCCGTGGGCGAAGGGCTGGTAGGCGGAGACGAGCTCGAGCAGGCCGACCTCGGAGGCGCCGAGCGCCAAGCCGAGGTCGTTGCGCAGGGGGCTCGTGATGCCGCACGCGCGCGCGGTTTCCTGGATGCGCTTGAGGCCGACGCGCTCGGCGAGGTCGAGCGTCGCCGCGTTCAAGGAGCGGGCCAGCGCCTGGCGCATCGTCGTCGTGCCGTAGTAGACGCCCTCGTAGTTGGACGGGGACCAACTGGACGCCATAGGCGTCCGCCCCGCGCCCGGCCAAGTCTTCGGCTTGTCGCGCAGGATCGTCGCGGGTGTGAGGCCCATCTGCAGCGCGGCGGCGTAGACGAACGGCTTGAACGCGGAGCCGGGCTGGCGCTGGGCCTGCGTCGCGCGGTTGAACTGGCTCTCGCTGAAGCTGCGGCCGCCGGTGAGCGCCAGGACCGAGCCGTCGCGCGGGTCGATGACCGCGAGCGCCGCCTGATGCACCGACGTCTCGAGCGTCTTGCGCGCGAGGTTCTGCAGGAGCGGGTCCATCGAGGTGTGGATCGACAGGCCGTGCCGGTACAGCGAGTCGCCGCCGTAGCGCGGCAGGAGCTGGCGCACGACCTCGGCGGCGTAGTAGGCGGAGTCGCGCCGGTCCTCGGCGGCGCCGCCGCGCGTCAGCTCGACGGGCGCGTCAAGCGCGGCGTCGAGTTCGAGCTGGGAGATCATGTCCTCTTCCTTCATGCGGCGCAGTACATGGTCGCGCCGCGCCTTCGCCGCGACGGGGTCGCGGAAGGGATTGTAGACGCCGGGGCCGCGGATGACGCCCGCGATCATCGCGGATTCGGCCAGCGAGAGATCGGAGACCTCCTTGGAGAAATAGTGGCGCGCCGCCGAGCGCACGCCCATCACGCTCGCGGGCCCGTCCTGGCCGAGGTAGATGTGGTTGAGGTACAGCGTGAGGATGCGCTTCTTGTCGAGGCGCAGCTCGAGGTACAGTGCCAAGCCCGCCTCGGCGAGCTTGCGGCGGAACGTGCGGTGCGGAGATAAGAATAGGTTCTTCGAGAGCTGTTGCGTGATCGTGCTGGCGCCCTGCAGCTCGCGACGGCGCAGGTTCGCGAGCGTCGCGCGCGCCATCGCGCGCGGGTCGAGGCCGTGATGATGCCAGAAGCGCTTGTCCTCGGTCGCGACGACCGCGTCCTTGAGCGTCTGGGGGATCTGCTCCCACGACGCGGGCTCGCGGCGCTCGGCTTTCTCGCCCGCGAGCTCGACGGCGAGTTCGGGCTCGAGACGGATTTCAGGCACCTTGCCGCCGAGACCGTCGAAGATGTTCCAGGCGCCTTCGGACGTACGGCGCAGGATGTAGACGCCCTCCTGCTGCTCGGAACCCGGGATGCGGTGGCCGTTGAGGTAGACGGTGAGCTCGGGCGGGTCCCAGCGGTATTCGCCCTTCATGGGCGGGTTCAGCGTGCGGCGGTAGCCGAGGCGGTCGAGGCGCGTCACGAGCCTCTCGGCCTCGCCGTAGCCGCCGTCCTTGACCGGGAACGGCGCCGCCCAGATGCGCGTCGAGAAGCTGACGCCGAGGCCGCCGAGCACGAGGGTCGACAGCTTGCGTTCGGCTTGGATCGCGAACCACGCGAACGTGAGCGCCGCTGAGGCGAGAAGGGCGGTCGCGACCGAGAGCCAGGGCGAGCCGGAGGGGCGCCGCCGGGGCATGGCGCTAGAAGCGCACGCCGAGGCCGACCTGGTGGGTCTGGCCCAAGGTCCGCTTCTCGGCCATCGCGTAATCGAGCGCGAAGCGGCCCTCTCGAAGGCCGATGCCGACGGTCAGGCGCGCGTTATCGGAGTTGAGGCGCCAGCCGGCGCGCAGGGCGATCGAGGTCGCGGCGCCGAAGTCCATCGCGAGCTCGGAGCCGAGGGCGCCGAGGACCGCTTCGTCGCGGGTCTTGAGCGCCTCGGCCGAGACGAGGACGCGCGTGACGGTGAGGTAGGAGTCGACCGCCGTGGCTTCCGCGCTCTTCCACGACCAGGACGCGCCGCCGCGCGTCGTCAGCGGAAGCGGGTCGCTCTCGACCTCGAACTTTACGCCCGGCCCGGCGTTCTGGATCGCGGCGCCGACGCTGAGCCCCTTGACCGGCGTCGTCCATTGGGCGCCAAGGTCGCCGGCGAAGCCCGTGGCGCGCGCCTCCTGGGCGAGCTCGAAACGATAGAATTTTCCGGTGGCGCCGAGCGCGAGGCCGCCGGGAAGGGGCAGGCCCCATGCGAAATGCCCGACGAAGTCGCGCTGCGCGGTCCGCGTCTCGCTACGGCCGCCGGTGAAATGAAGCTCGACCTTGCCCGCGTCGTAGTAGGAGAGCCCCGCGGCGAGGGTTCCGAACGGGACCGGCTGCGCCCAGCCGAAGAAGCCGAACGTGTCATCGAGCACGCCGCTCGTGAAGGTCGTTTCGAGCTGAGGGTGCCGGGCGCCCGTCAGGCCGGCGGGATTGGTGCTCAAAGAGGACAGTCCTCCGCTGACGGCGGAATAGGCGTCGGCCATCGCGGCGGAGCGGGCGGAGAGCGAGCGGCGCAAGGTGGGTGAGCCGGCCGCATGCGCCTGCACGACGAGGAGGAAAGTCAGCGCCGCGGCGGAGAGGAGCCTCATCGGATCACGACGATCTTGCTCTTGACCGCGATCTTCGGGCCGTTGACGGCGACGAAGTAGAGTCCGCTCGGCACCGCCGAGCCGTTCGCGGTCTTGCCGTCCCAGTTGAAGCCGAACGAGCCCGCGAGATGGAACCCATCGAACAAGGTGCGGATCGGGCGGCCTTCGGAGTCGTACACCCGGACGGAGACGGGGCCGTCGTTGAAGGTGGTCAAGTCGATGATCGTCGACGCGCCGGTGCGCGGGCGCAGCAGGTTGTCGACCAGGGACACGGTGCCGGGCGCGAAGTCGATCAAGAGCGCCGAGGGAACGGTCGTCGCCACGGTGTCGGCGTTGGTCACGGTCAGGTCCCAGCTTCCGAGCGCCTGCCCCTGGGTGGCGAACGACGCGGTGATGGTCTGATCATTGACGCGATTGACGCCCGTGCCGGCGATCGTGACGGCTCCAAGGGAGATGGAGACCGTCGGCGCGAGGGAAAATATTTCTCCGGTGATGGTCAGCGGGAACGAGTTTCCGCTGCGGAACACCGTCGCCGGCGACACCGAGACGGGGGCGGGCGCGCCGGTCAGCGCCGAATGAACGTCGCCGGTCGAGTTGAACGCTTCGTAGTAGGAGTAGTAGAGCCGCCAGCGGAAGGAGTCGGTGGAGCGCACCGGCACCGGGAAGGCCATCGCGCCGGTGACGGTCGGCGTGGAGAGGCGCGCGCCGGCCTCCGTCGCGAAGGAGGTCCCGAGCGCGTCGCTCGAGATCGCGCTGACGATGGCCGTCGCGCTCGAGCCGGCGACCGGGGGCTGGGAGTAGAACAGGCGGATCCGGCCGTCGGTGAGCTTGGAGACGCCCGATTCGTAGGCGGTCGTGGACACGACGATCGAGGAGGCGCCCCAGGTGACGCCCTCGTCCATCGAGCGCGCGGTGAAGATCTGCCGGTCCGGGAGATCGTCGCCGCCGTTGAAGTCGCGCGTGTAGTACATCCGCCAGTCGCCGGAGTTGAGGACGACGAGGCGCGGCACGCCGACGTAGGTCAGGTTCCCGTCGACGGCGGGGGAGGCCTCGTTTGCCCAAGCGAGCCCGTCGGCGGACGTCGCGCTGTGGATGCGGAAGGCGCCGGTCGTCGAGACGATCGAGTACAGCATCCGGAAGCCGCCGCCGCCCAGCGGCAGGAGCGCGCAGCCCGTGATCGAGCTGGCCGACACGCTGGGCACGGTGTTCGTGTCCACGCGGATGCCCGTTTCCTTGACCCACGCGACGCCGTCGACCGACGTCGCCGAGAGGACCGCCGTGCCCGAGCTGGCCTGCGGCGCGCCGCTCGAAGCCGCGAGAAGGTAGTACATGCGCAGCGGCGCGTACGTCGCTTCACCGGTGAACGCCTGGGCCGTCGCCGAGGCGATGCTGATCCCGCTCTCCTTGTTGAACACCGGGATGGCGCGCGCGGGCGAGGCGAGGCTCCACAGCAGGGCGAGGGCGCCGGCCGCGCGGCCGATCGTCCGCAGCGTTTTCTTCAGCAGCGCTATCTTCTCGGCGCGCTCGAGCGACTTAATTCGGGCTTCCTCGATCAAGGCGCCGGAGCGGGTCAGGCCTTTCTTGTGGTAGACGAGGCTCACCGGCCGGCGGCTGCGCGTGTACGCGGCGCCCTTGCCCGAGTTGTGGGCCAAGACGCGCGCGGCGACGTCCTTCGCGATGCCGGTGTAGAGGCTCGCGTCGGCGCAGCGCACGAGATAGACGGACCACTCCTTGGGAGGCTTCACGAGCATCAATCCTAGCAGTCCTTAGAGGGCGCGTCCAGAAGGGGCGGGATAGGTCTTTGGGCCCATATCGCTATGGGCCTATGGGCCCGGGTGAGCCTATGAAGAAAGACCTACCCTGTGAGCGTGAAGATTTTGGGCGGCGTGCTCGCCCTTCTGCTCGCAGCGGTCTCAGCCTCGCAAGCCGGTCTTCCCGACGCCGCCTGGCCGTCCGTCGTCGCCGCGCCTCCGCCCGCGACGGCTCGGCCCGCGATCCCGGCGGTCCCCGTCGTCGCCTACAAGGGGCTCAGCGTCAAGGGCGTGCAGTTCAGCGACTCGGACCGGATCCCCTCGTCCCTCGTCGCGGCGATCGACGTCACCGAGCGGACCTTGCTGCTCGCGATCTACGATCTGCGCCTGCCGGACGTCGCCGCGGCGCTGCTGCGCGCGAAGGCGCGCGGCGTCGACGTCCGCCTCGTCTACGACGAAAGCCACGTGAAGACCACGCCTTCGGCGGAGTACCAGAGCCTCCTCGACGGCGGCGTGCCGATCCGGATTCTCAAGGGCGGCGGCTCGTTCGGCATCATGCACAACAAGTTCGCGGTCTTCGACGGAGAACTCGTCGAGACGGGTTCCTTCAACTGGACCGCCGCGGCCGACGAAAAGAATTTCGAGAACGCGATCTTCCGCGCCGAGCCGGCGCTGGCCGTCGGCTACACGCAGTATTGGACCTGGATGTGGGGGCTCGGGCGGGAGCCCTCGGCCCCGGAGGCCGCTCCCGCCGCGGGCGGTTTCGGCCCGCCGCCCGTCGATCCGCTCAAACCGATCAGCTTCGCCGGCGGCGCCTATCCGCGCTTCGCGTTCTCGCCCCAGGGCGGCGTCGAGGACCTGCTCGTGGACGCGATCGGTCGCGCGAGCCGGACGCTCGACGTCGCGATTTTCAGCCTCTACTCGCAGCGCGTGGCGGACGCCCTGATCGCGGCCAAGAAGCGCGGCGTCGCCGTGCGCGTCGCCGCGGACGGCTCGCAGTCACGGCGCTCTCAGCCGATGCTATCCCTCTCGAAAGCCGGGGTGGCGCGCGTGAGCGCCGGCCGCGGCGGAGCCGGCGTGCTGCATCACAAGTACGTCGTCGCCGACGGCGCGCTGCTCATGACCGGGTCCTACAACTTCTCGGCGAACGCCGAGCAGTTCAACTTCGAGAACGACCTCTACTCCACGGTTCCCGGCGAGGTCGCGGCTTACGGCGCCGAATTCGCCGCGGTCTGGAATCAGGCCCACGTGCCCGCGCCGGACGAACTGCCCGCCCCGAATAGCTTATAATCGCGGCATGAACCTCCGCGTTTTTTCGACGACCTTCGTCATGTCGTTCAAGCACGATTGAGATGAATCTCACCCGGGAGTGGACCGCGTTCGCCGGGTCCCTGTTCACTTTGATGGGAATCTCCATCGGCGCGACCGCCCGCCGCGGCGCCGAGGACGCCCTTGCCTGGGAGCGCCAGTGGCGCGTCGCGGTCGGCGACGCTTCGCCCGCGCGCGACGAGGAGCCGCGCAGGCGGCGGCTCGTGCTCGCATACCGCGCCGGCGGCGCTTTCTTCGCCGCGATCGGCCTGGGTTTTCTGTACGCCGCCGCCGCGGGCCGCGCGCCGTTCGTCGCTCGCCATGGAGCCCGCGATACCGCGGTCGGCGGATTGATCCTCCTCGCGTGCGGGCTCGCGACGGCGTTCAAGACCGCGCGAGCCGGCCGGCGCGCACCCAGGTTCCTCGACGGCGAGATGCTCGCCGACGACGTACCGGCGCCGCTCGGCGAGCGCGTCGCGGCCGCGTGCTCCTACGGCATGATCGCGCTGTTCCTTTCGTTCGGCGTCCGTCTCCTGCGCGAGGGGCTGCGGTGAATCCCGCCGCCGTTTGGCTACTGACGGCCCTTCTGGCGGCCGCCGGCGTCGCCGGCTCCGTGTTGCCCGCCTTGCCCGGCGCGCCTCTCATTCTCGCCGCCGCCGTGCTGCACCGCTGGCTGCTGCCGGGGTATGTGTCGGCGTGGACCATCGGCGGCCTCGTAATACTCGCGACGCTGTCCGTCGTCGTCGACGCGGTATGCGGCGTCCTCGGCGTCCGGCGCTTCGGTGGAGGCCGTTGGGCGATCCTCGGCGCGGGCGTCGGGGCAGCGATCGGACTGTTTTTCGGCCCGTTCGGGCTGCTCATCGGCGCCGTCGCGGGCGCCGCGCTGTGCGAGGCGGCCTTCGACCGCAAAGCGTGGAACGACGCTCTCAAGGCGGGAATCGGAGCCGGACTCGGTCTCTTGGTCGGCACGGCCGCTCGTCTCGGCCTGGCGCTCCTCATGGCGGCTTGGCTCGCCGCCGATCTCCTCTTAAATTAGCGCGAGACTTATGGGGGACGGGCGGAGAAACGATCTTCGTCGGGGACGCTCGGATCGACCTCGCTCGGGGGGCCGTCCGCGACATTAAAGAGCCCGCTTGTCGCGGCGG
>JBBQVX010000049.1:0-24957 GCA_038211115.1 Elusimicrobiota bacterium | reverse complement strand
GATCGTCGCGGTGGCCTCGACCTCGTCGATGACGTCGAGGACGTTCAGCGTGTGCTTGTCGGGCTTCTGATCGGCGTGCAGGCGGACTTCCGTCAGCGAGCGGTCGATGATGTCGCGCATGCGCAGCAGGTTCCTCTCCAGGATCGAGTTCGTGCTGCCGGCGTTCCCGACGACGCCCTGCTTGATCATGCTGTGCGCCACCATCGCGGCACTCAGCGCGTTGCGCAGCTCATGCGCGAGGAAGCCGAGCCGCTCGGTCTCGGCCTTCCCCACGGCCGCGTCGCGGTTCTCTTGGAAGCCGGTCACGGCCTCGGCGATGGCCTCGTCTAGGGACTGATTGAAGACCTTGAATTCCGTGGGGCTGATCGCGGCGTCCAGGTCGTGGGCGGTCTGCATGATGGACTGGCACAGGACGCCGTAGCCGTGCACGACCTGAGAGACCGTGTAGCCCAGCCGTGACAGTTCGCGCCCGTGCTTGAAGGTCGCGCTATTGTTGTTCAGGCCGTCCGTGGCCAACTGCGGCGCGACGGGATGCGCGAGAGAGCGGATGATGTGCTCGTAGAAGGCCGGCAAGCCCCGTTCCGAGGCCTCGGTGATCGGCATCACCTTGCCGTCGCCCTGTTTCTTCTTCCCTGCCAGCTTCAGAATCACAACTTTGTTTTTCACGAGGAACTGTTGCAGCTTGGCTTGTCTCCTGGCGGGGCGAGTCTGACGTCCTTCACCCCGATGATACACGCGCGACGCCGCGAAGCCTAGGCACGGAATGTAAGGATTAAGGCTCGGCAAGGTGACGATTCATATGAACTCACGGTTTTTAATTCCCTTCTCGACGGCGCTTTCTGGTACCCTATAAGTCTTGCCATTTATGATGACGCCGCTCGACGCACCTCGCCCCTCCCCGTTCCTCCACGACGCGGTGATGCTCGACGCGATCAAGCGCTCCGTCAAGCGCACCCTCCGCGATGGGCTCGTCCCGGGAAAAGGCCTGCGCGTCTGGGCCCCGCAGTGCGCCGTGGGCGAGAACGCGCACGCCGTCGCGATCGACGTCCTGGAGGCGCTGGGGCCGCGCTGGCGCGACGTCTCGGTTCGGGTCTTCTCCACGGACGCGGACCCCGACTCCCTCGCACGCGCGCGCGCCGGCTTCTACTCCCCCGCCGCCGTGCGCGGGCTTTCCGCGGCGAAGCTCGAGCGCTACTTCGTCAAGTCGTCCGAGGGCTACCGCGTGCGCGCGTTCGTCAAGGAGGCGTGCCTGTTCGTCGCGCACGAACTGAAGGAGCCGGCGCCCTTCACCCAGCTCGACCTCATCGTCTGCGGCGAGACGATCGCTTCTCGGCCCGCCTCCGCGCGGAAGGGCGCTCTGCGTTCCTTCCACGGCGCGCTGGCGCCGAACGGCCTCCTCGTTGACCGGACCGGGCACGCCTCGAGCATGCCCGAACTGTTCGCACCGACCCCGCGCCGGCGCGGGTCGTACGCCGCCTGGGCCGTGCCCGGCGCGCGGGTCACGGCCGCCCCGCGCCTGCTCGCGGAAAGCGATGACCGCTTCCTGGCTCTGTTCTCCCAGACCGAGGACGCGATGCTGATCCGCGACGTCGTGACCGACGCGATCCTCGAGGCCAACCCCGCCGCGCGGCGGCTGTACGGCCTGACTCTCGCGGAGTTCCGGGAGACGCGCGGCGCGGATCTCGTCGCGCCGGCCGGGGCCGCGCGCCGCCCCGAGGGCGAGCGCCGCAGCGCGGAGCGCCTGAGCCTGCCCCATCACCGCCGCAAGGACGGGACCTTGTTCGCGGCGGACTGCAAGACGACTTTTTTCATGATCAAGGGGCGCCCGTCGGACGTCTGGACGGTGCGGGACGCCGCGGCCCGCCTGAGGGCCAAGTCCGGAGAGCGGCGCGCGGAGGCCGAAGAGGCATTCGTCGGCGAGGTCGTCCACGAACTGCGCTCGCCGCTGACCATCATCCAGTGCTTCGCTGAGATCCTGAGCGGCGGCGTGCCCAAGCGCAAGGAGCGCGCCGAGTTCTTCGGCCGGATTCAGAGCCAGACCGGACGCATGGGGCACTTGATCGACCGCCTGCTGGACTTAAGCGCCGCGCACGGGCCGAAGGGCGCGGCCCGGGCCGAGGCGCTTCCGCTGGCGCCCGCGCTATGGGAGGTCATCGCGGCGTTCGCCGCGATCGCCAAGCGCCGCGGCATCGTCATCACTCTCGACATCCCGGAGGGACTGGCGATCGAGGCGGTGCGCGCGGATCTTCCCCACATCTTCGGCAACCTGCTCGACAACGCGCTCAAGTTCAACCGCCGCGGCGGACGCGTCGACGTCCGGGCGCGCGTCGAGGACGGGATGGCCATCATCTCCGTTCAAGACACGGGCCTCGGCATCCCCCCCTCGGACTTAAGCCGCGTCTTCGAGCGCTTCTACCGCTCGGAGCGCACTCGCGGCGTGAAGGGCACCGGTCTCGGCCTCGCGATCGTGCGCAAGATCGTCGAGGGCAACGGGGGGCGCATCTGGGCCGAGAGCGCGCCCGGGACCGGGACCGTCTTCCACGTGGCACTCAAGCTGGCGGCGCCGCGTGACTAAGAAGAAAGCCTCGCGGGACGCGTCCCTCTGGTTTCCGATCGTCGGCATCGGCGCGTCCGCCGGCGGCCTCGAGGCGGTCACGCGCCTTCTGACGCATCTCCCGGCGGACACGGGTATGGCGTTCATCCTGATCCAGCACCTCGATCCCACGCGCGAAAGCCTGCTGCCCGCGATATTGCAGAAGGCCACGAAGATGCCCGTCTCCCAGGCGAAGGAGCGGATGCGCATCGAGCCCGACCACGTCTACATCATCCCGCCGAACGTGCACATGTGCATCGACGGCAGCGTCCTGAAGCTCGGGCCCAGGCCCGAGGGCGCCCCCGCGCAGGCCGTGAACTGCTTCCTGAACTCGCTCGCTTTGGAGCGCGGCAACAACGCGATCGCGGTCATTCTGTCGGGCACCGCCAGCGACGGCGCGCTCGGCGTCCGGGCGATCAAGGCGGAGGGCGGCGTCGTCTTCGCGCAGGATGAGGAGTCGGCGGGCCACAGCGGGATGCCGCACAGCGCGGCGGCGACCGGCACCGTCGACTACATCCTGCCGCCCGAGCAGATCGCGGCCGAGCTCGCGCGCCTGGCCCTCCATCCGCTGCGCGACCCGGACAACCTGGTGCATTTCCAGGACGCGAGCAGCCTGGGGAAGATATTCCTCCTGCTGCGCCGCGAGACCGGCGTCGACTTCGGCCTGTACAAGCCGAGCACGATCCGCCGCCGCCTGATGCGCCGCATGATGCTCAAGCACGCCGAGCGGCTGGACCAATACGCGGCGGCGCTCGCGAAGAACCCGGAGGAGGTCCGCGCCCTCCACGACGACCTGCTGATCCACGTGACGCATTTCTTCCGGGAGCCCGCGGCGCTCGCGGCCCTGCGCGCGAAGTCCTTCCCCCGCTTGCTGCGCGGCCTCGCCCCCGACGCCCCGATCCGCGTGTGGGTGGCCGGCTGCTCGACCGGCGAGGAGGTCTATTCGCTCGCGATCCTCCTGCTCGACTTCTTGAGCGAGAAGGACCGGATGAACCCCGTCCAGATCTTCGCGACCGACGTCAGCGAGGCGGCGCTCGCGCGGGCGCGCGCGGGCGCCTATTCCAACGACATCGCGCATCACGTGCCCGTCAAGCTGCTGCGCCGGTTCTTCACGAAGACGGACCGCGGCTACGAGATCGTCAAGCGCGTTCGCGACCTGTGCGTCTTCGCCCGGCACGACCTGACGAAGGACCCGCCGTTCGCGAACTTGGATATAATCAGCTGCTGCAACGTGTTGATCTACTTCGGTCCGGAGGCTCAGCGGCGCATCTTGCCGGTCTTCCACTACGCGCTGCGCCCGGCAGGCACGCTCATGCTCAGCAACGCCGAGACCGTCGGGGAGTTCGGCCGGCTGTTCGAGTCCGCGGACAAGAAGGGCCGCCTCTACTACAAGAACCCGACCGAGAGCCGGATCCACTACTCGCCGAGCGCTTTGCTCGCGACCGACCCCGGGCACCTGAGCCCCGCGAAGCCGAAGGCCGCCGAGGCCAAGGCGCCGTGGCCGGAGACGGACGTCCAGAAGACGGCCGAGCGCCTGCTGCTCGCCCGCTTCGCCCCCGCGGGCCTGATCGTCGGGTCCGACCTGAACATCCTGCATTTCCGCGGCAACGTCAGCCGGTTCCTCGCGCCCGCCTCGGGCAAGGCGAGCCTCTCCCTCCTTAAGATGATGCCCGTGCACACGGGCGTCCCGCTGCGGGCGTTGATCGAGAAGGCCAAGAAGGCGGACTCCCCCACGACGGCGACCGGGCTCGAGCTCGGCGGCGACGGAAGCAAGTCGGAAAACGTGACCATCGAGGTGATCCCGTTCCGGCTCCCGATCTCCGGGGACCGCTACTTCATCCTGCTGTTCGAAGAGGAGCTCCCGCTGACGGCCAGGCCGAAGGCCCTGCGCGCCAAGGACGCCGAGTTCGCGGGCCGGCGCGAGCGCGCGTCGGTCAAGCGCCTGAAGACGGAGATCGCCTCGACGCGCGCCTACCTGCAGTCGATCGTCGAGGAGCACGAGGCGGCGAACGAGGAGCTCAAGTCGGCCAACGAGGAGCTCAAGTCGGCCAACGAAGAGATCGTCTCGAGCAACGAGGAGCTCCAGAGCACCAACGAGGAGCTCGAGATCGCGAAAGAGGAGCTGCAGGCGGCCAACGAGGAGCTGAGCACCCTCAACGAGGAGCTTCAGACCCGCAACGGCGACCTCGGCGGGCTCAACAACGACCTGTCGAACCTGCTCTCGAGCGTGAACCTGCCGATCATCATGGTCGGCACCGACCAGCGCATCCGGCGCTTCACGCCGATGGCCGAGAAAGTGATGAACCTGATCGCGGGAGACGTCGGCCGCTCGATCGGCGACATCAAGCCCAAGATCCCGCTGCCCAACATCGAGGAGATCATTCACGACGTGATCCAGTCCGCGTCGACGAAGGAGCTCGAGATCCGGGCCACCGACGGTGTCTCCTACCTGGTACGCGTGCGCCCGTACAAGACGTCGGAGAACAAGATCGACGGCGCGGTCCTCGTCTTCATGCCGGACGATCAGGTCAATCGCGGCACCGTCGACGCGTCGTCCGTGTCCGCGTTCGAAGCCGCGCTCGACATCGTGCACGAGCCGCTCGCCGTGCTCGACGCGAACATGCGCGTCAAGACCGTCAGCCGCTCGATGTATCAGGCCTTCGGCTTGACCCCGAGCCAGCTCGGGCGCTCGCTGTTCGAGATCGAGGATGGGCGCTGGAACCTGCCCAAGCTGCGCAAGAGCCTCGAGCGCCTCTCCACCGACGGCGCCGCGTTCAGCCGACTCACGCTCCGCGTCGGAAAGAAGCCCGTCACCTTCAGCGCCCGGCGCGTCGAGAGGGACTTGGGCGGCGAAGCCATGATCCTCCTCAGCATCGACGAGCGCTGACGGGTTGCTGATGTCGTCCGCGACATCGCGACCCGCGCCGGTGCGAGTTCGCCCGGGCTAATGCTTTGGGAACAGGTCGACGAGGAAGGATGCGGCCTTGCCGTTCGGGTCCACGCCCAGATGCTCGAAGCCCTGCCGCGCGGAGGAGCGCGTCGGCCTGACGCCCTCGGCCCACTGCGTGAAAGGCGGCTTGCCCGACTTCTGCGGCATCGTGTAGCCGACGAACAAGACGATCACCGCGAGAAACGCGAGCTCGATGCCGATCTTCGCGGCGCCTTCCCCGAGATCAAGAATCTTATGGAGGAACCAGACGCCGACGGCCCCTCCCGCGATCGCTGCGAGCACCATCGCGTGGTACGCCTGGCCGGTCCAATCCGGATACGCGACCGCGATCACGCCGTAGGCGAGTAGGCCGAGAATGAACGTCCGGATCAGCGCCAAGAGGCCTCCGACTTCAACGTCAGGTGAATCTTCAAAAACGGCTCGCCGAAGGCCGACGGCAGCGCCGGAAACGGGGCGGCGGCCTGCACCGACGCGATCGCGGCACTGTCGAAGTCCCCGTCCCCGGAGCTCGACTCCATCCTTAAATCCGTGAACGCGCCGTTGCGCACGATCGCGAACACGACCACGCCCTCTCCGGACGAGGCGGGCATGTTTTTCTGCCATTGGGCCCACAGCATCTGCCGTACCTGGCTGATGTACCAGGGAAACGGGAAATTGGGCATGTCCGTCTCGATGCCGGCCGCATTGCCGGGCATCCCGGCGGCGGCGCCCGCGGACGGCGCCGCGGTTTCGGGGCCAGCGGCCATCGACGGCTTCGGCGGCGACTTGCGGTCGATCCAGCCCCTGAGCAGGCTCGGTCGCGGCAGCGCCACGGCGCCGTGCTTCTTAGTGGCGAACGTGTCGGCGTCCGCTTGCTGCGCAGGCTGCGCGGGCTGGGGATCGGGCGCGGTCTGCGGCGGAGCGGAGGGGCCGGCGGATTGGATCACCGGCGGCCCGCCGACGAAATCGATCATGTACACCTTGTCGGCCTTTTTCAGGGCCGAGGGAACGTAGAACGCGGCGGCGATCAGGACGGCGGCGTGCAGGCCGCCCGAGCGCGCGAGATACGGCTTCAGCGCGTTCACGCTCATTTCTCGTCCGGAGTGACCCCGATGCCGAGCTTGCCCACGCCGAGCTTCTTCGCGTAGTCGAGGATCGCGACGACCTTCTCCACGGGCGTCAGCCGGTCCGCCTGGACGAGCACGGTCTTGCCCGCGGCCTTCGACAAGCGCAAGGTCATCTCGCGCTCGACTTTCTCCCACTTCACGGCAACACCCTCGATCGTGACGGCACCCGAACGAGACACCTGGATCGTCACGGCGGTTCCCGAATCGGCGGGCGCGCCGGACGAGGCCTTCGGGAGCTTCACGGTCAGCTGGTGGTTCACCAAGATGGGCGTGAGCACCATGAAGATGATCACGAGGATCAGCGACACGTCGATGAGCGGGACGAGGTTCATCTCCGCGAAGACGCGACGGCGCTTGGAACCGCTCGTGGGGCCGTGCATCGGCTTACTTGTGCGCGCGCTCCGCGAGGCCGTCGAGCACCTCGTCGATCATCCAGCGCAGCTCTTCCTCGAAGCGTCCGATCCTCGAGTTGAAGTGGTTGAAGGCGGCGACGGCCGGAATCGCGACGAGGAGCCCCGCGGCGGTGCAGATCAGGGCCTCGGAAATGCCGACGGCGACGAGACCCGGGCCGGCGCCGGCGGCGTTCGCCAGATCCTTGAACGCGCGCATGACGCCGAGCACCGTTCCGAAGAGGCCGATGAAGGGAGCGACGGAGGCGATGGTGCCCAGAGTGGAGATTCCGCGCTCGAGCTCGGAGACGGCTCTCTGGCTGGCGCGCTCGGCGGAGCGGCGGCGCTCATCGCGGTTCGCGGGACCGGAGAGCGTGGCCGTCACGACGGGGCCGGCGAGCCCCTTATGGCTCTTGGCGAGCTGGGCGGCGTCGGGGAGCTTGCCGGCGTCCGATGCGGCGCGGACCTTCGCCAGAAACTCGACGGCTCCGCCGGTGCTCTTCTTGAAGAACTTCCAGCGCTCCCAGATCAAGGCGACGCAGTAGATCGAAAGCAGGATCATCCCGATGAGAACGGGTCCGCCCGCGACGAGAATCTCTCTAATTCCAGCCTGTTGTCCCATGGGCGGCATTATACCTACTATAATGCGCCCTCATGAAGAGAGTGATCGTCCGCCGTCCCGGCGGGCACGACGCGCTGGAGCTCGTCACCGAGGAAGATCCCGTGCCGGGTCCGGGGCAGGTGCGCGTGCGGGTGCGCGCCGCGGGCATCAACTACGCGGACACGATCGTGCGCGAGGGCTGGTATGAGGCCGCGAAGGGGCTTTATCCTTTGACGCCGGGGTTCGAGTACGCGGGGGTGGTGGATGCGAGCGACTCCCCTTCGTTTAAGCCCGGGGACTGGGTTTTCGGGTTCACGCGCTTCGGCGGTTACGCGTCGGTCCAGCTGACTTCCCCGGAACGGCTTCGGCCCATTCCTCCGGGCTGGTCGTTCTCGGATTGCGCGGGCATTCCGGGAGTTCACTTTACGGCCTATCATGCGCTGCATCAAGTCGCCAAGGTCGTCGCGGGCGAGACGCTGCTGGTGCATTCGGCGGCGGGCGGCGTGGGCACGGCGCTCCTTCAGCAGGCTGCGCTGGCGGGGTGCAAGTCGATCGCGGTCGTGGGATCCTTGAAAAAGGCGGAAGTCGCGCTCGCGCTCGGAGCTTCCTCGGTCGTCGTGCGCGGGCCTTCGCTCTGGAAGGAGATCGACGCATTGGCGCCGTCGGGCTTCGACGCGATCTTCGACGCGAACGGGATCACGACGCCGCGGCCCGGCTTCGAGAGACTCAAGCTGGGCGGGCGGCTCGTGATGTACGGCTTCGCGGAGATGTTCCCTCGGGGCGGGCGGCCTTCCAAATTATCTTTGGCTTGGAATTGGCTGCGGGTGCCTCGGTTCTCCCCCCTCGACATGACGGCGACCAACCGCGCGGTGCTGGGCTTTAACGTGGTGTTCCTCACGGAGCGCTCGGACTTCGCCCAGGCGGGGTTCGACGCGATCACGGGGTGGATGAAGAGCGGGCGGCTGAAGAAGGCGCCGGTCACGGAGTTTCCCGTCGAGCGCGTCGCGGACGCGCACCGGGCGCTCGAGGCGGGCGATACGGTCGGGAAGCTCGTGCTGACGTTCCCGGAATAAGGCCATGCTCATGATAATCACTCGTCCCGGGACGAGTGATTATCACCAGTGAATTCGGCGCGACTCACTCGGTAGGCCCTTTTTCCTCCGAGGGCTCCCCGATGGCCCAGGCGCCCTGACTTCAATTCCCCTATCCTTAATAACGTGAACCGGCTTATCTCGCGATTCCTGCTCCTTGCGCTCTGCGCGCGCCCCCTTTCCGCGCGCGCCGGCGTCGTCCGTATCGCCGTCCTTGAACCCGGTCTCACCACGACGGCCTCTGCTCCCGCCCTCCTGCCGTCGGTCCTGCCCGCGCCGAGCCTCGGCGTCTGGACACCCCTGACCCCCAGCGTGAGCCTGACCCCCGCGCCCGCGCTCCAATCCGTGATCGTCGCCGCGCCCGCCGTCCTCCAGCCCATCGCGCTTCTCGTCGCTCCCGTCCTCCCCGTCCTCCCGATCGCGCTCAAGCCCGCCCCCCTGATGACCGCCGCCCCCGCCCGCGACGACGCTCCCACTCAAAAAGTCATCGCCGCCTCCCTCAAAGCCGCCAACAACGAGAAGCTCGGCGAATTTTTCGACGGCGACTCCGGAAAGCTGAAAGGCACGTGGAAAGGCGATCCCGAAACGACCGCCGACCAGCCCGCCGTCCTCTCCGAGGGGCTCGCGAGCGACCTCCGGCATGTCTCGCTCCTCAAGCCCGAAAAATTCCGGAAGCTGATGCACCGCCTCGCCAAGAATCCCCCGCGCGTGCGCGGGCCGCCCGCGTTCGACGAGGACTACACCTTCTCCTACGAGCTGGAATTTCTGGTCAACAAGCAGATCGGCCGGATGGATCTGGACCAGCTGTTTAAAGGCAAGAAAGCCCTCGACGAGGACGAGCGGGGCGATTGGGAAAGGAACCGCTCGCTGTCCGAGGACCGCTGGGAGAAGGTCTGGCGCAAGGTCGTGTCCGGCGTGAGAGCCGCCATGCCCAAAGGCTGGCGCATCATCGCCGACGGCGTCACCCGCGCCGGCCCCAATACCCTCGAGCTCAACACCGGCAACGCGCAGGGCGGACGCTACCACCGGAACACGCCGCAGGATTGGGCCGATTTCACGGCGACACTCGAGCGCGTGCAGGAAGCCCTGCCCGGCGGGCTGTACAGCGTGCATATGCACACGAGCAAGGATTCCTTGCGCGACGGCGGCGCGCTCAAGGTGGATAAAGGCGCGTTCGGGCGGGTCGTGAAGGTGTTCGAGGCCCAGTGGCGCGCCTTGGCCGGGCTCGGCTGGAACGCGTTCGTCGGGGACGCAGTCACCGCGCTCCCGTACGAGGCGCTGCGTCCCCAGAAAGCCTCCCGATATGTGACCGACCATTCGAACATGATCAACTTGAGCGACCGGTTCCCGACCATGGAGAACCGGACCTTGACCGGCCTGCTCGAGGGCGGATACAAGGGCGCGTTCCTAAATCCCGAACGCATGACCGCCGAGGCGTGGTGGTCGTTCGCGCTGCTGCGCGCCGCGGCGCGCGGGGACATGCCGCTCGCCGCGCTCGGCACCCCGACGTCTGCCGGCGAGAAGCCCGGCGACGCGCGACTCGCCGCGTTCCTGGATCTCGTGTACGGCGACGACGTCGTCGGCAAGGCGCTCGCGATGGCGCGCTTCGGTTCTCTCGAAGGAAACGGCCCCTCGCTGTCGAAGACGGAGATGGCGAACGAGAAGAGCGCCGCGCGCGCGCAGTACGACGCGATGGGCCTCGCCGTCGTCTTCGACCTGCACGACCGCGCCGGCGGCTACGACGCGAGCTGGCGCGAGACGCTGAAGCAGCCGGAGCTGCACAAGGCGCTCCTCGCGGATCTTTTGGCGCGAGGGTCCTTTCACCTGAGCGCGTATTTCCCGGCGGACATGGCCGAGGGTCTGGCGCGCGAGCTGCCCGCGTTCAAGGCCGAGCAGGAGGCCGCTGCGCGGGCCGCGAGGCGCGCTTGGTTTAAGAGGACCTGGGTCTACCGCGCCTGGCGCTGGCTCACCCGCTGGGCCGCGCCCTATTCCGAGGACGCGACTCAAAGCTGACGCGCCCGCGCGGATTTTTCTACACTGGGCGGGTGAAGGAGAACCGCCGCGCGATCGTCCTGGGCCTCATCTCGGCGTTCGCGGCCCTTTCGATGCTGCTCCACGGCCGCATTCCCCAGGATCCCGGCTATCACTTTTTCGCGGACACGCGGACGTTTTTCGGCGTGCCCAATTTCTGGAACGTCGCCTCGAACCTCCCGTTCTTATTGGTCGGGCTCTACGGCCTGGCGCGAAGCCGCCGCGTGAAGGAGCCCGGCAGCCGCCCCGGCTATCTCGCGCTGAGCCTCGGCGTGCTGCTCGTGAGCTTCGGGTCCGGCTATTATCACTACGAGCCTTCGACGCCCGCGCTGCTGTGGGACCGCCTGCCGATGACGGTCGCGTTCATGGCGCTCTTTTCTTTGCTGCTGGACGAGAGGACGCTGCCCGCGAAGTCGAAGACGTTGTGGCCCCTGCTGATCGCCGGCGTCGCCTCGGCGCTGTACTGGTACTGGTCGGAGACGCGCGGCGCGGGCGACCTGCGGGCGTACGCTCTGGTCCAGTTTCTCCCGCTGCTGCTCATCCCCGCCATTCTTCTCATGTACGAGCGCCGTCATCTGAACGGCCGCAGGCTCGGTGCGGCTTTGGCCTTGTACGCGGCCGCCAAGCTGTTCGAGCGCTTCGACCGTCAGGTGTTCTCGTCGTGCCCGCTCAGCGGACATACGATCAAGCACCTGGTCGCGGGCGGCGCCGTTTTGTGCATCATCCTGTCGGTACCCGTCGCGGAGGCAAAACATGTTTCTCGGTCTTAGAACGGCGATTTATCCCGTGGGTGATCTCGCCAAGGCGAAAGCTTGGTACGAGCTGGTCGTCGGCGTGAAGCCGCACTACGACCAGCCGTTCTACGTCGGATTTTCGGTCGGCGGCTTCGAGCTGGGGCTGATCCCGGACGGCAGCGCCGGCATCGCGGGGCCGCAGCCGCTGTGGGGTACGGCCGACGCGGAGAAGGAGTTCCAGCGCCTGATCGGCCTCGGCGCGACCAAGCTCGACGCGGTGACGGACGTCGGCGGCGGGATCAAGGTCGGTGCGGTCGAGGACCCGTTCGGCAACCGCCTCGGGATCATCGAAAATCCCAATTTCAATCTCTCGGAAGTGCGCTGAACTATCTGATAAACTACGTCCCTCGATGAGAACCGCCCTCGCCATCGCGCCCCTTCTCCTCGCGGTTTGGGCGCACGCCGCCCCTCGCCCGAAGCCCACGATAGAGGCCCCCCCGGGCTGGACCGACGTGACGAACAAAGGCCTGGTCCGCAACGCGGTCATCGCGCTCAAGGGACCGGAGACCAGCTCGTTCATCGTGAAGAAGGCGCCCGGGGCGCCGCTCGACAACCCGGCGGGCGTGCGCGGCTATCTGAACGATGTGCTGACGGGCTTGAAGGACGCGAGCAAGAAGGACTACCGCTGGGGCGGACGCGTGGAGACCAAGGTGTTCCGCAACGGGCTCGCGGTTCAGCTCCTTCGGGCGCAGATCGGCGGCGAGGACAAGCTGATCGTCGCGCTGTTCGCGGCCGGGGGCGTCGCGCACGTGGGCGTGCTCTTGAGCGCGGCCCCCGAGGCGATGATGTCGTCTTTGTTCGGCGCGCTGCAGGTCGGCGCGGTCGAGGGCGCGATCCAGTCGAGCGGCGTCGCGCGCAGCCTCGACGGGCAGCTGGAGCTGGCACTCGGCGGCGGCTTGCGCGCTCGCTCGCTGATCGATTCGGAGGCCGCGAAGGGATTCGTGCTCGTGATCCAGGGCTCCGGGTCGGAGATCATTTTCTTGAAGCTCGCGGAGGCCGACGCGACGAAGCCCGCCGAGCAGGCCGCGATCGTGCGCGAGATGACCGCCGCCTCGGCCGGGGTGCCTTCGGCGCAGACGGCGCCCGTGCGCTCGGCGCCGACCGCGGCGGGGCCCGTCGGCGTGTACTCGTGGGCGCCCGGCAAGGCGGACGAGAAGATGGCCGTCGGCTATCTCCCTTGGGGCTATTGGGGCTACCAGCTGTTCGGCCGCGGCCCCGCCGCCGACGAGCTGCTCGTCGGAACGCTCGCGGCGCTCAAGGCCGGGCCGAGCGCCGTGCCCGGGCTCCTCGCCTCGAGCCCGCGCATCCCGATCCAAGAGGAGCTCCCCTCCCGCAAGCTGATGATCGGCGGCGGCGCGGCGCTGTTGATCGTCGCGTTCATCGTCTGGAGCCTGAGCAAAAAAAGCGCTACCCTACCGGGATGAGCGAGAGCAAGGACGACGTCAAGAAAGCCGAGCGCCTGCGCGAGGCCCGCGCCGCGATTCTCGACCAGCTCGGCCATGTGATCATCGGCCAGCAGGGGACGGTGGACGAGGTGCTGATCGCCTTGTTCGCGCGGGGACATTGCCTGCTTCAGGGCGTGCCGGGGCTTGCGAAGACCCTGCTCGTGACGAGCCTCGCCCGGATTCTCGACCTGCAGAGCTCGCGCGTGCAGTTCACTCCCGACCTGATGCCCTCGGACGTCACCGGCACCGAGATCCTGCAGGAGGACCCCGTGACGCGCGCTCGCTCGCTGCGGTTCGTGAAGGGGCCCGTGTTCGCGAACTTCGTGCTCGCCGACGAGATCAACCGCACGCCGCCGAAGACGCAGTCCGCCCTGCTCCAGGCGATGCAGGAAGGGCAGGTCACCGCGGGCGCGCAGACCTTGGCGCTGCCGCGGCCGTTCTTCGTGATGGCGACGCAGAACCCGATCGAGCAGGAAGGGACGTATCCGCTGCCCGAGGCGCAGCTCGACCGCTTTTTCCTGCAGTCGCTTCTCGGCTATCCGTCGCTCGCGGAAGAAACGCGGATCGTGACGGAGACGACCGGCGCGGGCGTTCCCGATCTCAAGCCCGTGCTGACCGCGGCCGAGGTGCTCGACCTGCAGGAGCTCGTGCGGCGCGTGCCCGTGCCGGCGCCCGTCGTCGACATGGCCGTGCGGCTGGTTCGCTCGACCCGGCCGAAGGACGAGCTCGCGTCCGACAGCGTCCGGCAGTGGGTGTCGTGGGGCGCGTCGCCCCGCGCGAGCCAGGCGCTCGTGCTCGGCGCGAAGGCGAGAGCTCTCTTGGAAGGCCGCCTCGTCGCGTCGGCGGAGGACCTCGTGCGCGTCGCGAAGCCCGTGCTGCGGCACCGCCTCGTGCTGAACTACCAGGCGGAGGCCGAGGGCGTGGCGGCGGACGATCTGATCGAGCGCCTGCTCGAGGTCAATGCGGTGGCTTGAGCCGGCGTCCCAGGCCCGGCTGAAGGGTTTGGCGCTGTCTCCAAGACGCGCCTCCGGTCTGTCGGGCGCTCCGGGCAAGCACCGCACTCTCGCGCGCGGGCATTCGCGCGACTTCGCGCAGCACCGTCCGTATTCGTACGGCGACGAGTCGCGCAGCATCGACTGGAAGGCGTACGCGCGCCTCGACCGTTTCTATGTGCGCGAGTTCCGCGCCGAGGACCGCATCCCCGTGTTCGCGCTGCTCGACGTCTCCGGGTCGATGGCCTACGCCGGCGCCGGCCGCCAATCCAAGCTCGACTTGGGGCGCAGGATCGCCGCGGCGGTGGCGTGGCTCGCCTTGGCGCAGGGCGACGAGGCGGGGCTCGCGACGTTCGGGACGCAGGCCAAGCTAGCGCTGCCCCCGCGCGCGGGCGCCGCCCAGCTCGGCGCGTTCGACGACGCGCTCACGGCGGCCGCCGCCTCACGCGAAGCCGATCTCGGGAAGGCGATCGAGGCCGCGGCCGAGGAGCTGCCGCGGCGCGGGATGGTCGTGCTGATCTCGGATTTGATGGGCGACACCGCGGGCGCGCTGAAGGCGGTGCGCGCGCTGTCGGCGCGCCGGCATGAGGTGCTCGTCGTGCGCGTGATCGACCCCGACGAGCGCGACTTCCCGTACGAGGGCCCCTGCCTGATGGAGGGGCTCGAGGGCGGTGAGCCGCTGTTCGTCGACGCGCGGGAGGCGGCGCCCGCGTACCGCGCCGCGTTCGCGCGGCAGGCCGACGCGTACGCCGGGTCGCTGCGGCGCGGCGGCGTCGCGTACGCGGTCGCGGAGACCGGCGGTCACTGGGAGGCGGCGCTCGGGCGTCTGCTCTCGCGGTGAGATTCGGCTTCCCGTCCGCCCTCTGGGCGCTTCCGCTCGCGGGCTTGCCGGTGCTGCTGCATCTGCTGTCGCGCCGGACCGCGCGGAAGATCGCGTTCTCCGACCTGACTTTGCTGAAGACGGTCGACGCGCGCGCGCGCCCCAAGGCGCGCTTGCGCGAGAGGATTCTGCTGGCCGCGCGCTGCGCCTTGCTCGCGGCCTTGATCGTCGCGGCGGCCGCCCCCGCGCGGCGCGGCGACGCCGCGGCCGCGGGCGATGGCCTCGACCTCGTGCTGCTGCTGGACGCGTCGTACTCGACGCGCGCGCGCGACGGCGTCCGCCCGCGCTTCGACGCGGCGCAGGCCGCGGGCCGCCGCCTGCTCAAGCGGCTGGCGAGCGGCGACCGCGTCGCGGTCGGCGTGTTCGACGAGAAGCTCAAGGCGCCGCTCGCCTGGGGCGACGCGCGCGCCGCCGACGCCGCCCTGGCCGCCGCCCGCCCCGGCTGGCGCGGTACGGACGCCGTCGCCGCGCTGTCGGCCGCGAAGGCCCTCCTCGAGGAATCCCCGCGAGGCCGCAAGCGCGCGGTCGTCGTCCTCGGCGACGGCGCGGAGCACGCCCTGCGGGGGGCCTCGCCCCCTCCCGCCCAGGGCGCCGCGATCATAGGCCTGCGCTTTCCCGCCCTCCCGAACGCATGGCTCTCGTCCGCGGGCCCGGCCCCGGATTCGAGCGCCCGCGCTCCGCGTCTCGAGGTCCGCCTCGCGGCCTCCGGCGCCCCCGTCTCGACGCCGCTCGACCTGTGGGTCGGCGAGCACCGCGCGGGCTCGACCTCGGCTTCCGCCCCCGCCGGCGGCGAGGCCCGTGCGGTCCTGGCTCTTACCGACGCGGAGAACCCGGGCGCGCCCGCGTGGGCGGGCCGGGCGGCCGCGAGTGCCGACGCCCTAGCCGCGGATGATGAGGTCTTTTATTCGATCGCGCACCGGCCGAGCCCGCGCGTCCTCGTGCTTTACTCGGATCCGTCCTTCTATCGGGCCGGCAAGCCGGGGTGGTTCCTGCGGGAATTATTCGGCGGCGGGAAAGAGACGTTGGCCGGCCGCGAAGCGGATTTTTTGGAGGCCGCGCGTTGGAACGAGGCGGATCTGTCGAAGTACGGCACGGTCCTGGTCGCCGACGCGGCGCGTCCTCAGCCCGGTTTGTCGGCGGGCTTGGAAAGCTTCGCCGCGCGCGGCGGCGGCGTATGGTTTCTTCCGGGCGCTCGCGCGACCGAGGCGGATTTGGCGGCGTACCCATGGCTGCCGTCGCGGTTCGGTTCTCCCGTGGAGCCCTCCGCGACGAATGGCTTGAAGGTGCTCCTTGCCGGCGAGGCGGTCGACAATTGGAATGAATTGGATTTGACGAAAATCTCGATCACTCGCCGTTTCCGTTTGGAGCCCGCCGCCGGTTCCCAATCATGGGTCGGTGACGCCGGTGGCGCGCCGCTGCTGGTCTCCGGCGCCGTCGGCCGCGGCCGCGCCGTGGTGTGGTCGACTCCGTTGGATGCGAATTGGACAAACCTCGGTCTCAAGCCGTTATTCATCCCGTGGGCTAAAGCCGCACTGTCGTTGACCGTCGCCGAGTCAGCGGACGCAGTCCGCAAAATCAAGGTCGGCGACCCCATCACCCAATCATGGACACGCGGCGAAGCCGCGCCCGATCGGGTGGCCGTTCGTTCCCCCGACGGGCGCCGTACGACTTTGGATGTTTCCGACCGCAAAGCCGTTTTACCCGAAGCCGTGATGCCGGGCTTATACACGTTCGACGACGGCGCCCGTACGGTCGCTTACGCCGCGAATTTGGACTCTTCACGCGGCGAGAGCGATTTGCTTCCCGCGAACTCCCCTCCATGGCGTCCCGTGGACGTGGACTCTCTCGATCAAGAGTTTATCGACGCCGTCTATGGCCATGATTTGTCGATGTGGTTTCTGATCATCGCCGGTCTCATGCTGCTGCTCGAGATGGCCCTAGCGTTGCCGACCGCGCTCAATACGTTCGGCCCCTCTTCAACGGCGAGCGGAAGAAGCACTTCCGCGTCTTACGGCGCGGTCGCCGCCTTGCTGCTTCTTTTCGTGTCTCCGGCCTCCGCGCAGCAAGGAGACAGATTCATTTGGACTCAATTGCAGATCGGCGAGAACTGGGATCCCTACCCCGACGCTCCCTCGTACGTCTCCGCCTGGCTCGGCGAAGTCACGAGCGTCCGCGTCTCCCTCGACCGGCGCGTGATCTCCCTCAAGGACCCCGCGCTCTTTTCCTCCCCCTTCTTGTATCTGGCGGGCGCGTCGGCTCCGCCCGAGCTGCGCGACGACGAACTCCGCCGCTTACGTCAGTACATCTCGGGCGGCGGCTTCCTCTGGATCGAGGACTCCGGCGGCGGCCCCCCCGGCTCCTTCGACCGTTGGGTCCGTCGCGAGCTCTCCCGCGTCCTCCCCGACTCCGATCTCAAGCCGCTTCCCGCCGACCACGTCTTATACCGCACGTTCTTCCTGCTTCGCGGCCCCGCCGGCCGCGTCCGCGTTCAGGGCGCCGTCGAAGGCGCGGAGTGGTCCGGCCGCGTCGCCGTGCTGTACACGCGAGACGACGCGCTCGGCACGTGGGCCAAGGACGCGCTCGGCAAGCCGCTGCGCCAGTGCGTCCCCGGCGGCGAGGCCCAGCGCGAGCTCGCGCATCGCCTCACTCTCAACATCGTGATGTACTCTCTGACGGGCTCCTATAAAGCCGACGCGGTGCATCAGGCCGCGATCCTCGACAAGCTCCGCGGCGGCGCGCAATGAGCTGGGCTCTCGAATCCGGCGCCGGCGCGCTCTCTTACGCCGTCGCCGTTCTCCTGCTCGCCGCCTACTCGTGGCACGCCTCCCGCTCCCCCGCGCGTCGCCCCCTGCTCGTCCTTCGAGGGCTGGCCGTCCTCGCGCTCATGTTAGCCCTGCTCCGCCCCGTGATCCTCACCCGCGAGGGCGTTCTCACGAAGCCCCGCCTGCTGATCCTTCTCGACACCGGCCACCCGATGAAAGGCAAGGCCCCCGCGGGCGGCTCACGCCTCGGCCAGGCCGTCTCCTGGCTGAAGAAGCACAAGGCGCAGCTCGAATCCCGCGCGGACGTCGCCGTCACGCTCGTGTCGGACCGCGCCCGGCCGCTCGGCACGCTCGACAAGCTCGACTCGGCCGTTCCCGAGGGGACGGCGTTCAAGCCCGAGCAGAGTCTCCCCGACGCCCTCCCCGCGGAGGGCCCCCCCGCGCGCACGTGGCTCATCACCGACGGCGTCGCCGAAGGCGGCGGCGACCTCGGCCGCATCCTGGCCGGCCTCGGCTCCCCCGTCGACGCGCTCGGCGCGGGCCCCTCGAAGCGGGAGACCGGCGCCGCGTTCCTCGACCTCAAGGCGCCCGACTTCGCGTTCCTGCACGGCGTGATCCCGGTGTCGGCGAGCATCGAGGCGACGGGGCTCGCGGGGCTCGACGCGGTCGTGACCTTGTCGGTCGCCGACGAGGGCGCGCCCGGCGGCTGGCGCGAAGAGGGGCGCGTGAAGCGCCGCGTCGTCGCGGACGTCGAGACGTTCAAGGCCGACCTCGCGGCGCCGGCGGACGCGCTCGGCACGGCGCGCATGCGCCTCGTCGCTTCCGGCGGCGGACGCGAGCGCTCCCGCGAGTTCCGGGTCGAGACGGTGCGTCAGAAATACCGGATCATGTACCTGGCCGGGCGCCCGAGCGCCGAGTACTCCGCGCTGCGCGAGTTCCTGAAGGCGGACCCCAACCACGAGCTCGTCTCGTTCGTGATTTTGAGGAATCCGGAGAACCCGTCGCCCGCGCCGGACCGAGAGCTCTCGCTCATTCCGTTCCCCGTCGAGGAGATCTTCAGCCGCGCGCTGCCGCAATTCGACCTGTTCATCCTCGAGAACTTCTCCGCCGCGCGCTTCCACCTTCCGCCGCAGTACCTCGACGCGCTCAAGCGCTTCGTCGCGAACGGAGGCGCCCTGCTCGTGAAGGGCGGCGACAACGCGTTCTCCGCAGGCGGCTATAAGAACTCCCCGCTCGAGGAGGTGCTGCCGGTGGTGCTGTCGTCGCACAGCCCCGATTTTATTCCCGGACTATTCTCTCCTAAGCCCGGGGCGCCCGAGCACCCGCTCGTGCGCCTGTACGAGACGCCCGAGCTCTCGCGGCGCGCGTGGGCCGCGCTGCCGCCGCTCGACGGCTGGGGCCGCTTCGCGTCGACGCGGCCGGGCGCGACCGTCCTGGCTTCTCATCCTTCCCAGACCACCGAAGACGGGAAGCCGCTGCCCGTCGCGGCCGTCCGGCCGTTCGGGCGAGGCAAGGTCATGCTGATCAGCACCGACAGCTCGTGGCGGTGGAAGCTCGGCGCGGCGGCCGATCCGGACGCGGCGGGCTTCTACGCGCGGTTCTGGACGCGCGCGGTCCAGTACCTGACCGGCGGCCTCGACTTGTCGAAGGTGAAGTTCGCGCCGCTGCCCGACCGCGTGCCGCCGCGCGAGCCCGCGCGCTTGTCTTTGCGCGTGTTCGACGAGGGCTTTGGCCCCGCGCCGGCGGCGGACACGCGCGTGTCCGTGACGTGGACCGGTCCCGACGGGCGCGCGCGCGAGGTCGCCGCGCGCGAGACCGAGCCCGGCGCGTACGCGATCGAACTGACGGGCCTCGTTCCCGGCGCGCAGAAGCTGCGCGCGTCGGCGCGCGTGCGCGGCCGGCCGTGGGGCGAGGACGAGGTCCGCTTCGCGTGGGAGCCCGCGCAGGAGGAGCCGATGGACCGGGGCTGGCTGACGAAGGCCGCCGCCGCCGGCGGCGGCAAGTTCGTCGACCTCGCGACCGCTCGTCCCGAGGAGCTCCTGGCTCTCCTGCCCGAGGCGCGCCCGCGCGAGGAGGCGGTGCGCCGCTTGCGGCCGTTCGCGTCGGGCCGCTGGCTTCTGCTCGCGGGCTTCCTGTTCCTGCTCGAGTGGGCCCTGCGGAGGCGCGCGGGCCATGCTTGAGTCCGTCGTCCTGTTCCTCGCGTTCGCGGCGCTGGGCATCCTTCAGGCCGCGCCCTCCGTCACGACGGGCGACGCCGGCGAGCTCGCCGCCGCGGCCGCGTCGTGGGGCGTGCCGCACGCGCCCGGCTACGCGGCGTGGACCGTCCTCGCGAAGGCGCTCGGCACGCTTCTGCCGCTCGGCGACTGGGCGTACCGCTGCAACCTGCTGTCGGCGCTGTGCGGCGCCGCGGCGCTCGCCGTGCTCGCCGACGCGTTGAAGCGCCTCGGCGCGCCGCGCGCGGCCCGGCTCGGCGCCGTCGTCCTGCTGGGGCTTTCGCCGCTGTGGCGCGAGCAGAGCGCGGTCGCCGAGGTGTTCTCCCTGCTCGCGTTGTCTGGCGCGGGCCTGCTGTGGATCGTCGCGGCGTCCGGCGACCGGCTCCTGTCGCCGGGCCCGGCCGCGGCGCTCGGCCTCGTCTTCGGGCTTGGGCTCGGCGCGCACCAGACGCTCGTGCTCGTCCTTCCCGCCTTGCTCGCCGCGGGGCTCGGCAAGAAGGGCAAGTGGCCCGTGGCGCTCGCGTGCGCGGCGCTCGGGACGGCGCTCGGTTTCTCTTTGCATCTCGCGATCTTGCTGCGCGCGCTCAAGTCGCCGCCGGTCGACTGGGACCACGCCGCGACCGCCGCCGCGTTCTGGCGCCTCCTGCTGCGCCGCGACTACGGGACCTTCGCTCTGACCGTCGAGGGCGCGCGGAGCTTCGGTCCCGTCGAGCTGTGGGCGCAGCTGTGGCGCTTCCTGCGCGCCGCGGGCGGCGTGTTCGGCCCTGCGGGGATCGCGCTCGCCGCGGTCGGCGCGCTCGGCTGGGAGCGCTCGGGCCTGAAGCTGCGGATCGAGGCCGCCGCCGTTTGGATTTTGACGGCGGGCCCCCTCTTCCTCTTCATCGGCCGGCCCGGCTTCGACGCGCAGACGAGCGGGGCGCTCGAGCGCTTCTACCTGCTGCCGCTGCTCGGCGCGGTCCCGCTGATCGCGGCGGGGCTGTCCGTCCTCGGCGCGCGCATCCCCGCCTTCGCGGGATTCGCCGCCGTCATGGCGGCGGTCTCGATGGCCCCCGACGCGCTGGCGGCGTCGCGCCGCAACGACTTCCTGGCCTACGATTATGGAAGGGCCATCCTGCGGGAACTCCCGCCCGGCGCGCTGCTCGTGATGGATGGGGGCGACGACACGTTCTACTCGCTCTCGTTCCTGACGAAGGCGAGCGGCCTGCGGCGCGACGTGGAGCTGCGCGACCGCGGCGGCGTGGTCTTTCCCGGCGGCTACGGCGCCGATTTCCGCTCGCTGACGAAGGACGAAAAGGAGGCGCGGCGCCGGGAGGTCGAGGCGCGCTGGCGCTCCTCGGGCCGGCTCTGGTACTCGACGCTGAACGACCGCGTGCTGCCCGGCGCGGAGCTCGCGCCGGCCGGGCTGCTCCGCCGGCCCCTGGCGCCGAAGGCGGCGTTCGCGGACGGCGCGGCCCTGCGCGAGACGCTGGCGATCCGCTGGACGCGCGAGGCCGCCGCGGCGCGCTACCGCGACCGCGCGCTCGCCGCGTTCGTCCCGTACCAGCGCGGTCTCGAGGCGTCGGAGCGCGGCGATGGCGCCGCCGTGCCGTGGCTCGAGCTTTCGGCCGAGGTCGCCCCCGACGCGCTGTGGGTGACGCCGTCCGCGTCGTACGCGCTCGGCGTCGCGGGCTGGCGCGCGATGGAGCGCCGCGATTGGGAGCAGGCCCGGCGGGCCTATGCCGCGGGCGCCGCGCTCGAGCCGGAGAAGGCGGAGCCGGTGAGCAACCTCGGGGTCGCGCTCGAGCGCGCCGGCAAGGACGCCGAGGCCGAGGCCGCATATCGCGAGGCCGTCCGTCGCGAGCCGCGGTCCGCCCGCCCGTGGGCCGCGCTCGGCGCTCGCCTGTGGGCCGCGAAGCGCTGGGCCGACTCCGCCGACGCATTCGCCTCGGCGGCGGCGCTCGATCCCGCGGACGCGCGCTCCGCGGCGTGGTCGGCGAAGGCCCGCGCCCTCGCGACGGGTAAACGATGAGCTTTGGCGTGTTCTTCGGCGTGCTTTCGCTGTACTTGGCGAAGCTCCCCCCCGCGCTCGCCCCATGGCGCGACAGCGGCGAGATGAGCGTCGCCGCCGCGACCCTCGGGATCGCGCATCCGACGAGCTATCCGCTGTACGTGCTGCTCGCGCGCCTCGCGTCCGTCGTCCCGCTCGGCAACCCGGCCTACCGGCTCAACCTGTTGTCTGCGGCGGCGGGCGCGGCCGCGTGCGCGCTTATCGCGGAGATGGTCCGCGAAAAACGCGGAGGAATCGCCGCGCTGGCGGCGGCGGCGTGCCTCGCCCTCAATCCGTCGTTCTGGGCCGTCTCCCAGGTCTCGGAGATGTACTCGCTGTGGGTGCTCGGCGCCGTCGGGCTGATCGCGCTCGCGGAGCGCCTGTCCGAGGACCCCGCGGAGCGCCTGTGGCCCGCGTTCTGCTACTTATGCGGGCTTCTGCTCGCCAACCGCCTGGACTTGATCCTGCTGGCACCCGGCCTCCTCTGGCTCGCGCTGTCGGGGCGCCCCACGGCGAAGGGCGAGGAGAAGCTTTGGCTCGGCGCCATCCTGCTCGCCGTCCCCGCCGCCGCGGCGCTGACCGGCTCGAACCTGCCGGCCGCGGCCTTGATCGCGGCGCTGTTCCTCGCGCGCACGCGCGGCGACGGAGCCGCGCGGCGGCGTCTGTGGGGCCTCGGCGCGGGCCTTGCCGGCTTGTCGGTCTATCTCTACCTGCCCGTTCGTTCTCGGAGCGGGCCGTTCCTCGACTGGAACCATCCCGCCGCCCTCTCCGGCTTCCTCGACTCGCTCCTGCGCAGCCCGGACGTCGGCCACGCCGCCCGGTTCGCCACGGCGACGGCGGCCCTCAGCCTGCGCGGCCGGGGTGGGGCGGAGGGGATTGCCAACCGTGCGGCGGTGCTGGCGACCCTCGGCGAGGTGCCCGCTGCCGAGGTGGCCGTCCCGCCGCGATGATCCTGTGCATCGCGCCGAGTCCGGCGATCGATCGGACGGCCCGGGTCGAACACTTTGCCGAGGGCACTGTCCTCCGACCGCTGGAACTGATCGTCCTGCCCGGCGGCAAGGCAATCACCGCGGCCCGGGTTGCCCATGCCCTGGGCGCGATCGTCGCCACCACCGGCTATGCCGGCGGCCACGGCGGGCGCTGGATCGTCGAGGCGCTGGCGGGTGAGGGCCTGAATCCGCGCTTCGTCGAGACTGCCCTTGAGGCGCGCACGACGTCCGTCCTGCTCGATAGGCGAGGCCGCTCGCTCCTGCTGTACGAGCCGACCTCGCCGGTCAGTCCAGCGGAGGTCGAGGCGCTCGAGGTCCTCCTGCAGTCCGAGTTGTTGCCGGCGGCCGACTTCGTCGTGCTCGCTGGGAGCTTCCCGACCGGATCCGGCCCGGACGCGCCGGGCGTCCTGGTCAGGCTCGCCCGGTCCGCCGGCCGTCCCTGTCTCGTCGATACTTCGGGCCCGGCCCTGCTGAGTGCCGCCGCCGCCCAGCCCGACGTGATCAAGATCAGCCTGGAGGAAGCTCTCGGCGCCGAACTTGCGAGCCGCAGCGATGGCCGGCCTGCCGAGGTTGCCGCCGTACGACTGGTCGAGATCGGGGCCGGACTGGCCGTTGTGACCGACGGTCCCCGCGGCGCCGTGGCCTGCGCCGCGAGCGGCCTGTGGCGGATCAGCGTGCCGCCGGTGGCGGCCAGCAGTGCGGTCGGGTCAGGCGACGCGTTCAGCGCGGGCCTGGCAGTCGCCCTGGCCGAGGGCAGGGCGGTCGAGGAGGCGCTCGCCGCCGGTGCGGCGGCGGGCACCGCCAACGCCCTGTCGATCGGTGGCGGGCGGCTCGCGATCGCCACCTACCAGGAGGTCCTCGGAAAGGTCACCGTCGAGCGGATCCGGCCACCCGGGTCCGCCCGCTCGAGCCGGCCGTGAGTGGATCGGTGGCTGTCTAGGCCGAGCGCGCCAGCGCATCGACGATCCCGGCCGGGGTCCAGTCGGCCCAGTCCGCGATCACCAGGTCGGCCGCCTGGAGCCGATCGGGCGATTCCCAGCTGGCGATCCCGACGCAGCGTGAGCCGGCCGCCTGGGCCGAAGCGATCCCGGCCACTGAATCCTCGAACACGATCATCGCTGCGGGCGGCACCCTCAGCCGGGCGGCCGCCAGGAGGTATGGCTCGGGGGCTGGCTTCCCGGCGGAAACCTGGCCCGCGTCGATCACGAGCTCGAACGCGTCGGTCAGCTCCAGTGACGTCAGGGCCAAGCCGACATTGGCCCGTGACGCCGAGCTGACCAGGGCCGTCCGAAAACCGGCAGCCAGCGCGGCCCGAACGAACGCGACCGCGCCGGGGACTTCGACGATGGGCGATCCGGCGGCCACCTCGGCGGTCTTGTCGTCGATGGCGGCGGCCATGAGCCGCTCGATTTCGTCGGGGGGCAGCTGGAACAGGTCGGTGAGCACGTCCCGGGTGCGCCGCCCGTAGGCCCGACTTCGCAGGTCGTCCTCGCTCAGCGCGATCCCGTGCGCCGCAGCCAGCCGCTGCCAGCCCCGCCTGACGAGTTCGCGCGTGTCGGCCAGGGTTCCATCGAGGTCGAAGACGAGCGCTGGTGAGGCTACTGCTCGGGCCCACCCGCCGGGGCCAGGTTGCCGACCCCGAGACCGGCAATCAGGCGCAGGACCTGCTCATGATCGGTCGAGCCGGTCGGGTACAGGCCGACAAGCCGGCCGAGGCGCATCACCGCGACATGGGTCGCCAGCCGGAAGACGTGGTCGAGATTGTGGCTGACGATGATCTGGGTCAGTCCCCGGCCAGCCAGGTTCTCGACCAGATCCTGCACCCGAGCCGATTCGTGCAGGCCGAGGGCCGCCATTGGCTCGTCCATGATCAGCACCCGGGAACCCCAGTGGACGGCCCGGCCGATCGCGATCGCCTGGCGCTGGCCACCCGACAGGCGTCGGACCTGCTGTCGGATCGATGGGATCTTGACGTTCAGGTCGGCCAGGGCCCTGGTCGTCTCAGCCCGCATCCGGCCGACGGCGAGGAGCCCGAACGGCCCGATCCTGTGGGTCAGTTCACGGCCCATGAACAGGTTCTCGGCGACGTCACGAT